>PMST01000210.1:20213-28806 GCA_003168295.1 Actinomycetota bacterium
CGGCGCGCCTGGCTCGAGCCGTTCTGGTCGGTACACGGATTCGACGAGTTCACCGCCCGCGGTGTGCTCGCCGAGCACGCCCTCTGGCAGGGCGACACCGAGCGGGCCCTGACCGAGGCCCGGGCCGCCATCGCGGTCACCGTCATCCCGGGGTGGGGTTACTCGCCGTCAGTGATCAGGCCGGCCGCGGTCGCCCTGAGCGCGCGCGCCGACCGCGCCTTGCTGGCCCGCGCGGTCGGTGACGACGATCTCGCCGTGGCCGAGCTGGCCGCGGCGGACGAGCTGCGGCAGATCGCCCGCGAGGGCGCGGCCTTCCCGCGGCGGCCCAAGTTCATCCTCGGCCCCGAGGGGCGCGGCTGGCTGGCCCGGGCCGAGGCCGAGTACCACCGCGCCCGCGGCGAGAACGACCCGCAGGCGTGGCAGACGGTGCTGGACGAGTTCGGACCCGACTACGTCTATGAGGTCGCCCGCACCCGCTGGCGGCTGGCCGAGGCGCTCGCCGAGGCGGGCCGGCGTGACGAGGCCACGGAACAGTGGCGCCAGGCCGCGCACACGGCGGACAAGCTGAAGGCCAGGCCCCTGCGCCGGGCGCTCGACGACCTCGGCCGCCGGGCCAGGATCGGGACCGCGGAACCGCGGGTTGGCGGCCAGGTACTGGGCTCGCTGACCGCCAGGGAACGCGAGGTGCTCAGGCTCATCGCCGCGGGTCACAGCAACAGGGAGATCGCGTCGGTGCTGTTCATCGCGCCGAAGACCGCCAGCGTGCACGTGTCCAACATCCTCGGCAAGCTCGGTGCCGCCAGCCGCACCGAGGCCGCCGCCATCGCCCACCGCGAGGGCCTGATCACCGAGCCGTCAGGAACCTGAGCTCGCTATCCCGGGGCCAGCTCGGTCAGGATCGCCCCGGCTCGCTCCGCCGCGGCCCGCGGCGCCACCGACGGGTTGCCGACCTCCGGGTCCCAGTTCAGGTCGTAGAACAGCTCGGTGACTCCCTGCCCGGCGAGCCACTCGGCGTCCTCGCGGATCTGCGCGTAGCTGCCAGAAAGCAGCCGTCGGCTGCCGTCGGGTCCCTTGGCCTCGGCGCCGGCCAGGACCACGCCCCGGCAGATGATGCGCACCGCGTCGGGATCGCGGCCCGCCGCCGAGGCGGCCCGCTTGATCACGCCGACCGCCTCGCTGATCTTCGTGAGGTCGGCGCGGCTCGAGGTGATCCAGCCGTCCGCCAGCCGCCCGGCCCGCTCCATGGCCGGTGCGGACATGCCCCCGAGCAGCACCTGCGGTCCGGGTTTCTGCACCGGCTTGGGGTCCTGCCGCCCGGCCGGGACGGTGTAGAAGTCACCGCTGTACGAGCTGACCTCATCGGCCCACAGCGTCCGCAGCACGGCCAGGTACTCCTCGGCGCGCGCACCCCGCCGGGGCATGGACGCGCCCGTTGCGGCGAATTCCTCCGGCATCCAGCCGATGCCCAGGCCCAGGTCAAACCGGCCGCCGGACAGCACGTCGAGGGTAGTCGCCTGCTTGGCCAGGTAGGCGGGGGAGACGAACGGCAGGTTGATGATCGCCACGCCGAGCCGGATTCGCGACGTCCGGGCGGCCACGTACCCCAGCGCCACCATCGGGTCGAGCACGCTGTGGTACACCGGCTCCATGCCCGATCCCTCGGGCACCAGCAGCCGCTGGAAACCCCACAGCGACGCGTACCCGACGTCCTCGGCTCGCCCCGCGAAGGACGTCAGATATTCCGGGGTGGCCCATGCGCCCGCGACCGGGGCGCCGAATCCGATCTTCATGCCCCCACCTTAGTAAAAGGATTATCGGCCGAACGATCCTCGTGCGTCCACCCGGCCAGCTAACACTCACGTTCGAATGGTCGCGCATACAATCCACCTATGCCCCATACCTCTGACCTGCCCGTCAACGAACGCACCAGGCACCGCCGCCTGCGGGAGCAGGGCCGCACTGACCGGCGGGATCTCGAGGACATCCTCGCGGCCGGGCTGATCTGCCATCTCGGTGTCGTGGTGGACGGCTATCCGATGGTGGTCCCCACCGTGTACGGCCTGGCCGGCGACACGCTCTACCTGCATGGCTCGGTGGCCAGCCGCAGCCTGGTCAGCGCGCCGCAAGCCACCATCTGCGTCACGGTGACCCACCTGGACGGGCTGGTGCTGGCCAGGTCGGTCTTCGAGCACGCGGTCAACTACCGCAGCGCCATGATCTACGGCACGCCTAGGCCGGTGACCGACCCGGAGGAGAAGCTGGCCGGCCTGCACGCCCTCACCGAGCACCTGGTCCCCGGCCAGTGGGACTACGCTCGCCGTCCGAGCAAGAAGGAACTGGCCCAGACGACCCTGCTCGCCCTGTCCCTGGCCGAGGCCTCGGTGAAGATCCGCACCGGGCCGCCCGACGACGGCGACAGCCCCGACGCGGCCCTTCCGGTCTGGGCCGGCGTCCTCCCGCTCGCCGCCGCCTGGCAGGACCCCGAGCCCGACTCCGTGCTTCCCGCGAGCATCCCCCTGCCGCCGCACGTCGCCGCCCTGGTTCACCGCCCCGTGGGGTGACCCGGATGTCATCGGACGTGCCGACGATAGCGTGGCCCCTCTCGACGAACGGCCGGTTCATTGTCGATGCGCGCGGAAAGCGCGTCCGGCTGGCCGGGGTGAACTGGTACGGCGCCCACGAAGATCTCGGCGTGGCACCCGGCCTGGACCGCACCCACCGCAGCAGTCTGGCCAAGACCTTGGCCTCGCACGGCTTCAACAGCGTGCGGTTCCCGTTCAGCCTGTGGATGACCGAGCAGGCCTCTGGCGTTCCCGATCAGTACCTGGCCGCCAACCCTGATCTGTTCGGTGCCACGCCGCTGCAGGTCTACGACGCCTGCGTGGCGGCGCTCACCGGTGCGGGCCTCATCGTCATACCGAACTGCCACATGCTCGACGCAGGCTGGTGCTGCTCAGCCGAGGACGGCAATGGCCTCTGGTACAACGACCGCTGGCCGGCCGCGAAATTCTTCTCGGCTTGGCAGGGCATCGCGGAGCGGTACAAGTCCAACCCCCTGGTCGCCGGGATGGACATCATGAATGAGCCCAGGCGGGCGCGGGTGGGCTGGCGTGTTCGCACCCCGGCCTGGGGGACCGGGGGCACGACCGATATCGCCGCCATGTACGCAGAAGCCGGGAACCTCATCCACGAGATCAATCCGCACCTGCTGATCATCTGCGAAGGGCTTAAATACGCCGGCGACCTGACCGGCGTGGCCAGCCATCCGGTTCGGCTGGAGCGCGCGGACAAGGTCGTCTACAGCATGCACGACTATTCGTGGTTCCACCCGAAGGGACAGTCCCAGGCGTCCTATATCGACGAAATGACCAAGGCCGGAGGTTACATTCTCGGCGACCGAGCCGGCGGGCTCGACGGGTTGGCGCCGCTCTGGATCGGCGAGTTCGGCAACGATACCGGATCACTGGCTAATTTCGGCCTGGACCCGACGTCGCAGGTCGGTAACGCCGACAATGGCGTGTGGTGGAACAACATTAAGGCCTGGATCACCGACGCCGACCTTGACTGGTGCTGGTGGGCGCTCAACCCGACCCACGCCAAGGGCATCAATCCGGGCACCAGCCAGCTGCTCTACAACTGGGGCGATCGCGAGCCGTACGGCCTGCTGACCTCGGATTGGCGCGGCGTCGGAAATCCCGTGGTGATGAAGATGCTGAAATCCATGATCTGGCCCCGCACCGGTCCCGGCGTGGACTCAGCGCCCCTGGCCGGCCGATGACGGCGGACCTGGCCGGGCGGCTGCGCGCGATCTGCCTGGCGTTCCCTGAGGTCACCGAGCGGCCTAGCCACGGCGCGCCGACCTGGTTCGTCCGGGACAAGAGCTCCTTCGTGACGCTGTGGGCGGACGGCCATCACGCGGACCAGTTCCCGCATCTGTGGTGCGCCGCGCCGGCCGGCGTGCAGCAAGAGCTGGCCGCGTCCGAGCCCGCCCGGTTCTTCCGGCCGCCCTACGTCGGCGGCCGCGGCTGGATCGGCGTCCGGCTCGACCACGACATCGACTGGGCCGAGATCGCCGAGCTCTGCCAGGACGCCTACCGCGTCATAAGCGCCGGCTGGTCAAGCCAGTTAGTCCGCCCGGGTAGCACAGACCCGCGAGGCGCAGCCTCGCCGCGGGGTTCCAGGGGGTCGCCCCCCTGGGCTAGCACAGCGCCGCCGCTATCTCGGCGGCGCAGCCCCAGGACAGCGAGATGCCGGCGCCGCCGTGACCGTAGTTGTGCCAGAGCACGCCACCGCCCAGTGGCTCGGATTCCAGCCGCACCTCCGGGCGGCACGGCCGCAGGCCAACGCGGTGCCCGAGGATCTCCACCCCGCGCAGGCGAGGGTCAATCTCCGCGCAGCCAGCCACGATCCGTTCGGCTATAGGTTTTTGCGGGTCTTGGTCCCAGTTACCCTCGTCGTTGGTGCCACCCAGCAGGATCGTGTCGCCGTGCGGGAACATGTAGGTAATCCAGGGCGGCTCCGGGTCCCGGTCGATGACGAACTCCTCGATGCCGGGGTTGGCGGCGATCACCACCTGGCCGCGCACCGGCACCACCGCGGGGTCGGGCACCAGATCGTGCGCCCAGACGCCCGAGCAGTTGACCACGACCGGAGCCAGGCCCGCCAGCTCGGCTAGCGAGGCGATCGCCGAGATCTCCAGCGCACCCCCCGCCCGCTCGAACCGGGCCTGCAGGTAGCCCAGNNGGCAGTTCGGCTGGCTCGCACGGCCGCACGTCGGTGAGCAGATCCATCCAATAGTGCGGTTCGAGCGAACCACGGGAGATTTCCCGGCCGCTGGCCATCCGCACGCCGGTGCCGGGTTCGGTGGCGAGCTTGGACAGGGCATCCAGGCCGACCCGGCCCCATTCCAGGACCCGGTCGGGCGGTCCCACCCGGACCGGGCCCCAGACGGCGCCGGCCACGACCGAGGTGGTCTGCCCGGGCGGAACGGCCGCCCTGATCGTTACGCTGAGCCCGGCCTCGGCCAGGCAGATCCCGGTGGTCAAGCCGCTGACCCCAGCCCCAATCACGAGAACGTCCATGACCCGACCGTATCCGGTGGCGTCCTTAGCCTTAACGGCCGCCGTCGGAGCGGGGACGCGTCACGGTGAAGGTCTCGAACTCGGTGTAATCGGGCGTGGGAGCGCCCTTGACGCCGGTGGCGGGATTGACCGGGTCCGCGCCGACCGCGTGGTACTGCGTGACCGTGATGCTGGTCCGGCCGCCGCTCTCGGGACCCGGGTTGACATCGAAGACCGCGACCCCGTACCCGGTGGACGTGTCCTGCCGGGCCGACCAGACGGCGTCCTCCACGGCGTCGGCCGCGGCCCGATCGTAGACGCCCGGCGCGGACGCCTGGGCGGGCCGGGCGGCCCGGGTGAACACCTTGGCCTGACGCCCGCCGTCGGCCCCGGTCCCGTACTCATCCAGGTTGGTGTCGTTGCCGCCGCAGCCGAGGATGAGGTGCACCGTGCCCTGACTGGTGTCGAACACCCCGGTGTCCGTCGTCGTAACCGGGTGCGGTCGCAAGGTGTTGACTACAGCGCCGGTCGCGACCTCGTGGCCGACGTCGGTGTCGGCCCCGCGCACCGGGTACGACCGTTCGTAACCGTGATCATGGCCGGTGAGTACCAGGTCCACCTGGTACCGGTCGAACAGCGGCAGCCACTGCTCGCGAATGCCCAGGTCGGAACCGTTTCCGGCGACCGAGGACGACGCCGCGCACTGGTGCATCTGGACGATGATCCAGTCGACCGACCGGTCGCTGCGCCCGGCCGCGAGCGTCCGCTCCAGCCACGTGGTCTGCCCGCCGCCCGAGTAACCCCGCAGGTAGAACGACGTGCCTGGTTCGATCGGCGGATGACCTGTGCTCGTCGCCGGGGTCAGCGTGGCGGGTCCCGCGACGAACGCGCCCGCGTCCTGGTACACGACGTCGTCGGCGTCGAGCGAGACGAACAGGACCGAGCCGACCCGGAACGAATACCAGCGGCCGCCGAAGCCGGGCACCCGGTTATCCGGCAGCGTGTACCGGGTCAGGTACGAGGTGAACCCCTGCGGCCCGTTGCAGAACTCCACCTCGTGATTGCCCGGGCACGGCATCCACGGCCGGTTCGCCGCCGAGGCCTGGTTGTTCCGGCCGAAGTCGCGCCACACGGCGGGCTGCACGGCGGGGTTCAGGTTCGCGTAGCACAGATCGCCGTTCAGCAGGTGGAACAGCGGCTGGAAGGACTCCACGGCCTCGACCGCGTAGGCGCTCTGGCCGTAGGAGAGCGCCCAGTCGGGGTTGGGCGTGGCCAGGTCACCGAAGCTGGTGAAGCGGAACGGCGCCCGGCCCTGGGGCGCGGTGCGGAAGATGGCGCTGAACGGATCCGCGGCGTTGCCGTCGTTGTCGGCGGTGACCAGGTACGCGTAGGTCGCGCCGGCCCGCAGCCCGCCGACCCGGGCGTGGTAGGTCCAGACCGTCTCGCCGTTGATCCCGTCGGTNNTCGGGCTCTCGCCCCAGGTGAGATGGATCTGCTCGGGGGTCCCCGCGGCCCCGGCGCGAGCCCGCGCCCGCGCCCGCGCCGTCGCCGGTCCGGCCGTGGCTGCGAGCAGGCCGGTGCCGCCTGCCCCGGCGAGCATCTGGCGGCGCGACAGGGAGGATCGGCAGGGACGCGAGCACTCTGGGTTCCCCGGCATAACGGGAACGTAACGTCCGCGGGTAAACGGCAGATGGTGTTACCGGGTGTTACGTTCCGCCAGCTGATGAACGTTCGGGCCGCTCAGCGGCTAACACCGGTCTACAGGCGGTTCCAGGCCTCGGTCAGCACCTCGCGCAAGATCCGCTCGATCTCGTCGAAGTGCTCCTGGCCGCAGATGAGCGGTGGGGAGAGCTGGATCACCGGGTCGCCGCGGTCGTCGGCCCGGCACACCAGGCCGGCGTCGAACAGGGCGTGGGAGAGGAACCCGCGCAGCAGCCGCTCGGACTCGCCGCTGTCGAAGGTCTGCCTGGTCGCCTTGTCCTTGACCATCTCGATGCCGTAGAAGTACCCGGCACCGCGGACATCGCCGACGATCGGCAGGTCATTGAGCTTCTCCAGGGTGGCGCGGAACGCGTCCTCGTTCGCGCGGACATTCCCGAGCAGGTCCTCCTTCTCGAAGATGTCCAGGTTGGCCAGCGCCACCGCGGCGGACACCGGATGGCCCGCGAACGTGATGCCGTGCAGGAACGTGGCGGTTCCCGCGGTGAACGGCTCCATCAGCTCGTCTCGGACCACCATCCCGCCCATCGGCGAGTACCCGGACGTCAGCCCCTTGGCGAAGGTGATGATGTCCGGCTGGTACCCGTACCGCTCGGAGCCGAAGTAGTAGCCGAGCCGCCCGAACGCGCAGATCACCTCGTCGGACACGAGCAGCACGCCGTATCGGTCGCAGATCTCCCTGACGCGCTGGAAGTATCCGGGAGGCGGCGGGAAGCAGCCACCGGAGTTCTGCACCGGCTCCAGGTAGACGGCGGCGACTGACTGCGGTCCCTCCCGCAGGATCGCCCGCTCGATCTCATCCGCGGCCCACTTGCCGAACGCCCCGAGGTCATCGGCGACGAACTCCGGAGCCCGGTAGAAGTTGGTGTTCGGGACCCGGACGCCGCCGGGCGGCAGCGGCTCGAACGGGTACTTGATGTCCGCCAGGCCGGTGATCGCGAGCGCGCCCATGGACGTGCCGTGGTAGGCGAGCTCGCGGCTGATCACCTTGTACCGCTCGGGCTGGCCGATCAGCTTGAAGTACTGCTTGGCCAGCTTCCACGCCGACTCGACCGCCTCCGAGCCGCTGGTGGTGAAGAACACCCGGTTCAGGTCACCCGGGGCCAGGTCAGCTAGCCGGGTGGCCAGCTCGATCGCCTTCGGGTGGGCGTAGGACCACAGCGGGAAGTACGCCAGCTGCTCCGCCTGCCGCGCCCCCGCCTCGGCGATCTCCTTACGCCCGTGGCCGACCTGGCTGACGAACAAGCCGGACAGCCCGTCCAGGTAACGCTTGCCGCGCTGGTCGAAGACGTAGGCCCCTGAGCCGCGCACGATCGTGGGAACCTCGCTGTCCGCGTACGCGGACATCCGGGTGAAATGGAGCCAGAGATTCCGCTTGGCGGCTTCCTGTGCTCTGTCGATTTCTTGCGCTGGCCCGATGGCCTCGAAGGAGGATGTCATCTCGTTCCCCATGAGTAGGTTTGCTTGCGAAGCTTGAGATAGACGAAGGTTTCTGTGCTGGTGACACACGGCACGGCGCGTACCCGTCCCAGGATCTCGAGCAGGCCGTCGTCGTCCTCGCAGACGACCTCCGCGAGCATGTCAAAGGAGCCGGCGGTGATGACGACGTAGTCGATTTCCGCCATGTCGGCGAGCTGGCCGGCCACCTTATCCAGATCGCCGTCGATCTTGATCGCGATCATGGCCTGCCGCCGGAAACCCAGTGTCAGCGGATCGGTGACCGCGACGATCTGCATCACCCCGGCGTCCTGGAGCCGCTGGACGCGCTGCCGGACGGCGGCCTCAGACAGGCCGACGGCCTTGCCGATCGCGGC
>PMST01000210.1:28829-48427 GCA_003168295.1 Actinomycetota bacterium
ACCCTAGTCAACTGATTTCGTAGGTATGTGTAAAGATAGCAACTGAATCACTTGTGGAGATAGTCCATCTCTGCGAAGCTCGTCATACGGGTTCCCGGGGACGGCACTGAAGCGGGGCTGCACACTCCGGCGGATGGAGGCTTCGAGATGACGGACCGCGCACTGCAGAACTTTGTCAACGGCAAGTTCACCGACGCCAGCGATGGGCGCACCAGTGACGTAATCGACCCGAGTACCGGCGAGGTCTACGCTCAGGCGCCGATATCAAGCCGCCAGGACGTGGACNNTGGCGGGACAGCACCCCGTCCGAGCGCAGCCTGGCCCTGCTCAGGTTCGCCGACGCGATGGAGAAGCGCGCCGACGAGATCATCGAGGCCGAGACCCGCAACACGGGCAAGCCGGTCGCGCTGACGGCGTCGGAGGAGATCCCGCCCGCGATAGACCAGATCAGGTTCTTCGCAGGCGCCGCGCGGGTCCTGGAAGGCCGCAGCGCCGGGGAGTACCTGCGGGACCACACCTCTATGATCCGGCGCGAGCCGATCGNNCGGTCTGGAAGTTCGCGCCCGCCATCGCGGCCGGTAACGCCGTCGTGCTCAAGCCGTCAGACACCACCCCGGTGTCCACCCTGCTGATGGCCGAGATCGCGGCCGAGTTCCTGCCGCCTGGCGTGTTCAACGTCATCTGCGGCGACCGGGACACGGGCCGGGAACTGATCTCGCACCCCACGCCGAGCATGGTGTCGATCACCGGCTCGGTCCGGGCGGGCATGGAGGTCGCGCGCTCGGCCGCCGACGACCTCAAGAAGGTCCACCTTGAGCTGGGCGGCAAGGCGCCGGTCGTGGTCTTCGACGACGCCGATGTCGCGGCGACGGCGGAGGGCATCGCGGGCGCGGGCTACTTCAACGCCGGGCAGGACTGCACCGCGGCGACCCGGGTGCTGGCCGGCCCCGGAATCGCCGCCGACCTGACCGCCGCGCTGGCCGAGCAGGCCAACAACACCACGACGGGCGGTCTTGACGTACCCGACGCCTACTTCGGCCCGCTGAACAACNNCACCGGGTGGGGGAGCGCGGGTACCTGTACGCCCCCACCGTCGTCTCCGGCCTGCGGCAGGACGACGAGATGATCCAGGACGAGGTCTTCGGCCCGGTCATCACCGTCCAGCGGTTCACCGATGAGGACGAAGCCCTGCGCTGGGCCAACGGCGTGAAGTACGGGCTCGCCTCCAGCGTGTGGACCAGGGATCACGGCCGCGCGATGAGGATGGCCAAGCGCCTGGATTTCGGCGCGGTGTGGATCAACACCCACATCCCGATCGTGGCCGAGATGCCGCACGGAGGCTTCAAGCACTCCGGCTACGGCAAGGACCTGTCCATGTACGGCTTTGAGGACTACACCCGCATCAAGCACGTCATGAGCTACATCGGCACCTGAGCCCTGCTGTCTTCTCCCTAAATGCGTGCCTCAGCTCTTGTCGGGGCGCCGCCAGATGTCGCGTTCGTGCATGAGCTCGATCTGCCGGTCGATGACCTCGCGGCGGTACTCAGCGTGGGTGTACGGGGCCCGGTCAAGGTAGAGGTTCTTGGGGTACACGGGCTCTTCATAGATGACCTGGTACTGCTCGGTAGTGAGGTCCTTGATCCAGTTGTCCCACTGCGCGCTGGCCCGGAACTTCCGCAGCGCGTCGACGTCGATGGTCCCAGCCACCCAGGACGATCCGCCGCTGTAGTCGTGCCGCCCGACGATCTGGCCGCGGTAGTCGATCACGGCCGAACCCCCGCCGAAGGTGTCGATCGGGATGTCGGAATCAGCGTGCAGGTAGTAGGTGCCGACGTTGCACGCGACCAGGTAGAAGTTGTTGTCAAGCGCCCGGGCGCGGTTCTGCACCTCGAACAGGCCGTTGCCGACGTGCGGGTGCGGATACGGCCCCCGGTACACCACCTCGGCGCCGTTCATGGCCAGCCCGCGGGCGTTCTCTGGGTATGAGCCCTCGTTGGCCATCAAGA
Source organism: Actinomycetota bacterium (assembly GCA_003168295.1). Next base: position 30,836 of record PMST01000210.1, read on the forward strand.
ACCCGAGCCGCCCGATCTCGGTGTCGGCCACCGGGTAGAACGCGTCCAGGTTGCGGCCGTACAGCTCGATCCACCTGTCCCAGACATTGTGCGGCGTCACCGAATGCTCGACCGGGAGCAGCGGCACCACCTTGTGATGCCGCAAGATGATCTCGCCCCCAGGATCCAGGATGAAGCCGACGTTGAAGAAACGCCCGGGGAATTCCGGATGACGGGCCTTCGCCTGGCCCATCAGGAACACGTTCCACTGCCGGGCCAGCGCACCGAGCGCGTCCGTCTCGGGTCCGGGGATGTCGATCGCGCACTCCCGGGCGAATGTCTCGTGATCGAGGTCGAGCACCTCATCGTTGAAGCCCTGCAGGGCGCCTTCCGGGATGGCGATCAGCCGCACCGGCAGGTCCAGGCTGGATAGCCACGATGCGGCCTTGATCAGGTGCGTGAGGTGCTCGATATTCCGGCCGATCTCGTCACGATGCCGGATGCCCCGCATCGTCGGCACCAGGCCAAGGGCCTGATAGGGCTCGGTCATGACTGTCCCTTCGGCTCGCTGTCCCCCTGTTGTACCTGACCGCGCCCGTCGCTGTCTGCACGTTCCGCCCGGGCTCGGACCCGGTGCCGGCAGATAGAGTTCGTCGGGGACGCGGTGGCGAGGAGGAGCCGAGGCAGGCGAGCTTGCGATCGAGGTGCGCCAGCTGGTGAAACGGTTCGGCGGCCGGGCGACGGTGGACCGGCTGGACCTGTCGGTGCCGTATGGCGAGACCTACGGCCTGCTCGGCCCCAACGGCGCCGGGAGCCATGGGCGAGACGGCCTTCCACCCGTTCCTGTCCGGCCGGGACAACCTGCGGGCCGCGGCCCGGCGGTGCCAGGTGAAAGACGCCCGGGTGGATGCCGTCTTGGACGTCGCGGGCCTCACCGCCCGGGCGGGCGACCGGGTTTCCGCCTACAGCCTGGGAATGAGACAGCGCCTGGCGGTGGCCGCCGCCATCCTGAAGGATCCCGAGCTGCTGATCTTGGACGAACCCTCCAACGGCCTGGACCCGATCGGGCAGCTGGAGATGCGCCGGCTGATCGCCGAACTCGCCGACGGCGGCCGTACGATCCTGCTGAGCAGCCACGACATGGCGAGGTAGAGGAGCTGTGCGGCCGGGTGGCGGTGATCGGCGGCGGCCGGATGCTGTCCGAGGGAACCCCGGACCAGCTTCGCGGCCAGGCCCGCTTGTGGGTGCGGGCGAAACCCGCCAGGCAGGCGGCGGCGCTGGTCGCCGAGCTGGCCAGCCGGGATGGCGCCAATCTGCAGCGGGCGGAGCAGGCCGGCGAGCTGCTCAACGTGGTCATGCGCGAGACCGGGCCGAGCCAGGCGGCGGCGGTCAACCGGGAGCTAGTCGAGGCGGGCCTTGAGGTGAGCGAGATCCGGACCGAGCGACGGCCGCTGCGCGACGTCTTCCTGGAGCTGACCGGCGGGCGCAGCGGCGGGGCCGATTCGCTGCGTCAGCCGGCCGGGCGGCGCAGGCGCCGCGCCGGACGCGCGCCGGACGAGGTTCACTAGGCGTATGCTCGCCTCGCTCCGAGCCGAACTGCTCGTGCTGCGCAAGTCCAGGGTGGCCTGGGCGCTGGTGCTGACCGTGCCGCTGCTGACCCTGGTGACCACCTACCTGTTCGGTTTCGCGGATTATCTCGGGCTCACTCTCGCGATGTATATGCCCAGTTCGGCACGCCGGCCCAGAACCTGCAGGGCCTGCTGCCGAGCCAGTTCAACATCCAGGCCGTCAACGAGCTGTTCTTCACCGCGCCGTTCATCGTGCTCGGCGCGGTCACCGCCGGCGGGGACTGGGACGGGGCACGATCAAGACGTCCCTGCTGCAGGGACCTAGGTCGCGCCGCTTCTGGCCTTCGCCATCCTCGCTCTGTACGCCCTGGCCTGCTTCGTACTGCCGGTCGTCGTGACCCGGCGTTCAGACCTGGTCTGAGTCCACGTCGCTGATAACGAGGTGGCGCTTGTGACTAGTGATCTCCGTTTGTGACGAAATGCTTACGCGGGGGTGCATTCATCGATCCATTTGCGCATTCGCCCCGTTTACCTGGGTAGAACCACGTTGGCAAAGATTCTTCAACTTGGTGCCCGGCGGAACCCTGCACCGCCGGGCACCTCCATTTCTGCGGGCCTCAGGCCCGGGTGCTAGCCACTATTGAGCATCAGGATGCCGGCCACCACCAGGACGGTGGCTGCGATCCGGCTCCGGCCGAACGGCTCGCGGAAGATCAGCGTGCCGATGATGGCGCCGAAGATGACGCTGGTCTCGCGGAGCGCGGCAATGGGGGCCAGCGCGCCGCGGGTCTGCGCCCACAGCACCAGGCCGTAGGCCAGCACGCTCAGCGCCCCGGCGGCCAGGCCGGNNCAGCAGGATCCGCGGCGGCTGCTTGAGCAGCACGTCACGTCGCCGGATGAGGGCGAACATCGGCACGCAGAGACTCTCGAGCAGCATCAGCCAGCCGATGTAGCCCACCGGACTGGCCGAGAGCCGCACGCCGACGCCGTCCACGGTGGTGTAGGCGGCGATGGTCAGGCCGGTGCCGACGGCGGCCAGGAAGGCCGCGCGGCCGGGCCGTCGCCCGGCTAGGACGAGGGTGGCCAGCCCGGCCGAGACGACGAGTACCCCGGCGATCTGCGGCCAGGTGAGATGCTCGTGCACGAACACCGCGGCCAGGATCGTCACCACCAGCGGGGAAGTACCGCGGGCCAGCGGATAGACCTGGCCGAACTCGCCCAGCCGGTAACACCGCATCAAGAGCAGGTTGTAGAAGACGTGGATCACGATCGACGCCAGCAGGTACGGCCAGCAATCCGGCCGGGGCATCGCGGCCACGATGATGAGCGGGATCGCGACGATGATGCCGCCGACGCCGATCAGCGCGAAGGCGAGCGTCTGATCCTTGATGCCGTGCGCGATGGCGTTCCAGGTCGCATGCGTCACCGCGGCGACCAGGACGGCGAGGGTGACGGTCAGCGGGAGGGTGGTCGACGGGTCCAACGGGGCTCCTCAGGCAGGCTGAACAGAGCCCTCAGGGCTTCTATCCCGTCAGGTGTTCCCCGGTCGGTTGTGCTGGCCTTGCGGGCCGCTCGATCCGGGGCCCTTGCAGGCCGGTTCGGACCCAGTGACCAGGTCGCGGCGTCGCTCGGTCCAGTCCCGGCTGTCCTGATTGTGGTGACGCTGGTGCGGCGGACAGCCGACGGAACCCTAGACGCAACCACTTGCTAACCGCAGCTTAACCTAGCCGTCCTGGCGTGCCCCTGGCTGCCGGTGATCTCGCCCGTCTGGAATTCCAGCTCGGTTCGCAGCAGCAGCGTGACCCAGGTGCGGTAGGGCCGCCAGCTCGCGCTGATTTCCCGGACCTGCTCGGGCGTCGCCGGTCCGGGCAGCCCGTAGGCGAGGGCCACCGCGCGGGCCAGCCGCGGCTCCTGACCGGGCACCGCATCGGGATCGCCCGCGCCGCGCAGCAAGGTCAGCCCGGCGGAGAAGTCCCCGATGCCGGGCAGCTTCTTCAGGTCGGCCATGGCTTCGGTATGCGGCATGGCACGCAGCCGGGCGGCGTCGAGCTGACCTTCGAGCGCGGCCTCGGCGAGGATGCGAAGCCATTCCGGCTTGCGCCCGGCCAGCCCGGGGAACGTGTCGAGTCCGGCCAGCCGTTGCGGGGACGGGAAGGCGTGCACGACCCGGCCGCCGAAGCTGACCGGCTCGCCGAGCTGTTCGGCCATCCGGGCCTTGATCGCCGCGGCCTGGGTGATCCGGATGCGGTGCCCGATGATGGTCCAGGCCGCGGCCTCGTACGGGGACCAGAACCCCACCGGCCGCAGCCCCGGATACCGGCGCTGAAGCTCCCCGATCACCGGGTCGCGCTCGCCGACCGCGGGGAATCCCGAGCCGTCCACGTCGAGCGAGAGGATCCGCTCCACCTGCTGGTGCGCCGCCGCCGCCAGGTCGGGCCCGGGCTTGTCCGGGCTGACGATCTCAGCCGTCATCTCTCCGGCGTCCTGGCGCACCCGGACGCCGACGGTCTCCCAGCTGCCCTCCACCGGGAACGCGAGCTCGAGCGCGTTATCCGCGGATCCGGGGTAGTCGGCGGGCGTGAAGCCCTCAAGGAACTTGATGCTGGCCGTGAGCGAGAACGGCCCCCGCGGGACCAGGCTAAACGTCTCCATGCCACCCATCACACCACCGACCGCCGACATTTCGGCGGTCGCCGCTGCGCAAAAGAAGGCGGGTCCTCTGGCGGTGCCATCACCGGCCAGGTCGGTCCCCATATTGACACTTCACCTCGGTCGGGCTTACCCTCAACTCAGGTCATATATGAGATGCCATACATGATGTTCACTCCTGAAGCCTCCCCGTCGGCAAGCTCGGCAGGCTCGGCAAACTCTGCCGGCGAAACCGCCGCCGTACCCGGGTCGGCGTTCCTGACCGCGGCGGCGGGCGCGCTGCCGTCCCGGACGGTGGCGGTCCTCGAAGCGATCAAGCACGCGATCCTGGCCGGAGAGCTGAAACCGGGGCGCCCGCTGGTCGAGACCGACCTGGCCAACGTGCTCGGCGTCTCCAAGACCCCGGTGCGCGAGGCGCTCAAGACCCTGGCCGGCGCGGGCCTGGTGACGATGAGCCCGTACCGGGGCGCGGTCGTCCGCGTCGTCAACGATGAGGCGGCCAGGCACGTGTACGACGCCCGCCTGCTGCTCGAGCCCGAGGCGCTGCGCCGCGCGGTGACCGCGGGTCACGACTGGCAGCCTGCGCACGTCGCCCTGGCCAGCGCCCGTCAGGCCCGCGACCAGGCCGAGCGCAGCCTAGCCAACCGCGACTTCCACCGCGAGCTCTACCGGGGCTGCGGCAACCCGCTGCTGGTCAGCATGCTGGATGACCTGCGCGATCAGACGGCGCTGGTCAGCGCGGCGGCCTGGCGACAGGAGCCGGACTGGCTGGAGGTCCCGAGCTGGGAGCACGAGGCCGCCGAGCACCGGGCCGTGCTCCTGGCGGCGGAAGACGGCAATGCCCAGCGTGCCGCTGACCTGCTGCGAGGGCACATAACCTCGTTTGTCGAGCGGAACTTTCTTAAGAACCCAGAGGAGAACCTCAGATGAGCCTTAGCCCAGCCACCGCCCAGGCGCTGCGCCACGCCCTTGTCACCGCGGTCGTCGTCCCGGTCACGCCGCTGCACGCCGACGGCAGCCCCGACTGGGACACCTACGCGACGCTGACCGGGCGCCTGATCGACGGCGGGATCACGGTCATCACCCCGAACGGCAACACCGGGGAGTTCTACGCGCTGAGCCAGGCCGAGGCCCGGCGGGCCTTCGAGACCGCGGCCGAGGTGGTCAGCGCCCGGGACAGCGGCACCGAGCTGCTGGCCGGCGTCGGCTACGACATAGCCACGGCGATCGAGTCGGCCCGGCACGCCCAGCACCACGGTGCCCGCATGATCATGATCCACCAGCCGGTGCACCCCTACGTATCGGCCGAAGGCTGGGTCGACTATCACGCCGCCATCGCCGGCGCCGTCCCCGACCTGGGCGTGGTCCTCTACATCCGGGACGAGCGGCGGACCGGCGCGCACATCGCCGCGCTCGCGGACCGGGCGCCGAACGTCGTCGGCGTCAAGTACGGCGTCCGCGACGCGACCAAGTTCGCCGCGGTGGCCAGGGACGCCGGGATCGACCGGTTCACCTGGCTGGCGGGCGCGGCCGAGCTGACCGCCCCGGCCTACTGGGCCGTCGGCGCGCACGCCTTCACCTCAGGCCTGGCCAATGTCAGCCCCCACCTGGCGCTTTCCATGCTCGACGCGCTGCGCGCCAACGACTTCGGTGCCGCGATGAAGGTCTGGGAGTCGGTGCGCCGCTTCGAGGAACTGCGCGCGGCGGACTCCTCGGCCGACAACGTGAGCGTGGTCAAGGAGGCGCTGGCCCAGCTGGGCCTGTGCCGCGCCGACGTCCGCCCGCCGAGCCGCCCCCTGCCTCAGGAGATCAAGGACGAGATCACCGGGATCCTGATCGCGTGGGGCATGAAGTGACGGCAAGGAAGACCCCGGAAGAACTCCGCAGCTACCGCTGGTTCGGCGGCGAGCGCACGTCCGGCCTGAGGGCGTTCGGTCACCGGTCCAGGATGCGCCAGCTCGGCGTCGAGCCCGAGGAGCACCTCGGCAAGCCGCTCATCGTCATCCTCAACACCTGGTCCGAGATCAACCCCTGCCACATGCACCTGCGCCAGCGGGCGGAGCAGGTCAAGCGCGGCGTGCTCGAGGCGGGCGGTTTCCCGGTCGAGATGCCAGTGGCCACCCTCAGCGAGACGTTCCAGAAGCCGACCCCGATGATGTACCGGAACCTGCTGGCCATGGAGACCGAGGAACTGCTGCGCTCCTACCCGGCCGACGGCGCGGTGCTGATGGGCGGCTGCGACAAGACGACGCCCGCGCTGCTGATGGGCGCGGCCAGCGCCAACATCCCGGCCATCTACCTGACCGCGGGCCCGATGCTGAGCGGTAACTTCCGCGGCCAGAAGGTGGGCAGCGGCACCGACATGTGGAAGTTCTGGGACGACGCGCGGGCCGGCCTGGTCGGCGACTGCGAGCTGGCCGAACTCGAGTGCGGCATCGCCCGCTCCCCGGGCCACTGCATGACGATGGGCACCGCGTCCACGATGACCTCCGCCGCCGAGGCCCTGGGCATGACGCTGCCCGGGATGGCCTCGATTCCCGCGGTCGACTCCGCGCATTACCGGATGGCGGCGGCCACCGGCCGACGCGTGGTGGAGATGGTCTGGGAAGACCTGACGCCGGACAAGATCCTGACCCGGGAGGCGTTCGAGGACGCGGTCGCGACCGTACTGGCGCTGGGCGGCTCCACCAACGCGCTCATCCACCTGATCGCGATGGCCGGCCGGGCCGGCGTCGACCTGACCCTGGACGACTTCGACGTGATCTCGCGCCGGGTGCCCTGGCTTGCCAACGTCAAACCGAGCGGGACGTACCTGATGGAGGACTTCTACTACGCCGGCGGCCTGCCCGCGCTGCTCGGCCAGCTGGCGAAGGTTCCCGGCGCGCTGCACCTTGACCGGACCATTGTCACCGGCGGCCCGTTCGGAGAAAAGATCACCGACGCACCTATTTACAACGAAGACGTGATCCGGACTCCTGACACCGCGCTGGCCGCCGAGGGCGGGGTCGCGGTGCTGCGCGGCAACCTGGCCCCGGACGGCGCGGTCATCAAGCACATCGCGGCCGAGCCCCACCTGCTCAAGCACACCGGTCCCGCGGTCGTCTTCGACTCCTACGCCGATCTCCAGGAGCGGATCAACGACCCGGCGCTCAACGTCACCCCCGACTCGGTACTGGTCCTGCGCAACGCGGGCCCCAAGGGCGGGCCCGGCATGCCCGAGTACGGCATGCTGCCCATTCCGGACTACCTGCTGGCCCAGGGCGTGCGCGACATGGTGCGCATCTCCGACGCCCGGATGAGCGGGACCAGCTACGGGGCCTGCGTGCTGCACGTGGCCCCGGAATCGTTCATCGGCGGCCCGCTCGCCCTGGTCCAGACGGGGGATCTCATCACCCTGGATGTGGCCGCCCGCGAGCTTTCTCTCGATATTTCGGAACGGACACTGGCCCAGCGCCGGGAACAGTGGCAGCCTCCCGCGGCCAAGTTCGAGCGCGGCTACGGCGCCCTGTACACCGAGCACATCACCCAGGCCAACGAAGGCTGCGACTTCGGCTTCCTGGCCAGGCGCGGCCGAAATCCCGACCCTAACCCCCGGTAACCTCGTGGTAGAGGACGTCGCCGTCGGCCGGGTGCCCGTCACCGCATAGCCGCCCCCCAGGTACCTGTCACCTCTTAGGAGAACTGATGATTCAGGCGTTTGACCCGCGCACCGGAGAACCGGTGGGAGAGCCGGTCGCCGAGACCTCCGACGCCGAGGTCGACGCGATCGTCGCGGCCGCGGCGGCCGCGTTCGGCGCCTGGTCCGCGTTCGGCCGCCGGGCGGAGGCGCTGGAGGCCGTGGCCGACGCGCTCGACGCCCGCGCGGGCGAGCTCGCGGTCATCGCCGACACCGAGACCGCGCTCGGCGGCGAGCGGCTCACCGGCGAGGTGGCCCGCGCCACCGGGCAGCTGCGGCTGTTCGCGGCGGTGCTGCGCGACGACGGGTACCTGGACGCCGTCGTGACCCCGGCCGCCGGCGCCGCGCCTGAGCTGCGGCGGATCAACTCACCGGTCGGCCCGGTGGCGGTGTTCGCCGCGTCGAACTTCCCGTTCGCGTTCTCCGTGGCCGGCGGTGACACCGCCTCCGCGCTGGCCGCGGGCTGCCCGGTCGTGGTGAAGGCGCACGAAGCCCACCCGGTCACCTCCGACCTGACCGCCGAGATCATCGCCGGGGCGCTGGCCGCGGCCGGGGCGCCGCCCGGGACCCTCGCGCTGGTCCACGGGGTGCAGGCCGGCCTGCGGCTGCTTCGGCACCCGGCGGTCGCGGCGGCCGGGTTCACCGGGTCCACGGCCGGCGGGCTGGCCCTGGCCCGGGTCTGCGCCGAGCGGCCGGTCCCGATCCCGTTCTTCGGTGAGCTCGGCTCGGTCAATCCGTGCGTGGTGCTGCCCGGAGCCGCGTTCTCCCGTCCGGCCGCGATCGCCACCGGCTACGCGGGCTCGCTGACGCTGGGCACCGGGCAGTTCTGCACCAACCCGGGCCTGCTGTTCGTCCCCGACGACGTGGGCCTGCTCACGGCGATCACCGAGGCGGCCGGCTCCTCGTCGGGCGGGGCCATGCTGTCCGGACGGATCTTCGCGGGCTACGAGGACGCGGTCGCCGAGGCGCAGGCGCATCCCGGTGTCACCGAGCTGGCCGCGGGGGAGCCGGGTCCCGGTCCCTGGGGCGCCACGCCCCGGGTGTTCCAGACGTCGCTGAAGGAGTTCGCCGCCGATATCGCGGTCCTGTCCCGTGAGCGGTTCGGTCCCGCCGGGCTGGTGATCACCTACCCGTCGGTCGAGGAGCTGCTGCCGGTCCTGTCCGCGCTGGCCGGCAACCTGGTCGGCACCGTCCATGTCGATACCGGCTCGGCCGAGGACATGGGATTTGCCCGCCCGGTGGCCGCGGTCCTGGCGCGGGTCGCGGGCCGGATCGTCTGCAACGGCTGGCCGACCGGCGTGGCCGTGGTCGCGGCCCAGCATCACGGCGGCCCGTGGCCGGCCACCACGACGCCCGCCTACACCTCGGTGGGCACGGCCGCGATCCGCCGCTGGCTGGTACCCGTGGCCTACCAGGACTTCCCCGCCGAACTCCTGCCGGTCGGCCTGCGGGAAGCTTCCTAGCTGCTCGTGCCCAGCCTGGCCCTCATCTCTGAGACGTCCAGGCCGTGCAGCCGCAGCAGGTCTCGCCGAGGATCTTGCGTTTGGCTTGATCGGTGAGCTGCGGATAGCCGTAGCCCGCGCACAGGTCCTCATCGTTGCTACGGTGGTGCGGTGAGTCCACAGATTGCGGTGAACACCGCGGTGACGCGAGCTGAGCTGCTCGATTTCATCTCCTCCCGCCACCATGCCATCGTGATCACGACCCGCGCCGACGGCACGCCGCAGGCATCGCCGGTCACCTGCGGCGTCGACGACGGCAAGATCGTGGTCGCGACCTACCCCGAACGCGCCAAGACCCGTAACGCCCGCCGCCACCCGCAGGTCAGCGTGCTGGTGCTCTCGGATGATTTCGGCGGCCCGTGGGTGCAGGTCGACGGCACGGCCGAGGTGCTCGACGTGCCCGAGGCGATCGAACCGCTGGTCGGTTACTTCCGGTCCATCTCCGGCGAGCATTCGGACTGGGAGGAATACCGCCAGGCCATGGTGCGGCAGGGCAAGTCGCTGCTGCGTATCACCCCGGAGCGCTGGGGCCCGGTGGCCACCGGAGGTTTCCCGCCCCGGCTGGCCTAGGAGCCGGGCTCTCAGCAGTTCGCTGAGCTGGCATCCCAACGCGACAGGACACTTGTGACCTGTTGGCGGTCACTATCGGCCGTTGCGCATGTGCGTTATGTATGCGTAATCTCTCCCAATGAGAATCCGTTCAAAAACGGATTGTGATCTGGAAAGGTAGCGGCGGGTGACGCTCCCGGGGGGGAATCCGATGGTGCATGAGCTGGGTTTGACCGGCATCTGGAGTCGCCAAGGGAGACTCCGGGGTGATCCGTCCCCCGGCGGCCAAGATGACGCTCTCGGAACACTGCGGCTGGAGTGGGGTCATGCCTATGTGATCGACGTCGACAGCACCGGCCGATGGCTGGCGCTGCGTAGAGACGGGCTGCCCGCAGTAACCGGCTACGGACCCGGCCCGCTTCTCGCCGCGATCACTGAGGACCACGCGGCCAGGCCGGTGAAGGTGCCGCCCGCGCTGTTGAGCTAGCGGGCGAGACGTCAGGTCTATCCATTCGGCTGTCTCGGGCCGGGATGGCAGACTGTCGGCATGACCGGATCAGATCCAAAGGCGGACCTTCACCGATACCTGCAAGATGCCCGGGAGGCTCTGCTCTGGAAGCTCGACGGGCTCTCGGAGTACGACATCCGGCGCCCGATGGTGCCCACAGGTACCAACCTGCTAGGACTGATCAAGCACGTGGCCAGCGTCGAACTCGGCTACTTCGGCGACACCTTCGGCCGGCCCTTCGGCGAGCGGCTGCCATGGCTGGAGGACGACGCCGAGCCCAACGCCGACATGTGGGCCACCGCCGCCGAGTCGCGGGAGCAGATCACCGGGCTGTACCGGCGCGCCTGGGCGCACTCGGACGCCACGATCAGCACGCTGACCCTGGACGCGGTGGGCCACGTGCCGTGGTGGCCGGATAACCGGAGCGAGGTGACGCTGCACAAGATCCTGGTCCACATGATCGCCGAAACCGACCGGCATGCTGGCCAGGCCGACATCGTCCGTGAGCTCATCGACGGGGCGGCCGGGCTGCGCGGCAGCAACGACAACATGGCCCAGGGTGACGAGGCGTGGTGGGAAAGCTACCGGAGCCGCCTGGAGCATGCAGCCAAGGAAGCCGACCAGACCGCAGCGCGCGAAGCCGGCTAGCGGGCGCGCAGTCCCGGACCCGGCGAGTAGGCCCGGACCTGCGAGTAGGCCCGGACCTGCGAGTAGGCCCCCCGGACCCGGCGAGTGGGCCCGGACCCGGCGAGCCTCAGACACGGGCTAAGCGAGCGGACCTGACGTCGAAACGTGGCGTGGTCTCGAGCAGGAACGACAGGTCAGCGCCGGCCGGCACCCCGGCCGGCGAGGCATCCCGGCGGAATAGGCGGCCGGTGCCCGCGCCGGACAGCATCGCCTGCCGGCCGGACACCCGCAGCCACGCCCCTTCGCGCAGTCCCAGGACCGGGACGTCGTTTTCCTCGAGGAACTCCTCGATCCGCTGCTGGCGTGTCTCGCCCTGGTGCGTGCTGCGCGGATCAGGGTCCAGGTAATGCGGGTTGAGCTGGAACGGCAGGAGCCCCAGGGCCGTCAGCGACGCCACCTCCACGATCGGCATGTCGTTGGTGGTGCGGATGGAGGGGCAGGCCAGGTTCGATCCGGCGCTGGCACCGAGGTACGGGGCGCCGCCATCGATGACGGTGCGCCGGAGAGCATCCAGGATCCCCAGCCGGTTCACGGTCCGGAGCAGCCGGAACGAGTTGCCGCCCCCGACGAAGATCGCCTCAGCGTCCCGCACCGCGCGGTCCGCGTCGCTCACCTCATGCAGGCCGGTGACCCGGATGTCAATGCCAGCCAGGGCCCGGCGCATGGTCGTGGTGTACGTTTCGGGGTCGCTCCCGGCGAAGGGAACGAACAGCAGGCTGGCGCGCTCGCCCAGCACGGTCCGGATAGCGCCGGTCGCGTGCTCGAGAAACCCCATCCCCGGAGCTCGTGAGTTCGACAGCAGCAGCAGATCAGGCATCCGCCGCCTCTACGGCCTGGCCAGGCCAGCGCGCTTGCCGGAGTTCGCGCCGGGTCAAGCAGTACGCCACTCCGGCGGCTTGCGCCGAGGCCAGGGTCAGCATCGCGGCTTGCGCGGGCAGGTACTGCAGCAGTATCCCGCAGCCCGCCACCCCGGCCGGCATGCCCAGCCCGATCAGCGTCATCAGCGCGGCGACCACCCGGCCGCGCTGCTCGGGCGGTGCCTGCCGGATCACCAAGATGTCGACCAGCACCCGGATCGCGGGCAGGCCGAGCATGACGGTGAACATCAGGCCGGCCACCGACCAAGGGCCGAACGGCAGTGCAAGCAGTGCGAGAACCCCTGCGTCGAGCGCGCAAACAGCCAGCAAGAGCACGCCTGGCCCGAGCCGGTGCAAGACCTTGACCAGCGATCCTGGCCGCGCTGATGAAGACCCGCCATAATCTGCCGATCATGTCGGTCAAGGAATTGGCCGCCGAACTCGGTCAGCCGCAAACCAAGCTCTACCGGCATGTACGGCAGCTGGAAGCGGTGGGCCTGATCAAGGTGGCCAGTACCCGCATGGTCTCTGGCATCCTGGAGCAGCGCTACCAGGCCTGCCAGCAGGATCTGACGTTCGGACGCGGATTCCTCGTCGAACACGTGGACGAGTCCGCGGCGGCCCTGCAAACGGCGCTCGACCTCTACCGCGACGGTTTCTTCACGGCTTTCCGAGCCAGTCGGCTGCCCGAAGGCGACGTCCCGGCCGAAGAGTCCTATCGCAAGCCGCTGCTTTTCCTATCCGATCTCAAGGTTTCCCCGGCCAAGGCGGCCGAACTGATGACGTCGGGAACGGCGGCGAGCTCGTCGCGAGAATCTGACACCACCGGCTCCACACCACCTAAGAGCACCTTAGAGGAGCGGGATGTTGCAGGAGTTTTCCGCATGGGACGATAGGCACAAGCATCCTGACGACGAGGGCAGGTCATGGACGACGAGCGTGAAGATCTCACCTGGCAAGCCTTCGGGCAGGCGTCCCGCGAACTGGCGCAGGCGATCGCCGACGACCGCTTCGAGCCCGATCTGATCCTGTCGATTGCGCGCGGGGGCCTGTTCCTGGCGGGATCCCTCGGCTACGCCCTAGCGGTGAAGAACCTGCACGTGATGAACGTCGAGTTCTACGACGGGGTCGGCACCACGCTCGACATGCCGGTCATGCTGCCGCCAGTGCCTTCCGCGGTGGATTTCTCGGAGAAGAAGGTGCTCATCGCCGATGATGTCGCCGACTCCGGCCGGACGATCGAGCTCGTCTACACCTTCATCAGGGATCACGTCGCGGACGTGCGCTCGGCGGTGATCTACGAGAAGCCCCGGTCACTGATCAGGTGCGATTACGTCTGGAAGCACACCGACCGCTGGATCAACTTCCCCTGGAGCTCCGCAGCTCCGGTCGTCCAGCGCGCCGGCCAGGTCTTCGACGCCTGACTCGGCCGCGTCGACTGTTCCTCGGGTGTCTGCAGGTGGGCCCGCCGTTGCACAGGCACGTCCGGGCCCGGACTGCCCATCGTGTGCGGGGCCGCCGCCAGTCGGCCGCTCAGGTAGCGGTCGGAGGGGCAGCCGTCGGCCCGGCCGGATCCGGCGGCGCCAGCCGGGCCGTCGCGGCGATCTCGAGGGCTTTGTCGGTGTAGACGCGGTAGCCGAGGCCGGGCCGGTAGCCGTGCACCTCGGGAGTGTCCAGGGCCCGCATGAAGGACAGGATCTGCGGGCTGAACACCTGGCCGGGTACGAGCACGGGGTAGCCAGGCGGGTACGGCGTGACGTAGGTGGTGGACACGACCTGCTCGCCGCTCTCCACACGCTGTTCGACCTCGTCGGGCGTGAGGTACTCGCAATGGCTGTCGTTATAGGCAAGGTAGAAGGCCCGCCGCACGTCGCCTTCCGGGGTGGGCTGCCCGCTACTGTCCTTGAAGCCGGGGTGGAAGCCGCTGAAGTCAGGCAGCGGCGCCGAGGGCGCGGTCAGCCGGAGTACCGCGCGCTCGTGGGTGGCGCGCTCGGCCTGGCTCATGCCTGCCACCTTGGCTTCGAGGTCACGGGCGATGGCTACCAGGACCTCGATCAGGTAGGCCACCGAGCTGCGGGTCGTGCCGATCGTGGTCATGAACAGCACGGTGTTCCTCGATGTCTTGTTGATCTGCACGCCGTAACGGTCCATCAGGTAGTTGCGCTTGAACGTGTCGCCCTCGATGCCGGTGGCGCCGATGTAAATGGTGATCCGGGACGGATCTAGCACGAACTCGTCGGTCTCCCAGGCCCTCATCATGTTCGCCAGCCCCGAGCGTAGCGGCTGCTCAATCCCCGTCGTCCGGTATCCGGCCGGGATCAGGTCAGCGGTGGTCAGGCAGCGCATGTACCTGCTCAGCAGCGGATGGTGCTCCACCGCGTCGCGCAGCCGCATCGCGTTCTCGATCTGCTTCAATACCAGCTCGAACCCTTCCAGCGCGGCCTGGCGGCGGCCCAGGTCCAGGGAGGCCAGGATCTGGTAGTTCGGCGAGGTGGAGGTGTGCGTCATGTAGGCCTCGTGAAAGGTGTCCTCCACCTTCTGGCTGAAGTCCTGGTCCCAAACGTGGATCATGGAGCCCTGCCGCAGCGAGGTCAGCGTCTTGTGGGTGGACTGGGTGGAATACACCCGGACGCGGGCCCGGGCGGGATCGGGCAGGAGCCGCCGTTCCAGTAGCACCTCATCGTCTGCGTAATCGACCGGGCCGACTTCTTCGGTGAACTTGTCGAAGAGCTCGCGGTGTTCGGGCAGCCGCAGCCGCTCCGCGAGCGTGCGGGCGGCCCGCATGGCGGTGCGCGGCCGGTACACCGGGTGGAACCTGGCGAACGCGAACCAGGCCTCGTCCCACAGGAAGACCAGGTCGGGCTTGATCGCCAGGCACTCCTCCATCACCCGCCCGACGTCATAGATGATCCCGTCGAAGGTGCAGTTGGTCAGCAGCAGCATCTTGACCCGGTCCAGCTTGCCCGCCCGGCGCAACGCCAGCAACTGGCGCTTTATCTCCAGCATTGGCACCGCGCCGTACATCGAATACTTGTTCAACGGATAGGCGTCGAGGTAGGTGACCATGGCGCCGGCCAGCATCAGCCCGTAGTGGTGCGACTGGTGGCAGTTCCGGTCGACCAGGACGATGTCGCCGGGTTGCACTACGGCCTGCACGACGATCTTGTTCGCCGTCGAGGTGCCGTTGGTGACGAAGTAGGTCTGCCGGGAGCCGAACGTCTCCGCCGCGAGCTGCTGCGCCTCGCGCAGCGGCCCGGTGGGCTCGAGCAGCGAGTCGAGCCCACCGGACGTCGCTGATGTCTCGGCCAGGAAGATGTCCAGGCCGTAGAAGTCAGCCATGTCCCTGATCCAGTGCGAGTTGAGGATCGACTTGGCGTGCGAGATCGGCAATGCGTGGAACACCCCGGAGGGCCGGTGGCTGTACCTGCGCAGCGCGTTGAAGAACGGCGTGCGGTACCGGGCCGCGACGCCGTCCAGGATGGACAGGTGCAGCTCGAGCGAGCCTTCGCGGACATGGAAGATGCGCCGGTAATGATGGCTGATCCGGCCGGCCATGTCCTCGACCGCGATCTCTGTCATCAGGTACAGATCGAGTTCCGGCCTGATCCTGGCCAGCGACCTGGCGAGCAGCTGGGCGCGGTCCTCCGGCGAGCGCTCCATCAGGTCAGCAGATCCGCCGCTGTATACGAACTGGGCGAGCGGAGCCGAGTCGTGGCGGGACCGGTGGGTGAACCGGCGACGGGCCACGCACGCCTGCAGCCTGAAGTTCAGCCGTGCGGCCATGAGCGCGTCGTCGAAGCTGGGCACCACGACGATCTCGTACACGAACGGGTCATCCGGGCGGCGCCATCGCCGCAGTTCCTCCCGCAGCGAGCGCTCCTGTTCGTCGGTCATGTCCTCGACGACGAGAACCTCGAAATACGGGCGGTCCGTCCGGGCCTGCGCCGCCGCACGGACCTCGTGATCGTATGTGTCGTCCTCGACGCCTGGGTCCCAGCCTTGGCCGTGAAGGTAGGACTCGGTGACAAGGGCCCGGTTGGCCTTGGTCACCAGCGCGGCGAGCCGATCATACTTATCGGCGGCGAACAGCCGCTGACCCTCCCGGTAGGTCTGTAGACCGGGAAACGCCCAGAATCGCTCGATCGGCCCGAGGACGTCAAGCAACTCAGTCACCTTCTCGACCAACTTCTCGACGGGACGTTGCTGGGCCTCGGCGCGGGCGAGCTGAATGGCTGACTCCTCCAGGCTAGACCAGGTATCGTTCCTGAGCTGCCACAGGCTGTTGTACGCCTTCAGGTTCGCGCCAGTCGGCATGGCCACCACCTCCGCGATCTTCCTCTGGCGGCACAATCATGCGCAGCCAGCCGCCTCAAGGCCCACCATCTACCCGGCGCGCGGCAGCGGACAAGAGACGGTGCCCGGCCGTCCGGTGCGTTGTGCGCTGGCACCGTGCCACGGGATGGTCGTTGTGCCGTCAGCCATCGACCGAGGCAGCCACGGGGTGGCAGCCTGAACCTGCGGCCCGTCGGCCCTTGCTGGTCCCGCCCAGTTGAAGAAGTGCCGGGATTAGTGCAGCTCGCGGCCCAGGGTAGGAGCGGAGATGGACCTCGGACTGAAGGACCGGGTGTACGTCGTCACCGGCGGTACCCGCGGCCTGGGGCTGGCCGCCGCACGCGAGTTGACTGCGGACGGCGCACGGGTGGTCGTCAGCGGGCTGAAGGTAACGCCGGAGGCTGCGGCGGGCGTGGTCGAGAAGCTCGGCGGTCCCGGGCAGGCGGTGGTCATGCAGGCCGACAACGGAGACCCGCAGACGCCCAACCGACTGATCAACGAGGCGCGCCGCGCGTTCGACCGACTCGACGGGGCGTTCATCAGCGTCGGAGGGCCACCTGCCGGAGGAGTGCAGTCCGTCACCGACGAGCAGTGGCAGTCGAGCTACGAGATGTGCTTCCTCGGCGCAGTGAGGCTCTCGCGCGCCTTCGCCGCGCAGTTGGGGGACGGCGGGGTGATCGCGCTGGTGCTCTCCACCTCCGTGTACGAGCCGATCCCGGGACTCGGGATCTCGAACGCCTTCCGGCCGGCCTTGGCCGGCTACGCCAAGACCCTCGCAGGTGAGGTCGGGCCTCGCGGCATCCGTGTCGTCGGCATGCTGCCCGCGTACATCGGCACCGAGCGGCAGCGCGAACTGGCAGGCGTCACCGGCGGCTTGGACAAGGCGACCGCCGGGATCCCGCTGCGACGCTCCGGCAAACCCGAGGAGTTCGGCCGTGCGGCAGCCTTTCTCCTTTCTCCCGCGGCGTCGTACATCACGGGTTCGATGATGACCATCGACGGCGGCGCGCGGGCCAGCTTCTAGAAGGTCCGTAAGATTTCGTGTTCTGGCCCGGCCGCGACGCGATCGGGTCGGGAGGCGGAGGGACGCGCCTGACGTAAAAAGTGCTCCTGAGCTGGTCGGCTAGATCGGGTAGCGGGTGGGTTCGGTGGTGTATTGCCGTCCGGAGGGGGCGGTCCGGCGGAAGGTTCCCGGGGTGATCTGCTCGGCTTTCCAGCGGGGGTTTTGCTTGAGGCGGTGGTCGTGACGGCAGGTCGGCCCGCCGTTGCACAGGCACGCCCGGCC
>PMST01000396.1 GCA_003168295.1 Actinomycetota bacterium
GCGGCCAAGTCAGCCGAGGCCGGCGGGGCCGAGCTGCTGCTGCTGTGCACGAACACCATGCACAAGGTCGCCGGGCAAATCCAAGATGCCGTATCGATCCCGCTCCTGCACCTGGCAGACGCGACCGCTGCCGCCGTGCGCCGGGCGCGGCTGTCGACAGTGGGATTGCTCGGCACCGCGTTCACGATGGAGCAGGACTTCTACCGGGACCGCCTGGCCCGTCATGGACTCACTGTGCTCGTGCCACCTGCGGAAGACCGGGCACAGGTTCACCGCGTGATCTACGAGGAACTCTGCCTCGGCGAGGTCCGCGAGCCATCAAGACAGGCCTACCAGAGAGTCATTGACCGGCTTCAGCACGCGGGAGCAGAAGGCGTGATCCTCGGCTGCACAGAAATCGAGCTCCTCATCCGGCCGCAGGACAGCCCAATCCCGGTGTTTCCGACAACACGACTGCACGTCGAAGCAGCCATCGAACAGGCACTTGTGCCCGGCAGCCGATAAGCGCACCTGGCTCGGATGCAAACAGGCGGAAGGGAGAGACGTTCTCGAGCTGGCGGCCGGGGCCGTCGCGGGCGATCGGCTCCGCCGACCCTGGACCCGGCGACCATCGACGGCTGGATTGTCACCAGATTCCGGTGATGCCGTCGCACCTGCCGGCGCCTGATCATCGAGGCATGGAGCCACGACATCATGTTCTCGGGCCGGTCACCGTGTCTCGCATTGGCTTCGGCGCGATGCAGCTGCCAGGTCCGGGGGTATTCGGTCCGCCGCGGGACCGCACAGCGGCCATCGCCGTGTTGCGCCGCGCGGTGGAGCTCGGCGTCGATCACATCGACACCGCCCAGTACTACAGCCCCGGCGTCGCCAATGAACTGATCCGGACGGCGCTCCATCCCTACCCTGCAGGGCTGGCCCTGGTCAGCAAGGTCGGCGCGCGCCGGGATGCATCGGGCGGGGTGCTGCGATACGACCGGCCAGCCGAGCTCCGGCAGGGAATCGAGGACAACCTGTGCAGCCTGGCCGTCGACCGCCTCACCGTCGTCAACCTGCGCCTCATGGACGACGCCCCGCCCGGCCAGTACTTCGATGACCAGCTCGCCGCCATGGTGACAGCGCGCGAGAACGGCCTGATCGACGGCATCGGCCTCAGCAACATCACGCCCGTCCACCTCCGCCGCGCGCTGGCCATCACCGACATCGCCTGCGTACAGAACCTGCTGAACCTGGCCGACCGGCGGTCCATGCCGGTACTCGAGGAGTGCCACGCCCGCGGCATCGCTTTCGTGCCGTTCTTCCCGCTCGGCTCCGGCTTCGCCCGCGGCGGCAACCCGGTCCAGGCTAACCCGGCGGTTACGGCCACCGCCGCCCGCCTGCGCTGCACGCCCGCCCAGGTGGCACTGGCCTGGCTGCTGGACCTGCGGCCAGAGGTGCTTTTGATCTCCGGCACGTCCTCGATCAGCCACCTCGAAGAGAACATGGCCGTCGTGGACATCGGGCTTGATTCGGAAGCCCGCGACCTTCTCGGTTCCGATCTCCATTAACCTCTTTCGGCCGAGAACGAGAGCTGGACGAGATCCGGTCGCTGTTCCGGGAGGGAAAGCGACTTGTCACCGTGACTGGTATCGGGGGATCGGCCAGACCTGCCTGCCCGGGAGCTGTGCCGAGCGCCAGTGACCTGGGTTCGCAGGCCGGTACTCTGTAGCCAGAACTTCTCTCTCGACTGCGGCTCTATCGGCCGGACTGACTATGAGGAGAGGGCGCGATGACCGACAGGCCCGCCGCGGCGGGCTCAGGCCGCGCGCCGGGCAGGGCAGAGCCTGGGCTGATCCACCGTCACGACCTGATAGCCGCCTTGAACCGCGCAGCCCGGAAACGGGTCACGATTATCTC
Organism: Actinomycetota bacterium; assembly: GCA_003168295.1. The sequence continues at coordinate 1,894 of PMST01000396.1, forward strand.
GGCGCCGGCCGGCGCCGGGAAGACGTCGCTGTTGCGCGCATGGGCGGCCCAGCCGGGTCAGGATGGCCGTATCGCCTTCGTCACCGTACGGCCGGGCCAGCACGATACGCAGCTCTTCTGGCTCACCATGCTGGGCGCGGTCCGGGCCGCGGCAGGCACCGGCGAAGGCGGTGCGCAGCTGCCGCCGGCGACACCCGGCTCAAGCGGTAGCGCCATGGTGGCCAAGGTACTGTCCGAGCTCGAGGAGTCCAGCGATCGCTTCGTCCTGGTCATCGACGACCTGCATGAGCTCAGCTCACCCGAGGCCGCCGGGCAGCTCACAGCGCTACTGACGCGCCTGCCTCCGGGAGTCCGCGCGATCGTGGCCACCCGCCGCGACCTGCCGCTGCAACTGCACAAGCTGCGGCTGGCCGGTGACCTGACCGAGATCCGCGCCGCGCAACTGCGCTTCACCTCCCGCGAGACCCGCCGGTTCCTCGCCGCCGCCGGAACTGCGCTGCCCGAGCACATGGCTGCGATGCTGCATCAGCGGACCGAAGGCTGGGCGGCCGGGCTGCGGCTCGCCGTACTATCCCTGGCCGGGCACCCCGACCCCGAACGGTTCGTCGCCGAGTTCTCCGGCAGCGACCGTACGGTCGCCGAGTACCTGATGGCCGAGATGCTGGAGCGGCAGCCGCCGGAGGTCCAGCGCCTGCTGCTGCGCACCTCCGTACTGGACCGGGTCAACGGCGGGCTCGCCGACCTGCTCACCGGAGCCACGGGCTCAGAGCGGATCCTGCTGGACCTAGAGGACGCCAACGCGTTCGTCATGTCCCTCGACCCCGCCCGTACCTGGTTCCGCTACCACAGCATGTTCGGCGGCCTGCTCCGGCTGGAACTGCGCCGCACGATGCCCGCGGGCATCGCCGAACTGCACCAACTCGCCGCACGCTGGCTCGCCGAGCGCGACCAGGCCGCCGACGCCATCGGCCACCTGCAGGCGGCCGGCGACTGGAACGAGGCGGCCCGCATGCTCACCGATCATGCCCTCAGCCTCACCCTCGACGGGCAAGCGGGCACCGTGGCGGCGCTGCTGCGCTCCTTCCCGGCCCGGACCG
>PMST01000245.1:0-2570 GCA_003168295.1 Actinomycetota bacterium
CCAAGGCTGGCTGTGCTGATGGCTGCGCCCGGCGCTCGCGGACGCGGCGGTAGTGATCACAGTTGCGTCCTCGCCGCACTCGGGACAGGCGCCCGCGCCACCATGGAAGGAATACAAGCACCCGCAAAAACAGGCAACGTCAGCCATCATCCGCACCCCGTTGAGTCGGTCAAGCCCCACAAGCCGTCAGTCGAGCCGATGTCATAGCTGCGACGATCTCAGCAGCCGCCCGGCCGCGCGTCAGGGAAATCCCTACTCGTTAACGACGGGATCGCGGTGAACAGGTTCCAGCTCCCCGCCCCGGCCAGGTCGACGCCCCCACGGGAGCGGAACGCCAGCGAGGAGCCGTACACGGCATCTCGCACGGTCTGCGTGACCAGCACCTCGCCAATGTCCGCGTGGGCGAGCATCCGCTCGGCGATTTGCACCGCGACGCCCCGGATTTCGCCGTCCGGGAAGCTGTCGATCTCGCCCGCGTGCACCGCCGCGCGCGCCTTGACGTTCACCGCGCGGGCGGCCGCGCAGATGCCAAAGGCGCACTGCAGGGCCGCACTGGGCGCGTCGAACATGGCCAGCACGTCATCGCCTGCGGCTTTCACCAGCCGCCCGCCGCTGCTCCTGACCGCCGCGGTGACCTCACGGCTGGCCGGGGCCAGGGACACGGGATGGTGCTCGTCCCCGGGCCCGGCGGCATCGTCGGTGCGGTTGATGATGCCGGTACAAAGGACCGTGCTGAGCGTGCGCACCGGGGCCAGCGCGGGCTCTGCCGCGCGGTGCAGCGCTACCCGCCGGGACAGTTCGGTGCGGGTGCGGACGCCAAGCTTTCGGTACGCGCGCGAGAGGTGCACCTCGATGGTCTTGGGGCTCAGGAACAACCTGGCCGCCGCCTCGCGGTTGGTCGCGCCATCGGCCACCACGAGCGCGACCTGGAGCTCTTGGGGGGTCAGCTCGTCCCGCGCGGACACGTCGGGCCGGCGCAGCCGGGCACCGCTGGCGCGAAGCTCGGCCTGAGCGCGCCGCTCCCACGGCTCGGCCCCGATCGCGTGGAACATGCCGAGCGCGCCGCGCAGGCATTCCCGCGCCTCCATCCGCCGCCCCGCCCGGCGCAGCCGCTCCCCGTAGACCAGCCGGGTGCGTGCCAGCTCGAAGCCGGAGTGCACCGGCGCCGCCGGCACCTGCTGATACGCCGCATCCAGAAGCTCGGCCGGGGCGACGAGCACCCGGGCGCGAGCCACCGCATGGCGTCCCCAGGGTGACTGCGCCGCGGTGGCCCGCTGCTCCAGATCGGCCAGCGCCGCTCCAGCTCCTGCTGTGTCGCCGAGTCGCACCAGCGTCTCGATCCGGTCGGCGGCATACCGGACAAAGCCGGGATGCCGCAGCGGCCGCAGCAGGCGGTCCGCCTCGTCCAGGGCGCTGAGCGCTGTCCCGTCCTCGCCGGCGCCCAGCTCCAGCAGGCCCAGAGCCGCCTGGGCTTCCGCGGCCGCCCAGCGGTCATTACCGCCACAGCTCTGCTCGGCGCGAAGGGCGTGCTCGCGGCAGCGCTCCCGCAAACCGAACACGGCTTCGACGGACGCTACCTGCGCGAGGGCCCAGCCCGGCCACGACGCTCTTCCCTCCTGCGCCAGCGCCAGCGCTTCGCCTGCGGTCCTGAGCGCCTGCAGCATGCGCCCCTGGCGCAGCTCGACGGTCGCGCGGGTCCGCAGGCTGTAGCACAGCGCGGGCATGTGTCCTACCCGCGTCAGCTCCGCGATGTTGTCCTCGAGCGCGGATTGCGCCTCGTCGAGCCGGTCCGCGGCCGACAGCACCTCGCAGGCGTACGCGACCTGCAGATCAGCTTGACCGTCAGAGCCGGCGATCACGCTGCGCGCCGCTTGCAGCGCCGCTGGCACCTGGCCGTCGGCGAGCCGCTGCCAGGCGAGCGTGGTCAGCACCTCGCGGTCGCCTGCCCCGAAGTCGCGGCAGACCAGCCCTTCGGCACGATCAGCCAGGTCACGAGCCCCGTCCATGTCCAGGGATGACCAGGCCCAGTCCCAGGCCACCGCCAGCATCCTCGCGGCCTGGCGCGGGTGGCTGGCGGCGAGCTCGCCGGCCTGGGCGACCAGCGGCCCGAACAGGGGCTGCGGACCGGAATCGGAGGTTGCGACCCACCAGCGCGCGACCGTGATATCGCCGGCCAGCTCCGCGTCTTGGGTCAGCTCCTGGCCGCGGTCAAGGAGCGCGTCCGCCCGGCGCAGCTGCCCGTCAAGCCAGGCCGCCTGCCCGGCGAGCAGCAGCCGCCTGGCCCGCAGTTCCCGGTCCGGGGTGACCGAGGCGGCCCGTTCAAGCAACCCTGCCGCGCTGGCGCACGCGCCGCGGCGGCGCGCCGCGAGCCCGGCCTCGGCCAGGTCGCCCGAGACGTCGTTGTCCGGTTCCGCCCTGGCCGCGACCAGGTGCCAGGCCCGCCGGGCGGGATGCGCCGCCGACAGGCCGGCCGCCAGGGCGCGGTGCGCGGCGCGGCGCTCCTCGTCGGTCGCGGCACTGTAGACGGCCGAACGCACCAGCGGATGCCGGAACCCGATCCGGCCGCGCTG
>PMST01000245.1:2611-6956 GCA_003168295.1 Actinomycetota bacterium
TCCACGCTCGCGGTCACCGTGAGCTGATCGTCGAGCGGCCGCCGCCCCGCTCGCTGATCGGCATCCAGGACGCCGGGCAGCTCCAGCAGCGCGAGCGGGTTGCCCGCGACCATGTCCCGCAGCGCCCGCACCACCTCGGGTTCCACGTCATAGCCGGCCCGGCCGACCAGCTCCGTCGCCGCAGCCAGGTCGACACCGCCCAGACGCAACTGCGGGACACCGTGCATCTCAAACGGCTCGCTGGACCGCGCGCCCAGCAGGACGCCGATCGACTCGTCTTCGATCCGGCGGGCCACGAAGGCCAGCGCGTTCACCGTCTCGATGTCCAGCCAGTGCGCGTCATCGACAATGACGATCAACGGCTCGCGCGCGGCCGCCTCCGCCAGCAGCGCCAGCACGCCGGCATACACAGCCAGCGCGTCGGTCGCGTCATCCCCGTCAGCCCCGAGCGCCAGCTTGATCGCCCGCGACTGGCGCGCGGGCAGCGCCTCCAGGCCCCACAGAACCGGCCGGAGCAGCTCATGCAGCCCGGCATAAGGCAGCGCCGCCTCCGCCGCCACCCCCACGATGCTCAGCCGCGTCATGGCTGCCGCCTGCCGCCCGGCGTACTGAAGCAGGGCGGTCTTACCGATTCCGGGCTCGCCGAGCACCGCCAGCGCCCGGCCGGCTCCTCCGCGGACCTCATTCAGGAGCCCGTCGATCTGCGCCGACTCGCGAGAACGGCCAACCAGCATATGGCGAACCTAACCCGCCCAGCTCGCCGAGTCACTAGCTCAAGCACGAGACGCACACCAATGACCCCGAACGGCAGCGGTGCCTGCCCCCGGCACCACTCCTCGCGTCCCCGCCACTCAAAGCCGCCCTGATCAGCGGAACGGTCATCGCAATCCACTAAAGGAAGTGCTGTTAACCGCTATGCAAAGAATCGCACGTCATCCCGATAAGAGCGTATTTCGCCATGACGTCGGTCCGGTGGAGGGGCCGCATCGGTTCTCCGTGCGCCTGCAAGCGCAGCGACCTGTGCTATTCTGCCTCCTGTCACCCTGACTCTGTTATCAGTCCACGAGATTAGATCAGGACCAGAGCGAAGAGATGAAGATCGCATGCATCGGCGGCGGGCCAGCGGGCCTTTATTTCGCCCTTTCGATGAAACTGCGTGACCCAAGTCACGATATCACGGTCTTCGAAAGAAGTAAGGCAGGATCAAGTTTCGGCTGGGGAATAACGTTCGAGCCCAGCCTGAAGCAGAAGCTTTACGGAAATGACCCCGAGTCGGCGCGGGAGATCGAGCGGGCCGCCTCCGTCTGGCGCGAACAGTTCATTGATATACGCGGTGAGCGAATACTGTATGACGGCGGGGAGAATATGTACACTTATAACCGGCCGGATATGGTGCAGCTCCTTTCCGCTAGGGCACAGCATCTCGGTGTACGCATCGAGTACGGTCACGAGGTGCCGAGCGTATCTCAGTTGCCGGATGCCGATCTGATCCTCGCGGCTGACGGGGTGAATAGCCGGATGCGGCAGGCGAATCCGAATTTCGGTACTGACGTCCGGGTGAGCCGAGATAAATATATCTGGCTGGGTACGGATAGGATATCCGATAGCTTCACGTTTCACTTTGTCCAGGCCGGTGGCGGCTGGGTGTGGGCGGCTACCTACGGCGTAGGCTCGGGATTGAGCACCTTCGTCGTGCAGACGTCGCCGGAAACCTGGGCAACTCTGGGCTTTGACAGAATGCAGGCCGCTGACAGCCTGGCCCTCCTCGAGGAGCTCTTCAAGGATCAACTCGAGGGCCATCGCCTGATGGGGCAGGTCGGGGACGTTGCCAACGCTCGATGGCTGAACTTTCGGAACGTCAGCAACCAATGCTGGCATGACGGCAAGGTTGTGCTAGCCGGAGACAGCGCCCATACCACCCACTTCTCGGTCGGGCGGGGCACCGGACTGGCCATCGAGGATGCCATCGCTCTCGCCGATAATGTGCATCGCTGCGATGACCTTGAGCTAGCGCTTAAGTCCTATGAGCAGCAGCGCCGGGCGGAAATGCGACCCGCGCAAAGCGGGGCTCGGCTCAGCGGCCAGTGGTTTGAGAACCTTTCTCGCTACGTTGCCCTCGAACCCCGCCAGTTCGCCGTGTTGTTGCATGCCCGCTATTCTCCGCTGCTCCCGCTGCTTCCACCTCGGCTGTTCTACCAACTCCTGCGCGCTTCCCAGGAGGTCGTCATCCTGCGGAAACTCCGCAAGCGCCATAATCCAGTGGTGAAAAGAGCGTTACTGCCCGTCACCGCGGAATCGCCGGCGGCCCCTTGGGCGTCGCATCGAGGATCTCCTTCCGGAGGTCGACGTCCTGCACGCTGATGATGACCACTCCGGGCCGCCTGATCTCCTTCTGCCGGTCCATCCGGTTGGGGTCGTGGCGCAGGTCAACGGCGACGACCTTGACGACGCCCGTCCGCTTCCGCCGTTCCTCGGCCACCTGGATTTCGTCCTCGGTCCGTTCGCTCGCCAGCGGCGCGAACAACACGATCCGCGTTCCCTGCGGGCCGCCCAGCCCATGGTCGACGACCATGACCCCGTCGTCGGTCTCGATCACCTCGGCTCGCGACGCCGGCGAGCTTCCGGCCGTGCCCGAGACGAACGGGGTCGGCAGGACCTCGTTCGCGGCCGCCAGGACGGGGGTGTAGAGCGTATTGGCGGCTTCGGGAGTGAAGGACTCCGGCTGGTTGATGCCGAGCATCCCGAACGCCCACGTCCGCTCGCCCTGGCTGACCGGAAGCGACATGGGCCCCGTGCCGAACCTGTGGGCCAGGACGCCGCGGGCGCTGGTGCCGAAGATCAGCACCACCTCTCCTGCGCGCAGGTAGGTCTGCTCCTCCCAGGCGATCTCCACGTACGGCTCGTCACCCTTCGCGGCCTTGCTGAGTGCGCCCGGGAGCGTGTCCGGCTCCGGCCGCCCGGGCTCGAGCCTCCCGGCCGCCGGGTACGCGTCGTGGCGCAGGCGCACGACCCCGGGGTGAAATGTGTCCGGCGACGCGGGATCCGTCGCCCGCGGCGGGACCACGACGACGCCGAGACGCCCGATCAGGTTCAGGCGCTCGACCTCGTCCCTCGCCAGGTCGACGAGTTCCTTCTCCTGCCACTTGCCCGGCACGAGCCGCTCGGCGACCCCCGGCTGCCGCAGCGGGCCGCCCGTCGGGCCTGGCGCGCGGGCCCACTCCGCGTTCGCCTGGCTCTCGGCCATCCACCGGATCCACAGGTCCTGGGAGATCTGTTCGTCGGTGCGAATGAGGAGCGGGGTGTCGACGGCCGTCCGGAACAGCGTCACCGACCGGTCGGCGCCGGCGATCGCCGCGGCCACCTGGTCGAGCCAGGCCGAGATCTGCGCTGGCTTGCCCGCGGGGGCGCCCTTCTGCAGGCGGTCGCGGACGTGACTGAGCTTTCTGACCGCCGAGCCGGTCATCGAGACGTCGTCGATTGCCTTCGCGACCTGCTCCCACAGCTCGCGCGCGACGTGGTCGGCCTGCAGCTCGTTCGGGGCCTTGAACTCGGGTTCCTCCGGGGAGGCAGCGTCCCGCACCCGATCGGTCCCGGCATCGGCCGCAGCGTCCGCGGTGTGCACAGCCGTCTCGAATCCCAGCTCCAGCGAACGCGATTCTTCGATGATCTCCTTGACGTGCTCGCAGGCCCGGAGCAGGCTCGCCGCGCCGACCCCCAGCACCGCCCCGACGATGATGGTCGACGTGACATCCAGCCACTTCTCACGGGCAGCCTTCTCGCGCTCGGCAGCTGATAGCTTCGCCTCGAACAACGCGAACGCCCGGTCGTAGTGCTTGAGGTAGTCCTGCACCGCCAGCCGCGTCGAGTGCACCTCGGCCGGCGCGCGCTCGGTGAACGCGAGAAGAGACTCCCAGATACGCTCGGTCTTGGCGCCCAGGCTCTCGGCGGCCGGGCCTGCGCTCGGGCGCAGGCGGGGTGCGCCCTGGCGCCGGATCGCCGGCGACGGGCTGCCGCGCTGCTGGACGACGTGGGCGAGCTCGTGCGCCAGGATCCGCCTGCCCGCCGCGGAGCGGGTGTCCACCCCGTCGCCGAGCACGACGTCCTCGCCGAAGGTGTACGCCGCGGCGCCGAGCATCCTCGCCGAGTCGGCGGCCCGGCGGCCCGCGTGGATCCGGACCGGCGACAGGTCCGCGCCTAGTCCCGGCGGGCGCTCATGACCGGCCAGCGGCCGGCCTGGCAGGTCAATCGCGGCCCAGACGGCGCTCGGGGCGGCCGGCATCGGCGAGCGCTCGGCCTCGCCGAAGACGGCCGTCCTTGGCGCGATCCGGTCGGCCAGCGCGTCGGC
>PMST01000546.1 GCA_003168295.1 Actinomycetota bacterium
CCTCGCGCTCAACCGCATCTACCTGCCGCACCGCCAGCTCAAATGGCAGCGCCACCTGACCGCCGGCCTCCACCTGGTCCCCGATCAGCTCGCCGAGCGACTCGAGTCACTGTCAAACGGCCGGCCCGCAGAAGCGCTCCAGGCCGCCGAGGCGCTACTGCCACAGATCGTGGCCCTGGCCGAAGCCCATTGCGATGCCGACATCGGAGCCTTCCGCGAGGCACTGTCGGAACGCCGCCCAGCGATCGGCCCGCCCCGGCCGGGAACATGAGCGGCCCGTCCGAACACCCTGTTATGAGCGACCGCCATAGACAATGGCCACTATCCGGGTGCCGACCATATCGAACAATTGGGCGGATCTAGTGCGACAGCCGCGATCAGCGATGATCAGCGTAAGCGACTGGCGCTCCAGAGCGTAAGCGAACCGACCTGCCGAATATTTCCGGCTGACGCTCCGACAGCCGCAAGCCGCATCCGCGTACAGATGCTCCCGTTCTGCACGCGGGAGCTGAGGGAGGTGGACGGTGACCCGCAGGCCGAACGGAAATGCGTCATCCGGAGTCGAACTGAGAATCTCGAGCTGGTCTGCGGCCGCAGCCTGCTTCGTCGCCATCTGCACCGGTCGGCAGTTCCGAAGCCCGTTGTCGCCGAGTCCTGCTCGACCGAATCACCAGAGCGTTGACGACACGACAAATTGACTTCGCCAATGACGTATCAGGGCACCTGGTTCATGCCTCCGCGAGGAATATAAGGCACGAACTGCGGAGGAGCGGCCATGGCTAGGCCAACCTTCGATCGAAACCCGGATCGCGGATCTCCCGCGAATCTGACTCCTGAGTTCGGGACGTTCGTGGTGCAAACACCAGAAGCCGTCCGCGGCGTCCGGTTGCCGCTGCGGATGCCCGTGGAGACCATCGGCCGCGAGGGTAGCCTCAAGTTGGTTTCTGCGACAGTGAGCCGCAGCCACGCGCGGGTCTGGACAGCCGACGGCCGGGTCTTCATCGAGGATGCCGGCTCTGCCAACGGGACTCTTGTCAATGGCAAGCTATTGACTGGGCAGCTCCCGCTCGTCGACGGCGACCGTGTTCGATTCGGCGATGTCCAGGTTGTCTTCCATGTCGGGGCGGGCAGCGAGCCGGGACCATCGCCTGGAGACTGGCCCCCCGAAGCGCCTCACCCTCACCCGGCAAGGACGGAGACGACCCGCTACCTCTGTGCTGCGGCCCACCTCGACCGGAGATATCGCGAAGATGTGCTCGACGCGACGATCCGGCAGACTCACCGGGCTGTCGCTCCGTGCTACGGAGTGGACCTGTCTGTGGTGGCTCGTCACGCGGTGCTGGCCAGCCGGCGCGCGCTCGTACGAGATGCCATCCTCACGACACTGCTTGCGGCCGCCAGCATCATCCTCGTTGTCTGGGCGACTTCGGACGACGTAGGCAGGGTTGTCCAGGACCAGGTATGGGACGGCCTGGCGACGAGCGCGGTAGGCCTGCTCTGGGTTGAGGTCGCACTGGCTGTCGCGGCCTGGGGTGTAGTGGCAGCCGAGACATTTGTCAGATTCGTGACCCTCGGAAACCACTTGTGTCCGAATAGGCAGCCGGATGCGGCACCAGTGCCGGGCGGTGTCCGAACGGCCAGACTGCTCGACGAGCTGGCTCGCACCAACCAGGGCAATATCGTGGTCTACAGCGTCTACGAGCCATTCGTTGGCAGCGGGATTCAGGTGAGCAGTAACTCGTACCCCGTGCCATTGATCCCCAGGAGCGGGGACCCCGACACCACCCCTCGACAACCGGCCGGGTTCAGCACCAACGAAGTGGTGGAGGCCCTCACCGAGGCCTTGCATAGCCTCGGACTCGAAGGGCTCCGAATCGACCGGCGGCTGTACGTAGACGGGTTTAGCGTGACCCGCATCCCTGAGCTGCTGCCAGATCGTCGACGCCGACCCGTAACGTCAGTTCCAACGCAGCTGTTGGACCTGCTGACCGAGCGTCCCGGCGGGAATGTGCGCCCGTACCTTTGCGCTGAAGTCACTGGCTGGCAGGGCCAGCTCGTCGTCACGACGTTCGTGCGCGTGGTCGTGTTCAACGGGATTCTCTTCGTCGAGACCGCCACCTACGTGCTGGCACCGCTTCGAGGCAAATATCTCCACGTCGATGCCATGCGCATTCGCACCGGGGGAGAACGGCTTGTCGAAACCGCGCGATCGGCATCAGCTCGCTTTCTGCCCGCCTTGCTAACCAGCCCGGCAAGGCTCGCTGCCGCAGCCGGTGCCCGACGCGCAGCCGCCAGAAACCGCCGACAGTTCCACCGGCTTCTCGCCGACAACGTGATAGTAGACCGCGGGGCAACCTCAAGCATCCGGCAGCAGGCGTCAAGCAACCGGTTCGACCGCTACTTCATGCAACTCGACGCCGACATGTTCGCCTCCGTCGTACAAGAAAAGGTCGCCGACACCGTCGCAGCCTTCCTGGAAGCCCACGGCTACCAGACAGACAAGATCAACCTGATCCAGAACCACATCTCCAACACCGTCAACGACAACAGCCTGCGCGTCGGCAATGTCAGCGGAGCCGGGATCGCAATCGGCACCGGCTCCCAAGCACGAGCGGGGGACGCGGGCCATGGCAACCGATAGGAGCGGTCCCGGATCTGGCAGGCGGAGTTAAGCAGAGAAACCGAATAGCGGAGGACGAAATGAGCGGTGGGCACGGCAGTTTCCAGGTAGGCGATGTGACCGGTCAGGGAATCGCGATCGGACACGGCGCCGAAGCAACCTTCGGAGCCAGCGTCGACCCGGCCGAGTTGGCCCAGGTCAAACAGAAGCTAGCGGAGTTGAGCGCCCTGCTCGACAAGCACGCTGACCGCCTCCACGATCCGGCAACAGCGCGCGAAGCCCTCGCCCAGGTGGAGCAGGAGTTGCAAACGACGAACCCCCAACCGCCTCGGTTGAAGATGCTGCTCAGCGCGATCACTGGGGCGGCATCAGGGATCTCAACCATCACCGCCGCGGTAGCTGGCGTCCGAGGGCTGCTCGGTCTCTGAATAGACGACGGCCAGCCGGCGTCTCCCAGCCGCCGCCCCGATCAATGGTGCCGCATGTTTGACCGAGCCGGTCCCGGCCGGACAATCGTGCGCCGACGACTTGGCCCTCGCCCGGATGCCGTCCGGGGGGCGGCGATGAATTCCCGGTGGACCGGGCGTCTGCGTTGGCAGACTTTGATACGGGCCGCCTGAGGCGTCCCTGATGAAGGGAGCCACCCATGGCACGGGTCAACACATATCTCAACTTCCAGGGCCAGACCGAGGAGGCGTTCGCCTTCTAAGCCAAGACCTTCGGCGCGGAGGTCACCATGCGCGGCCGCTATTCGGACTTTCACGCCGCCGGGCCCGGGGAGCTGCCCGCCAAGAAGCGGAACCTCGTGATGCACGCCGAGCTCCCGATCATCGCTGGTCACGTGTTGATGGCGACGGACATGCTCCGGTCGATGGGTCAGGAGACCCGCGTTTGGCAACAACACCACCGTGTGCCTCGACGTGGACAGCAGGGAAGAGGCCGACCGCGTGTACGGCGCCCTGTCCGAGGGCGGCTCGGAAGGATCCCCGATGGCCGGTATGCCGTGGGGTGCCTACTGGGGCGTCATCCTCGACCGCTACGGCATTCGCTGGATGGTTAATCACGCCCTGGCATCCTGAACGACCGTCAGCTCCAGGGTCTGGGTGAAAGGGCCACTGCGACGCATGCTCGGGGCTGAGCATGCCGAATATCTGTTCTGGGTCGGAATCGTGCATTACCTCACGGGCCAGAGACGAGTGAGATAACGGCGGGTCGGCGCGCGGTTATCAGGGCGTTGGCGGGCCTCTCAGCAGTTCCGGTACGGCCCATTAGATGATCGCCTGCACTGCATATTTATACATCGCCACCTTTGGGGCGAACATCCGCTTCTGCCGCGCTGCGCATGTACGGCGCGGCAGGGTACAGGCGTTCTATGACCGTGGTGGCAGTTGCTGGAGCGCCCACGTGTTGCCGTCGGGGTCACTGAAGGTGACGAACGAGCCCCACGGCTGAACGTCGACCTCACTGGCCTGCACACCGTGTGCGAGCAGTTCCCGCCGCGCCGCCTCGACATTAGCCACGACGACTTGGACGCCTTTCTGGGAGCCCGGCGGCATCTCGGTTACGCCGGTTCCCATCACGATTGAGCACGCCGAACCGGGGGGCGTCAGCTGCACGAACCGTAGCGTGCCGGTTACCTGGTAGTCGTGGTCGGCGTGGAAGCCGACCCGGTCCACGTAGAACTCCTTGGCGCGGTCAACATCGGTCACCGGTATAGCAACCAGCTCGATCTTCCAATCCATGCTCAGCAACCTACACGGAGGATCAGACAATTCAGCCGGCCCTCGTCGCGACCTCAGGTCGGTGCGCGCGCGCCCATCCTCATCTGCCGCTCTGCGGTCCTGAGGA
>PMST01000489.1 GCA_003168295.1 Actinomycetota bacterium
AGTTCCTTCAGGTTGCTCAGCCGGGAGTGGCGGACGCGGTCGGCGAGCGGGCGGCCCAGCTCCGGCCCGGCTTCAAGTAGCATGCCGATGGCCTGGCCGACCTGGATCGCGCTGGCCCGATCACGTCTGCGCAAGTCGTGCAGCCATGCCCGGACCTCCGGTGTCATGACCAGGACATAGGCCACGTCAGCCGCCTCCCTGCAGCGGGAGCATTATGCAGGCATGATATCACATCAGAGTAATATTGAGCTTGCGGAGCTGGTTAGCTGTCCGTGCTGGCGCTTGGGGTGAGTGCGAGCCTGCGCGGGTCGGGGAAGCCCAGACCGGCGTAGCCGGGCGCGCGTTTGGCGAGCATGGCGGCCAGGACGCCTGTCCGCTCATCGAGGTAGTCATGCACTTCGGCCGTGGTCTTGTTTTCGTGCGAGCGCAGGATCCGGCCGACGTACTGGGTCAGGCTGCCCTTGTTGGCGACCGGTGCCGCGAGGAACAAGGTATCCAGGGCCGGGCAGTCGAAGCCTTCGCCAGCGTACGGGCCGGTGGCCACTGCCAGGAGCGGCGGGCCGCCGGACTGCGGCTGCAGGCGGGCCAGTGCCGCCGCGCGGCTCTTGGCGCCCATCCCGCCGCGGAGGATGACCGGGTCGCGCCCGGCCTCGCGCAGCAAGTCGGCGAACCTTTCCAGATGGCTGGTCCGGTTGGTGAGGACCAGGCAGTTGCGGTCCTTGCTGAGTGCGGCCAGGACGTCCGCGGTGACCTGGCGGGTGCGCTGCTCGTCAGCGGCCAGGTGCCGGTAGATGGTGGTCATTCCGCCGGGGCGGGACGGGTCGGCGTCGCCGTCGTACCGGTACCCGGTCGGGTGAACGTACAGTACGGGGGTGGGCCGGCCGGTGCCCGGAAGCGTGTCCTGCCTGGCTGCGTCGCGGGGGAGTGTGATGGTGTGCCGGACCGGTCCCACTTGCATGGCGATCAGGTCGTCCAGCTTGTCGCGGCGATACGGGGTGGCGGTCAGCCCGAGCCAGCGTCGGGCCGGGATCTGCTTGACCGCGTGCTCGAACGCGGCGGCTGGGAGGTGATGGCATTCGTCGGCGATGATCAGGCCGTACCCGGCGGTCAGCTCGGCGACGTCGTCTCGGCGGGCCAGGGTCTGCAAGGTGACGATATCGATGCAGCCGCGCAGCTTGGCCCGGCCGCCGCCGAGCTGTCCGGCTTTGACGCCGAGGAACTCGGCGATCCTGGCCCGCCACTGGTCCGCGAGCGTCTTGCGGTCCACTAGGACCAGAGTGGAGACCTGATGCGCGGCGATGACCGCGCACGCCATCACGGTCTTGCCTGTTCCAGGCGGTGCGACCAGAACCCCCAGATCGTGCTCGGCGAGGACTTGGACGGCCGCCTGCTGCGGCCCGGTGAGCACGGCCGAGCAGGTGAATTCCTGCGTGGTGCCGGCTGCGCGCTCATCGGCCAGGTCCAGCTTGCTGCCTGCCTGCGCGGCGAGTTCGGTCACGGTGGTGAGCATGCCGCGCGGCACGATCAGCCCGCCGTCGATGGTCTCGTCGAAGAACTGCAGGAATCGGGGGATATCCCAGGTGGAGGCCCGCATCCGCTGCTTCTCGTAGAACTGCGGGTTATGCATCGAGGCCGCATGCCGTAGCGACGCGGCGAGCGCGGGCGTCAGGTCAGCCAGCTCGACCCGGATGCCCGCGCCGAGCCGGGCCCGGACCGCAGTCGCCGCCTCCGGCCGGATCTTCGTCGACACTGGCGCGGCAAGCCTGGTGACCTCGCGGCCCGCTGGGACCCGCCCGGCCTTGTCCGCGGCCCGGCTCACCTCCTTGGGTGTCATACGGCCAAGAGTTGACAGGTAAGACCACTGATCTTGGTGCGGTTCGAGATTCTCCAGGTTCAGGAACACCGTCGCGTTGCGGTCCCGGGCCGCCCGGAACAGCGGCAGCGCAATCAGGTTCCCGACGCCGCCTGCTGGGAGCAGATCCTGGGATGGGAACAGCCGGTCATAACTGGCCAGGTTCACCCTCCCGCGAATCGCCATCGCCTCACGCAGCAGCCCGGTGCCCAGCCGCCGCGCAGTCTCTGCCGCCACTGGCGCGGCGAAGAAGGTCCAGGCGTGCATGCCCACCCCCGAACGCGACACCTCCAGCGCCACCGGCACCCCGAACGCTCGCCCCGCCTTGACGTACATCAGCGCCTCGGTCAGCGCGTCCTGCCCGTCGAAGTCGGCGGCCAGCCACCAGCACCTGTCGCCATCCAGCAGCGGATAAACGCCGACGTGCGCATCGCCCTTCAGATGGGCAGCGAGCACATCCAAGGTCAGCGGCAGGTAGTCCCGCTTCTCATGCGGAATCCCGCGCTGCCACCCGCCGCGCACCGCCGGAAGCCAGCCCTTCCAGCCACTACGGGAGTTCTCGATCCGGGTGGCGTAGATGTCGGCGCGCGCCGCGAACAACGCCCGGAAGAACGCCACCTTGGCGTCATTGGGCGAGTCCTTATGGACCGGTCCCGGCGGCGCCTCGAAGAAGCCGGCCTGCGCCGGACTGGGCGGCTCAGCCTGCCGCGGGCTCAGCTCCAGCATCTTCAGCAGGCGCGCGTTCTCCGCCCGCAGCCGCGCCAGCTCCACGGCCACAGCCGCGGCAATCTCCGTCACGCCCACACCATATTCAACCCGCGGCCATGCAGCTCATCCCGAAGGTCATTCCGGCGACGGCGGCTCGCTCGCGCTTGCCTGACCGGCCTGTTGGCGTGGTGTGTGAAATGACCACCTCGCCAAAAAGGCGCGGCCCGTAGCACCAATCGCAGAACATGGCGGATCTCCGTTGCGGTGTTCGCGGACGGTATGGGCAAGGCCGCCAAGAGGTCAAAATCGATGCATTTCTCTTGCTTAGCCGCTCGCCGCCCGAGTGGTTACCGACTCGAGACGAGATATAAACCACCAGCCGAGTACTCTTTCCGGATGCTCCGAGACTTCGCGAATCGCGCTTCAAAATGGAAGCAGCGCCTGCCGCTCTTCGTCGCGTGCAGTATATTGGTTGCCTTGTCCGGGCTGTTCATGAGCTAACTAAATCGTGGCCTCCTCGGCGGGTTTCCCGCGGGTCATCGGCGTGGTGTCAACACTGTCGGCATGGAGTTCCTCTGCTACCACAGGGGACCGGCCCGGCTTCCTGACGTTGCGCGAGGAACTGCGCGAACAGTACCGGTCCTACATGGGACGACTTGCAGTAGATAGTCCGGCTCGCCGAGTAGGCGCTGGACCTCGATGACCTGGGATAGCCACGATGGCTTGGTCGAAGTCCACGAACATCTCTGGCTGGCACAGGACCGTCTAACGTCATCAGCTCAGGCCGGGATCGAGACTGGGCCGTCACTTTAAACACGGTCTTCAAGCGTCGGCGCAACACTCAGTCCAGGTAGCTCGCGGCTCGTCGTCTGGCTCCCTTTTTGGCTCCCCCAAGGGTTCAGAAGCCATCTCCGCCGGGCAAAATGCCAGCTCAAGATGTACGGGTCGTACGGGAGTTGATCAGCGACCTCTTCCGTTTTGGCTCCCGGCAAGGGAAGAGATCATGTCGGCCAGGACCGCAACAACCTAAAAGGCCAGGTCAGAACTGGTGGGCCGTACTGGATTTGAACCAGTGACCTCTTCCGTGTCAGGGAAGCGCTCTCCCGCTGAGCTAACGGCCCGAGTACTCGC
>PMST01000196.1 GCA_003168295.1 Actinomycetota bacterium
AAGCGCCGACCTGGCGGGGATGCCATTCGGGGCGAAATGCCGGCTTGCATCGCCTCAGCCGGCAGCAAGCAGGCACGGGAAAGGGTGTTACCGGACGCGATCCGCGCTAGCCGGGTACCGTCGGCCGCCGCTTGCCCGTGGTAGATCAGCGCCATGACCGTAACGATCTTTTGATGGCCAACGCGGCCCCTATTCACGGCCGTCATGAGCGCCGAGGAATACCAGGCGACACTCGGGTCATGATCCGTCACGCTTGTGAGCCGACGCGGGACGGACGATGATCGCCGGGTCGCCGAGGGACAGCGATGCGGTGTCCACGTCATCCAGGGTGACAATGGGGAGCGGCCACGCGATGGCCTGAATCCGGGCCGCGTGGCCGGCTTGCCGCCGGGCTCGGCGCCCGGCAGTGTCCACAGCCGGACCAGGTGTCCTTGACCCCCAGGTCATGCGCGCGGCGGTGCCGTGGAAGTGGTACCACTGCCGTTCGGAAAATGGAATCTCAATTATCTCGAACGGAGCGCGGTGTTACGGTCCGCATATGTCACCGCCTCCGACGGTCGCTGCCTGATGCGTCACCCCGTCGGCTGATACGGGTGGCGCATGGAGTGGTCGCCGGACTCCCAGTTCTCGCGCAGGCCGGGTACGGCCAGGTCCCAGTCCGGGCGGATCTGGCGGGTCACCTCGCGCAGATCGCGGCGCAGGTCCTCGAACGACGGCCTGCCCCAGAACCAGTAGCCGTTGTAGACGCTGTAGATGACCAGCCCCGGCTTGAGCACGAGCGTGGGTAGGGGTGACCGTCCAGATCGGCTTCGGGCACCCGGCTGCGGAGCCAGGCAGCCGGATCGCTGGCTGGAATGGGAGTGCCGGGTCTGGAGCCGGGTACGGAAGGCTTAGCGCGTGGAAGGAGAGCCGATGGCCGAGTCCAGCGAGGCCGCCGGGGTGCGGCGTGCTCATCGGACCGAGCTCAGTCCGTTGCGGTTCCTGGAGCGCAGCGTGCTGGTGTATCCCGGCAAGGTGGCCGTGGTGCACGAGGACCGCCGCTACACCTACCGGGAGTTCGGGGAGCGAGTGAACCGGCTCGCCTCGGCGCTGCGGGCAGCGGGCCTGCGGAAGGGCGATCGGGTGGCGTTCATCTGCCCCAACATCCCGGCGCTGCTGGAAGCGCACTACGGGGTGCCGGCCGCCGGCGGCGTGCTGGTGGCGCTGAACTACCGGCTGAACGCTCAGGACATCGGCTTCATCCTGGAGCATTCGGGTGCCCGGTTCCTGTTCGCCGACCATGAGTTCGAGCATCTTGCCGAAGGCGCGCGAGTCGAGCGTGCCGTGCGCATCGACGACACCGGCGCCCCCGGGGACCCCTACGAGGCATTCCTCGCCGAAGGCTCGGCGGATCCCGTGACAAGCGAACTCGGCGACGAGGACGAGCCGATCTCCATCAACTACACCTCGGGGACCACCGGGCAGCCCAAGGGCGCCGTCTACCACTACCGCGGCGCGTATCTCAACGCGCTGGGCGAGGTCATCGAAACCCGCCTGACCCCCGAGAGCGTGTACTTGTGGACCCTGCCCATGTTCCATTGCAATGGCTGGTGCTTCACCTGGGCGGTCACCGCGGTCGGAGGCCGCCACGTGTGCCTGCGCAAGATGGATCCGGGACGGGTCTGGGAGCTGATCGACAACGAGGGCGTCACCCACTACAGCGGGGCACCTACCGTCCAGGCGTCGATCCTCGGCCACGACAACGCCCATAAACTCGACCGCGAGATCATCACCACGGTGTCGGGTTCGCCGCCAACCCCGGAGCTGTTCGCGCGTCTGACTGACATCGGGCTGCGGCCCGTCCACGTCTACGGGGCCACCGAACTGTACGGCCCGTACATGATCTGCGAGCGCCAGGAGCGCTGGGCGGAACTCCCGGTCGGGGAGCAGGCCCGGCTGCTCGGACGCCAGGGCGTGCATTACCTGATCGCTGACCCGGTGCGCGTCGTCGACGACCAGGGCCGCGAGGTGCCGGCCGACGGCAAGTCGCTCGGCGAAGTCCTGATGCGCGGCAACAACGTCATGACCGGGTATTTCGAAGATCCCGAGCAGACCAGGGAGACGCTCGCGGACGGCTGGTACCACTCGGGCGACCTCGCGGTCCGCCATCCGGACGGCTACATCGAACTGCGAGACCGCAAGAAGGACATCATCATCTCCGGCGGCGAGAACATCTCCAGCATCGAGGTCGAGGCGGCGATCGGCAGGCACCCAGCCGTCGCCGACGTCGCCGTCGTGGCCACGCCCGACGAGAAATGGGGCGAGCGGCCCAAGGCCTTCGTCGAGCTCAAAGACGGCGAGCACGCCTCCGCCGACGACATCCTCGCCTTCGCCAAAGAGCACCTCCCCGGCTACATGCGGCCGGCCGCAGTCGAGATCACCGAACTATCCAGGACTTCCACAGGCAAGATCCAGAAGACGGGACTCCGCGACAAGGAATGGGAAGGCCACGACCGCAGAATCGGCTAACACCAGAGGATCTCGGTGGCTACGTCGCGTCGCGCGATCAACAGCATTGATGTCTGGCATGACCTGCACGCTCGGACTCACCACGGTTGACTGCTTATCGGCAAAATCATCTGCCCGCGGTCCGAAGCGGTCTCGCCTCGACTGGCAGTGGGGGTGAGACCGCGGATGAAGGCAGCGATGGCGAATTCGAAGCGGGTGCGGTGGTCGGTACCCGCCGAGATGCGGGCGGCTTGGGGCCCGCATCTCGGCTGTGGCAGTGCTGGTACTGGTACTGCGTGCTGTCGCACCTTGCGGCCTGTTTCGCCAGGGTCGTAACTGAACGGACGGTGGCATCTCCGCTCGTCATGCCTCACCTTGACCGCCCCGGTCGTTGCGGACAGTATTCGTCCGCCATGACGTCTAGCGGCGGCCACTTCGCGGCCATGGAAGAACCCGACTTGCTTGTCGCCGACGTTCGCCAGTCCTTTCGGCAATTGCGCTGAGGTAGGTCGGCCAGGGCCTCTCTGTGATCACCAGCGGCCGGACGGCGGGATTCATAACTTAGTGAGGCTCCTCATGCCTGATTACGACCAGGTGCCAGCGAGCGGACCTCGAGTGACCGGCCGGGGCAGACTGGGCGGACTGGGCCGCCGGAGACGATCGATCTCATCGGCGTGTGCTTCGACGGCATGGGTCGCAGAGGGGCTCAGGCCAGTGCGCCGGCAGTACTGCGCGAAGCAGGGCTCGAAGCCGCCCTTGGGCCCGGTCGGTACCGGATGACGCGTCGCCCGAACAGCCAGCATCAAGGCCGACCAGGTCAGGCTCGAACTGCCGGCCGACAGGAAAAGCCACGCCCGTTCGGCACGAAAGCCTTCTTCGACGAGTGCGGTGCATGTGGCCACTGCCGAGCGGGGAGGCCTGAAGGCGTCTGCCGCAGAGACGAAGAACGACACGCCGCGAAATACTCGAACACGCCGGCGGGCCCGGCCGCAGCGGTGCCGCCCGGCCAGGACCGGCGGCCGACGG
>PMST01000031.1 GCA_003168295.1 Actinomycetota bacterium
CCGCCGGTGGCGGTGAGCTGGGGGAACAATCGTGTCGACGTGTTCGCCGTTTGGGGTGACCGCACCCTCCGGCACACGTGGTGGGACGGCACGCTCTGGAACGAGTGGGAGAGCCTCGGTGGCGACTACGCCGAGGAGCCGGCGGTGGCGACTTGGGGACCGGGCCGCCTCGACGTCTTCGTCCTCGGCAACCCGCACTTGGCAGGCGAGGCCCCACCCGACCGGAAGATTTATCACCACTGGTTCAGCGACAACGCCTGGAGCCCGCCGAAAGCGCTGAAGGGGTCCAACCCCAATCAGGCGGCATATTCCTCCCCAACGGTGGTCTGCACGGGACCCAATCAACTCAAGCTATTCGCCCCCGGGCCGGACCCCACCGTCGCGCCAGTGGACGGATTCGCCAACATGACGATCCAATCGCTCAGCAACCGGGGTCCCGACTGGAGCGACGGCGACGTCGGTGCGCCCGATGGTCCAATCGACTGGGGCACCTTCCTCAGCGGACCGCTCCACCTCCCCAACCAGGGCCTCGTCGCCGTCAACGACGTGAAGTGCATCGAGAAACGGTCGGGCCCGTTGGAGTCCGACACCGACTATGCCAGCGCCTCCTTGGCGATCGGCAACTGGCCGACGGAAACCGCGGTGCAGACCATCGGTGACCTGAGCTCCAACCAGGAGTCGCAAACGAACCTGCTGAGCCTCGGCCCTGTCACCATGGAACTAGCCGAGATGATGAGCTTCAACTATATCGTGATCAACAATGGCAGCGGCGATGCGACAAAAGTCGCGGCGGCCCTCGGCAATGCCGGCGCGACCATAAACACGGGAAGCGTCTCGTCCATCTCCAGCCAGCTCGGCCAGGGGGTCGAGAAGATCGTCTCGGTCGTCATCGACAAAGGCCTCAGCGAGATCCCCGTCATCGGGAGCCTGCTCGGCACCATCGCCAATTGGCTGGCCAGCCAGGTGGAAACGATCCTGTCCGCGAACTGCGACGGAATCGTCGCGGCCGAGCTGATCGTCTTCCCTGGCGTGCCGAGCGCCGGGACGCAGCTCAGCAATGTCGAGATGAACCATCCCGGCACCAATTCGAACATCGGCTGCGGCAGCAACTCCAACTACAACGTGTGGCGGACGGTGCTCACCGGGCTAACCACCACCGAACTCAACACGTAGCGGACGTCGAGATCTAGGCGCCGCCTGCTCGTATACGGCAGCTGTAGTTCGAGACCTTCAGGTTGTTCACGCAAGTTGATGCGTAGTGGTGGTGTCCGTAGAGGAGCGGCTGCCGTGCTCATGATGAATCGTGACCAACAATCAAGAAGCGGCAGCCGCGGCTGCCACGCTATCTGATGACCAGCCTCGTGTCTTGCTGACGGACCTGTTCGGGCAGGTGGCGGGGTGCTTTCCGCGACGGGAGACCCGCCAGTCCGCCAGTCAGATGGTGGATGGGCTGTTGATGGAGCTGGAGGACTACAACTGCTGGAGCATCGCCGAGGCGGTCGGGCACCGTGGCCCGCACCGGCTGCAGCATCTGCTGTCCCGGGCGGTCTGGGACGACCGGCAGGTCCTGAATGCGGCAGCGGCCTGGGCTGTTACGCGGCTTGATGACGGGGACGCGTTACTGGTCGTGGACGAGACCGCTGACGAGAAGTCCTCCGCCGACGCGGTCGGCGCGGCCCGCCAGTACTGCGGCACCGTGGGCGGGATCGCGCTGTGCCAGGTCGCTGTCACCTTGACCTTCGCCACGTGCCGGGGCCACGCGCTGATCGTCCGGGCGCTGTACCTGCCTGGGGCATGCGCGGCTGACGAGGAGCACCGGGAGCTGGCCGGGGTGCCCGAGGAGGTGGTGTTCGCGACCAAGCCGGAGCTGGCCGGGGCGCTGCTGCAGCGGGTGCACCAGCGGGGGGTCCGCGCTGGCTTCGTGACCGGAGACGAAGTCTACGGCGGGTGTGATCTGCGCCGGGCGATCCGCGCCCTGGGGATGGGGTATGTGCTGGCAGTCCGCGCCAACCACGGCTTCACGCTCGGCTCGGGCCGGGTCCTGACCGCGGCCGGGGCGGTCGGGCTCATCCCCCGCGGCGCCTGGCAGCGGATGCGCACCGGGCACGGCACCAAGGGAAACCGCCAGTACGACTGGGCGATGCTGGAGGTGACCAGCGACGACGCGCCCGGCGGCCACCCCGGGCGCCACGCCGGGCGCAGCGTGCTACTGGTCCGCCGCCACCGCTATACCGGCACCTGCTCGTTCTACCGGTGCTGGACACCCGGACCGGTCACGCTGACCCGGCTGATCGCCGTCGCCGTGGCCAGGTGGCGGATCGAAATCGGCCACCGCTGCTGCCGGTCAAGCGAGATTCGCTTTTCATGACGGTCCTTCTTGCCGTTTTTCCTGTGTTGTTCCGGTTTCGGGCTGGGGCGGTGCCCATCGGGCGCGGGTGTAGTAGCCGGGCGGGCGGTTCCTGCGCTCGCGGAGCTCGTGCAGCTGTTCCTCGTCGGCGAGGATGATCCAGTTCCTGCCGCCGGGGCCGCGGCGGACGGTGATCCAGCCGCGGTAGATCCAGTTGTAGATGCTGGCGGTGGGCATGCCGAGTTCGGCGGACAGTCCCGGGACCGACCACTCGCCCGGGCTCAGGTCCGTGAGGACGGCGGGCCGGCCCTTGGCATTCTCGCGTATTCCGTGCTTGTTGATGATGTTGCGGACCTGCTGGTCAGTGAAGACGGCGGTGCGCTTGGGCGGGCGGTAGCCCTCGGCGTTCAGCGTCTCGGCGATCTGCCTGCTGGTGCGCCCCTCGCCGGCGAGCCCGGTGACGCGGGCGAGGAGTTCGGGAAAGTACGAGAGCTGGTCCAGACGGCCGACGGGACGGACGGCCTTCCCGCTGGTCTGATGCCCGCCGGCCCAGGTGATGTCCACGTTCACGATCTCGCTGCCGCCCTCGACGGCCACGGTCCCGGTTGTCTCGAGCCCGGCCATCACCCTGCTCAAGACAGCCGCCCAGACGAGCTACTCGGCCGTCGGCCAGACCATCAACTACAAC
>PMST01000340.1 GCA_003168295.1 Actinomycetota bacterium
GGTTGAACAGGTTGCCGACGGATTCTTCCTTGATCCCGTCCATCATGGCGCTGAACATGTCGTAGCCTTCGCGCTGATACTCGATCAGCGGGTCGCGCTGGCCGTATCCGCGCAGGCCGATACCCTCGCGCAGGTAGTCCATCTCGTACAGGTGCTCGCGCCACTTCCGGTCGAGCACCGAAAGCACCACCCGGCGCTCCACCTCGCGCATGACCTCCGAACCGAACTCCTGCTCGCGCCGCTCGTACGCGGCTTGCGCGTCGGCGATGATCGCCTCGGTGAGGAACTCCGCGGTCAGCCCGGCCCGCTCGCCGCCCGCTTCGTCGACGACCTCGTCGACGGTGACGCTGATCGGATAGAGCTGCCGGAAGGCGCGCCACAGCTTGTCCAGATCCCACTCTTCCGGGTAGCCCTCGCTGGTCTCCCCCGTGACGTACCCGGCGGCCACCTCGTCGACCATCTCGCGGATCTGCTCGTGCAGGTCAGCTCCCTCGAGCACCTGGCGGCGCTCGCCGTAGATGACCTGGCGCTGCCGGTTGAGGACGTCGTCGTACTTGAGCACGTCCTTGCGGATCTCGAAGTTCTGCTGCTCCACCTGGGTCTGCGCCGACCTGATGGCGCGGGTGACGACCTTGGACTCCACCGGCACGTCCGGCGGGATACTCAGCCGTTCCATGATCGCGCCGACCCGCTCGGAGTTGAACATCCGCATCAGGTCGTCTTCCAGCGACAGGTAGAACCGGCTCTCGCCCGGGTCGCCCTGCCGGCCGGACCGGCCGCGCAACTGGTTGTCGATGCGACGCGACTCGTGCCGCTCGGTGCCGAGCACGTACAGGCCGCCCGCCGCGACGACTTCGGTGTGTTCGGTGGCCACGGCGCGCTTGGCCTTGGCCACCGCCTCCGGCCAGGCCGCCTCGTAGTCCTCCGGCGTCTCGACCGGGGACAGNNCGCCGAGCATGATGTCGGTACCGCGGCCGGCCATGTTGGTGGCCACCGTGACGGCACTGCGCCGACCGGCCTGGGCGACGATGGTGGCCTCGCGCTCGTGGTACTTGGCGTTCAGCACCTCATGAGGAACCCCGCGGCGCTTGAGCATCCGGGATACGATCTCGGACTTCTCCACGCTCGTGGTGCCGACCAGGACCGGCTGCCCGGCCTGGACCCGTTCGGCGATGTCCTCGACCACGGCCTCGTACTTGGCCTGCGCCGTCTGGTAGATCACGTCGGCCTGGTCGGCCCGGACCATCGGCATGTTGGTCGGGATCGGGACCACGCCGAGCTTGTAGATCTGATGGAACTCGTTGGCCTCGGTGGTGGCCGTGCCGGTCATGCCGGCCAGCTTGTCGTAGAGCCGGAAGTAGTTCTGCAGGGTGATCGTGGCGAGCGTCTGGTTCTCGTCCTTGATCGCCACGTTCTCCTTGGCCTCAATGGCCTGGTGCATGCCCTCGTTGTAGCGGCGGCCGTGCAGGATCCGGCCGGTGAACTCGTCCACGATCAAGATCTCGCCGTTCATCACGACGTAGTCCTTGTCCTTCTTGTACAGCTCCTTGGCCTTGATGGAGTTGTTCAGGAAGCTGACCAGGGGCGTGTTGACCGGGTCGTAGAGGTTGTCGATGCCGAGCCAGTCCTCGACCTTCTCGACACCCGATTCCATGATGCCGATGGTCTTCTTCTTCTCGTCGACCTCGTAGTCGCCGTCGCCGTCCTCGCCGCGGCGCAGCCGGGGCGCGATCTTGGCGAACTCGGTGTACCAGCGCGGGCTCTGCTCGGCCGGGCCGCTGATGATCAGCGGCGTCCTGGCCTCGTCGATGAGGATCGAGTCCACCTCGTCGACGATCGCGTAGTGGTGGCCGCGCTGCACGCAGTCCTCAAGCGACCAGGCCATGTTGTCACGCAGGTAGTCGAACCCGAACTCGTTGTTGGTGCCGTAGGTGATGTCGGCGGCGTACTGCTTGCGGCGCTCGGCCGGCTCCATGTCGCCGAGGATCACGCCGACCTCGAGCCCGAGGAAGTGGTGCACCCGCCCCATCCACTCGGAGTCGCGCTTGGCCAGGTAGTCGTTGACGGTGACCACATGCACGCCGTCGCCCGCGATCGCGTTGAGGTAGGCGGGAAAGACCCCGGTCAGCGTCTTGCCCTCACCGGTCCTCATCTCGGCGATGTTGCCCATGTGCAGCGCGGCGCTGCCCATCAGCTGGACGTCGAAGGCCCGCTGTCCCAGGGTCCGCTTGGCGGCCTCGCGGGCCGTTGCGAAGGCCTCGGGGAGCAGTTCGTCGAGGGTTTCCCCGTCGGCGTACCGCTGGCGGAACTCATCGGTCATGCCGCGCAACTCGGCGTCGCTCATCTTGACGAAGTCGTCTTCGATGGAGTTAATCTGCTCGCTGATCCGCTTGAGCTTGCGGAGGAGCCGTCCTTCGCCGGCGCGAAGGACACTATCGATGATGGGTGGCACTTCTCGTCGCGCTCCTCGCGGATCGTCTGACCTCATCCTGGCCGGTGACCGTAACCGGCTCCCGTTCACCGCCCCAACATGTCATGGTAGGCGAGAAGGGGCACCAAACCGATTCGCAACCCGAACCGGCGGGACCTACAGCGCCTGCGGGCCAGAGCCTTTCGGGGGCCGGGTGCTGATCAGTCTGGCACCTCCGGGAGAATAATAGGAGCGTTAGCGAGGAGAGGAGCCAGGAGTGGCCGAGCAGGCGTCATCACGAACCGTGGCGGGCCCGGGAGACACCGGGGGGACCGGGCTTGACGCCGAGGTCGGTGTGCAGCTCGGACCGGCGCATACTCATGACGCACACCATGGCCGGCGCTCCTCCTGGGTAGCGGTCTCGGTCATCATCATCGGGTTCATCGTCGGTGGCGTCGCGATGATCCCCCACCCGCGCTGGTGGCTTATCTGGGTCGGCACCGGGATCGTGGTCGTGGGCGGCATCATGGCCACGGTCACGCGCATTTTCGACGACTGGTACTAAAACATTTTCTGAACGGGCGGTGTTTCCACCGTCCGGCTCATCGAACAAGATCATCCCGGGAAAATGTCGTAGCCGCCGGTTACGCTGTGGGACATGGATGGTCCCGCGGCTGAGGCGACGCTCACCCCGGACGACGTCCGCCGGATGACCCTGCGCGCGCAGGGTTTCCTCGGCGCGACGGCACGGCGCGGGGGTGTGCCCGCCATGCTCCGCCGGGTCGGTGCCGTCCAGCTCGACACGATCAGCGTGCTGGCGCGCTCGCACGAGCTTGTCGCCTACGCGCGGCTTGGCGCGGTCTCCCGGCAGCAGATCGAGCAGGCGTACTGGCACGCGTCGGCGCCTGTGGCCTTCGAGTACTGGGCCCACGCGGCGTGCGTGCTGCCGATCGAGCAGTGGCCGTACTTCGCCTTCCGGCGCCGCGCGCTGCGGGCCAGGGGGATCCGGTGGCACCAGAGCCACCAGGAAACCTGCGACAAGGTCCTGGCCAGGCTGCGCGCGGAAGGCCCGCTGACCGCGACCCAGCTGGGCGGGGCCAAGGCGGGAGGCCCGTGGTGGGACTGGTCAGACGTCAAGATCGCGGTGGAATGGCTGCTGGACACCGGTGACGTCATCTGCGCTAGGCGGACCGGCTGGCGGCGGGTCTATGACCTGCCCGAGCGGGTGCTGCCGGGTGAGCTCCTCGAGGTGGAGCTGACCGACCTGGAGTGCCTGACCCGCCTGGCCGGGGTCGCGGCCCGTGCGCTGGGTGTGGTGACCTACGCGGACCTGGTCGACTATCACCGGCTCAACTTCCCCGCCAGCGAAAAGGGTCAGTACACGCGGCTGGTCGGCGAGGCCGCGCAGGCCGCCGGGCTGGTTCCGGCGGCTATCGTTGGCCTCGCCGCTCCCGCGTGGGCTGATCCGGCCGCCCTGGAGCAGATCGCGGACCGCGGGCGGCACCGGGTCACGCTGCTCTCGCCGTTCGACTCGCTGATCTGGGACCGCAAGCGGACCCGGCAGATGTTCGGCTTCGAGCACAGCCTCGAGGCGTACGTGCCCAAACACAAGCGAGTGCACGGATACTTCACCATGCCGCTGCTCGCGGGCGGGCGAACTGGCCGGCCGGGTCGATCCGGCCCGGGAAGGGACGACCCTGATCGCGCGCAAGGTCTCGCTGGAACGGGCGTCGGCGGCCGAGCCGATGGCCCAGGCCCTGCGGGAGGCGGCGAGCTGGGTCGGCTGCGACGACGTCCGCCTCGAGCAGATCGAGCCCCCCCAGCACGCTTCGCGCCTAGCGGCCGCCCTGGCCCGAGCGGGCTGACGCGCCCCCGCGAGCCAAAGGGGGCCCCCAGCGAACCAAGGGCCGCGGCGCCACCCTAACTGAGGAGCGACGAGGGAAGGGGGCGCCGTGAAGGGGATGGGGAGGCGGGCGGGGGCCCGGAGGTGAGCAGGGTACGCAGCGACGGGTAGCACGGCGAGCGGAAAATTACGTCGGTGACGGAACCCGCGCTGGCCAGCCGTGCACCGCCTTAGCTGAATTCGATGAGCTTCTGCCGGACGGCGATCATCACCGCTTCCATCCGGGAGTGAATCTGCAGCTTCTCCAGGATGTTCCGGACGTGGTTCTTCACCGTGTTCTCGGAGATGAACAGCTCTTTGGCGATGTCGCGGTTGTTCATGCCGCGCGCGACGAGCTTGAGGACCTCCATCTCCCGGTCGGTGAGCTTGGGCGCGGCCACGTGCTGGACTCGTTCTTCTTCCTCGGCGTCGCGCTTGGCGAGGGTGGCGAACTCGGACAGGAGCTTGCCCGCCATCGACGGGTTGATCAGCGACTGGCCGCCATGCACCGCGCGGACCGCCTCGGCCACCTCATCGAGCGGGATGTCCTTCAGCAGGTAGCCGCTGGCGCCGGCCCTGATCGCCTCGAACAGGTCCTCTTCCTCGTCGCTGATCGTCAGCATCACGATCTTCGCGCTCGGCGCGACCTCCTTGGTGGCCCGGCAGGCCTCGATGCCGGTGATCTTGGGCATCCGGATGTCCATCAGCACGACATCGGGCAGCGCCTCGCCGGCTACGGCGATCGCCTCGGTGCCGTCGCTCGCCTGCCCGACGAGATCAATGTCGTCCTCCTCCTCGAGGACCATCTCCAAGCCGCGCCTGAACAACGCATGATCATCAGCGATCAGGACCCGGATCGGCTCCGGACCACGGCCGGAGCCCGGCCGTTGAGCAGCGGTTGCTGCCCTGTCGCCCATGGCGCTCACCTCGTTGCCTCCCTCGGGGATCTTCGCCCACATCCGCCTCACAGGCAGCCAGGCTGACCTTGATCGGCACGAACGTCACGTGATCTGACTCTCGCCGACCCGGGCCCATGATGCAAGCCGGGCGCCTGGGCGCCCGGCTTGCACCCGGGGAATTACGACCCAGGGTCGACCGTGAACTATTCCTCGACCAGCCGGATCACCCCGTAGTCATAGCCACGGCGCCGGTAGACGACGCTGAAGCGATCGCAGTCACGATCATGGAACAGATAGAAGTCGTGACCCACCAGTTCCATCTCCAGCAGGGCCTGGTCGATCGTCATCGGCGTGGCCGCGTGCACCTTCTCGCGCAGCACCAGCGGGCCGTCGCCCTCCATCTTGATCGGCACGAACTGGCTCGCCGACTCCGCATCGTCGAAGTCGGCCCGGCCACCGTCCTCAGCCGGGCCGGGCTGATCGTCCAGGCCGCCGGTCCGCGGCCGGGCCACGCTGTGGCCGTTGGACCGCGACCTACGCGGGGCCACGGCCAGCTCCCCGGGAGCGGTCGCGACCGCCGGCGTCACGCCCGCCAGCACCTCCGGCGACCGCACCGTGATGTTGTCCCCGTGTTTCACCTTGCGCCGGTCGGCGGCTCGGCGGAGTCTGGATTCGATTTTTGCGAGGGCCAGGTCCAGCGCGGTGTACCGGTCATCGGCCGACGCCTCGGCCCTGATCGCGGGACCACGGGACCTAATCGTCAGTTCGACACGCTCGCGGTGATCAGATTGTCTTGGGTTGCGTTCCTCGGAGACCTCCACGTCGATCCTCACCGCCTTAGCGTCCAGCTTCTCGAGCCTGGCCAGTTTGGCGATAGCGTGCTGACGGAAACGTGGCGGGACAGTGATGTGGCGTCCTCTGACGATGATTTCCATCTAGATCCCCATTTCGGTCGAAATTTCGCCCTCTCATCGAGCGGGGCGGCACTCGCCCGGCCGACCTGGTCTTCGACCCCACATTCGCCTGCTGAGAGGTTCGCGGCCTCTTTGGCCACTACTGCCCTTCTCCCTACCCGGGAGACTCGGTATCTCCCGGCGAGGCAGGACTTACTTCTAAGCCGCACCGTGATCAGTCGACAAGAAGTCGCCTTACGTGGACCGTTTCGCCTGCGGCTGGCATCGGCTTGCCTGACGTGGCGCCCCAGTGGGGAACCACGCCCGGCGCAACCACGGGCCCGGGCGAGTGCCATGTCTGAACGCTAGCTCGCCGGAGCGAGAATGTCAGGAGGGACATGTACCCGATCAATCGCAATTAGTGATATAACGACTGCATAACGTTGACCATGGGGGAGGGCAGGCGAAAAAGGTCACTCCGAGTACGCGAGATGAACCAGGCTGTTAATCCCGGATTGCCCGACGTAACGCGTAATTGCCCGGAGGATGACGAATTGCCCGTGATATCCAAGATTGCCCGAGGTACCCAGGATTGGTTGACCGGCGCTCGGGTGGTTTCGCGCTCGGGTGGTTTCGCGCCGGCTGGGTCGGTGGCCCCCGGAGGTTATCCGGGGTAGGTGGGATTCTGGCCGGGGACGCCGAGAGGCTGCCAGGGGCCTTCCAAGCCGGTCGAGACGGCCAGCGTCCCGCCCCCGCTGGATATCCCGGCGACCAGCGCGTTCATGTCGCCATCCGCGGTGATCGAATCCGCGCCGATGGGAGCGGGCTGCGATATCGAGGATGCCTGCCCGTCCACGGGTACCACCCACAGCGCCGGAGACGAGGCACCCGCGAGCACGATCAGGTCGTCGGCGTCATACCAGGCCAGCGAGCGCGGCTGGACGAGGCCGGGCCCGACTTGGACGGTCAGGCTGATGGGAAGGGCTTGGGAGAGCGATCCCCGCTGTCCCTGTGGTGACTGACTGTCATAGCTGATCGCCGCGATGTCAACCAGGCGGGTTGACCCGTCCTGCGCGATAAAGGCGATCCGGACGCCGTCCGGCGCGACGCTCAGATCGGTGACGTCCGCGGGAACCGGACTGACCGGGACCGCCTGCCGGTTGGCCGGCACCATGAAGACGTCGCCGTTCTCGGCGACCCACAGATCATCGTTACGATCCCAGCTGAGCGCGGTGACGCCTGATCCGATGCCCGACACGCGATTAAGCTTCGCGCTGCTCCCCACCGGTCCGATGGACAGGTCCTGGTTGTCTGCATTGCCCGGTGAGTAGACCGCCACGTACTGGCCGTCCGGCGAGACGGCCGCCAGCGAGGGCGCGCCGATTCTCGGCACCTGAACGGAGGCTGGCGTGGTGACGGACTTGGTGGGCACCGGCGTTTTGCCATCGCACTGCAGGCCATCGGCGCTCGCCGGATGCAACACGGAGACGACCGGGCCAACGAAGCCGTGCTGGACGCTGGCTTCTGCGCCGCATCGTGACCACACCTGACCGTGGCTCACGAAAGAGAAGGTCGCGGGCTGCGACGGATACGGGTTGTAGCACGCATAGGTGGCCTGGTTCTGCACCGCACTCCGGGCCTGCCTGATACCGCAGATCAACTTGGGCGGTATCCACGGCTTGCCGTTGAGCTCGAGCTCGACCGACTGGACGGCGGCCACTGCGGCCGGGCTGGCCCTGGGGGTGGCCAGGGTCCAGGCCAGCTGGGCGGAGACCTGTTCCTTCACCGTCATGCTCGCTCCGGTGAGGCCGCCGAGATTCACGATGGCGGTCGATCCGGTCTGCGCGACGCTGACGAGCGAGGTCCCGGCGGGAAAGGTCCCGGCCGCTTTCTGCAGCAAGGTGCTCTGCGGGCCACCGCCCGGGATCGGCAGCAGCGCTTTGACCAGGTTCGTCACCAGCTCGGTGGTGGGGGTTCCCACCGGCACGAACACCGAGTCGGGGACGAGGGGCTGGTCCGGCGAGGTGGAGCCAGAGGAGTTGGTGAAGTACAGGTCCTGCGACCGGTAGAAGTCAGCGAACTGCTGCACGGTGAGCAGGCGGCGAGCAGGCGGCGGTTTGGAGATGCGCCACTGGCCACCGACTTTCGTCAGGCTGAACCGGTACGAGCCCGCGGTGCCGCCCCGGTTTCCGGCCGAGACGATCTGACCCGAGCCGTTGAACGTGGACTGCACGTTCCCTGAGACGTCGACCGTCGCCACCTGGCCGCCGTGGCCAGCTCGCGGCAAGGTCTGCTGATACGGGTTGAACTTGCTGAACACCGTGACCGACCAGCCGGGATTCCATTCTCGGCTGACCGAGCCGAGCAGGTATTCCCTGGCGATCGAGGCGTTCGCGGGGTAACTGGCGCTAGCGGTCAGGAACCCCTGGACGATCTCGGCCGGCCCCTGGGTCCCGTGCGGTCCCGCGGGCAGCTGCTCGATCACATCCCCGCCCGCGGAGGTGCTCTGCGGAGAGGCGCTGATCACGCCCACCGGACCGCTGCTCGGCATGCTCACGCAGCCCGCGACCGACACGGCCACGGCCGCCAGCACGCAGGCCCGCCGGACGTAGGACAGACCCCGGGCGTAGGACCAGACCCGGGCGAAGAGCAGGCTCTGGGCGAAGGACAGACCCCGGGCGAAGGGCGGGCTGAGGCGGGCGGGGCGCGGGGCGAGGCTAGTCACGCAAGATCGTCCCGGTGAGCTCGGCGTCGTCTGGGCCGAGGGGCAGGGGGGAACCGGCGAGTTCCTGGCCGGCCAGCTTGGGCAAGGTGAGCCGGAACACCGAACCCTTGCCGCGCTCCCCCCACGCCTGCAGCCAGCCGCCGTGCAGGTGCGCGTCCTCCAGCGAGATGGCCAGGCCTAGGCCGGTGCCGCCGGTGGTGCGGGCCCGCGACACGTCGGCCCGCCAGAACCGCTCGAAGACCTGCTGTTCGTCGCCGGGCCGCAGGCCGACCCCGTAGTCCCGGACCGAGACGGCGACCGCGTCGTTGTCCATCGCCGTAGTGACCACCACGTCCTTGCCCTCACCGTGCTCGACCGCGTTCACCAAGATGTTGCGCAAGATGCGCTCGACCCGGCGCCGGTCGACCTCGGCGAAGCAGCCGGTCGCGGGCAGCCGGAACTCGATCCGGCCGCCCCGGCGCTCGGCCAGCTGCTGGGCGTCAGCGGCCGAATTGCGGACCAGATCGCACACGTCGACGAGGTCGGCGTCCAGGGTGGCCGCCCCGGCGTCGTACCTGCTGATCTCGAGCAGGTCGACGAGCAGGGTCTCGAATCGCTCCAGCTGGCTCTGCAGCAGCTCCGCCGACCGAGCCGAGCCAGGCTCGAGCTCGCCGCGGGACTCGAACAGCAGATCGGCGGCCATCTTGATGGTCGTCAGCGGGGTGCGAAGCTCGTGTGACACGTCCGAGACGAACTGCCGCTGCACCTTGGACAGCTCCTCCAGCTCCCGGAGCTTGCCCTGCAGGCTGGACGCCATCTCGTTGAACGAGGTCGCCAGCGCGGCGAGATCGTCCACGCCGAGCACCCGCATGCGTTCCTCGAGATGCCCGGCCGACAGCCGCTGGGCCGCCTGGGCCGCGTGCCGGACGGGCAGCACCACCCACCGGGTGACCAGCGACGCGATCGCGGCCAGCAGCACGGCGAGCGCGAGCCCGGCACCGATCAGGACCCGCTGTACCAGCAGCAGGAACGACTGCTCCGAGGTAAACGGGTACACGTAGTACAGCTGGTAGTACGGCCCGAGCGGGACGCCGACGGCCAGCGTTGGCCCCAGGGACTGCCCGTCGTTGCCGACCAGCGTGGTCGGCTGGTACTGCGGAACGGGCACGTACTGGTTGTCGAACTTCTCGTCGCTCTGTTCCTGGCTCACCCCGGCGAGCAGGCCGGATGGGCCGGATGGGATGGTCGCCGAGGGGTTGAAGGTGTCCTCCGCCACCCAGGGCACGCTGTCGGCCTGCGGGTCGGCCTGCGGGTCGGTCAGGTGCACGGCGACCAGGTACTTACCGGCGCTGCCGCCTTCGTCAAGCGCCGTCCGGGCGGCGACCTCGGCCACGTTGGGCGCATTGGCGGTCGGGGAATCCGCTTCCGGCGGCTGCAGCACGAGCACATTGGACAGTCCCAGGATGGTCGAGCGGGCCGCGGCGGCCTGGGCGGTCGCGGACTTCTCGGCGCTGGCGAGCAGCCCGGTCGCGATCGTCTGGACCAGGAAGTAGCCGAGCACGGCGATGACCAGAACGCACAGCACCAAGGTGGTGGAGACCACCCGGAACTGCAGCGAGCGGCGCCAGCGGGTCCGTAGCTGCGCGCCGGCCCGGCGCTGCCACCTGTGCCCGGCCCGCAGCCCCCGCTTCACCCGGCCCGGCAGCCGCCGGATGACCGCACGTCCGAAGGAGGACTGGCGGAACGCGGTCAACCAGTAACGCTGCCGCAACCTACTGACCGCTGTCACTTCTACGACCTGGGGCTCAGCCAGTGCCCGCCTTGTAGCCGACACCGCGGACGGTCACGACGATCTCGGGATGCTCGGGATCCTTCTCGATCTTCGCGCGCAGCCGCTGCACATGCACGTTGACCAGCCTGGTGTCCGCGGCGTGCCGGTACCCCCAGACCTGCTCGAGCAGGACCTCCCGGGTGAAAACCTGGCGCGGCTTGCGGGCCAGCGCGACCAGCAGGTCGAACTCGAGCGGCGTCAGGTTGAGCGTCTCCGGACCGCGCTTGACCGAATGGCCGGCCACGTCGATGGCGATGTCGCCGATCTGGAGCATCTCCGGCGCGGGCTCGTCGGTCCGGCGCAGCCGGGCCCGGACCCGGGCGACCAGCTCCTTGGACTTGAACGGCTTCATGATGTAGTCGTCGGCGCCCGACTCCAGGCCAAGCACCACGTCGACCGTGTCGGTCTTCGCCGTCAGCATGACAATGGGCACGCCGGACTCGGCCCGGATCTGACGGCACACGTCAATTCCGTCCGAGCCGGGCAACATCAGGTCAAGGAGCACCAAATCGGGCCGGGAATCCCGGAAAACCTCGACCGCCTTGTCGCCATCGGCGACAAAAGTCGGTTCGAATCCCTCACCGCGAAGCACGATTCCGAGCATCTCGGCCAGAGCGGCGTCGTCATCGACGACAAGCACTCGTCCCTTCATGGGCCCCATCGTTCCATTGAGAGTGAGACTGCGTGGACGCAGGTTACCCCGATTTACCAGCCACGCGACACCGGTTCGGAGATAGCCTTTCCGACATACAGGTGGATCAAACGTATTTCGGACCCGGCCCAGGTCCCGGGGCTGGGGGGTGCTGGGAGGATGGAACCCGGCCACGGCTCAGCCACGGCGGGCGATACGGGTGCCGAGGGGTGGTCGCGGGACCGTTCCGCCAAAGAGATTTTGACCTTCGGCGTGGCGGCGGGCCGGATAGGGTTACTGGCCATGGCAGAGCCGTTGCGCAACATCATGGACGCGGGCTGGGCCGAGGCGCTCGAGCCGGTGGCCGGCCGGATCGCGGCGATGGGAGCGTTCCTGCGCGCCGAGATCGCCGCCGGGCGGCGGTACCTGCCCGCCGGGGAGAACGTGCTGCGGGCGTTCAAGCAGCCGTTCGCCGACGTCCGGGTGCTGATCGTCGGCCAGGACCCCTACCCCACCCCCGGGCATGCCGTGGGCCTGAGCTTCTCGGTCGCGCCCGAGGTGAAGCGGCTCCCGCCGAGCCTGGTCAACATCTTCCGCGAATACTCCGACGACCTGGGCTTCCCGCCACCGTCCAGCGGTGACCTCACGCCATGGAGCGAACGGGGGGTGCTGCTGCTGAACCGGGTGCTGACCGTGGCGCCCGGTAAGCCGGGATCGCACCGGGGCAAAGGGTGGGAAGAGGTGACCGAGCAGGCCATCCGGGCCCTGGCCGCGCGCGAGGCACCGCTGGTCGCGATCTTGTGGGGACGGGACGCGCGGACGCTCGTTCCACTGCTCGACGGCGTGGGTTGGGTGGAGTCGGCGCACCCGAGCCCGTACTCGGCCACCAGCGGTTTCTTCGGCTCCCGCCCGTTCAGCCGGGCCAATCAGCTGCTCGCCCAGCGAGGCGCCGAGCCTGTGGACTGGAAGCTGCCCTAGTATCTCCACCTTGGAACATCCCGAAAAGAAGCTCAGTAACTCCTGCTGATAGGGTGATTTGACGGCTTTTTCGGGGACAGTTTTACGGGCCAGCCATGAATACGGCTGAGATCAGGCGACAGGGGAACACCACGGGGACGGGTGGGTACCGGCACAGTGGAACGCACGCAGCAAGACGACCGGCAGTCGACGGTGGGACACACACAGCTAGACAACTATCAGCACAACTACCGGCCGGCTCAGCCGGGCCACCAGCACTGGCTGAGCCGCAGTCGGCTCGTCGCGGCGAACGCGGTCTTCACGGTCTACGCGACCGCGCTGGCCGTTGACACCGGTCACGCCGACCGGACCTGGGCGATCTGGGCGGCCGTGGGCTACGGGGTGACCACGGCGATCCTGGTGCTCACCAGGCGCAGGAACCTGCCGGTGCTGGTACCGCTGCTGGTGTCGCTGGCCGGCGCCCTGGCGGCGCCGGTGACCTGGCTGGTGACCCGGGTGGCGCCGACGCCCGAAGTCCAGGTCATCTCCCGTTCGGCGGTGCTCCTGCTCCAGCACGGCACCCCGTACCTGCCGGCCGGGCAGCTGGACACCTGGCTGTCCTACAACCCCTACCTGCCGGTGATGGCGGTGTTCGGGCTGCCCAAGGCGCTGGGCGCGTCCGGTCTGTTCGGCGACCCCCGGCTGTGGCTCACGATGGTGTCGGTCGCGCTGATCTGGGCGGCGTTCGCCATCGCGGCGCCGCACCGGCACTGCGATTCGTGCCGGCGCAATGTGGTGCTGTCCACCGTCTTCATCGCCGCCTCCCCGGTGATCGCGTTTCCGCTGGCGGTCGGTATCACTGACCCGCCGGTGATCGCCCTGATGTTCGTCACCCTGGCGCTGATCGCCCGGCCGTCGAACTTGCGCCACGCGGCCGTGGCCCTCGGCGTGGCGTGCGCCATGAAGGCCACCGCCTGGCCCGCGGTCCCGGTGTTCACCGCGATGCTGGCCGCACGGGACGCGGCCAAGGCCGCCTGGCGATTCCTCGGGGCCACGCTCATGGTGGCCGTCGTCCTGTGCGCGGCGCTCGCGCCCGCGGCCCTGACCAATCCGTACGCGTTCCTGCAGAACATCGTGCTGTTCCCGCTCGGGCTGACCAAGCACAAGACGCCCGCGGCCAGCCCGCTGCCCGGGCACCTGCTGGCCATGACCGGCATGGCCGGGCACTGGGCCGCGGTCGGGCTGCTGCTCGCGGCCGGCCTGGGCTTCGCGACCTCGCTCATCGTCCGCCCGCCCATGGACGCGCCCGCGGCCGCCTGGCGTCTGGCGCTGGGGCTCGCGTTGATGTTCACGCTGGCGCCCGCCACCCGGTGGGGGTACTTCGTGTACCCGATCGGGCTGCTCGGGTGGCTGGTGCTGACCCGGCCGCCGTCCATGGCCGCCGACTCCGCGCAGCGCGGCCCGGGCGGTCCGGGCGTCATCGCCTCGCTCGGGGTGCGCTCAGGCTAGGAAGTCGAGCGTGTCCGCCACCGCGCGGTAGGTCTTATGCGGGCTTTGCGGCGGGGCTTTAGGAGCCGATGCGCCAGGACTCGCGGTAGGAAAGCTGCGCCGGGGTGAGCGTGTCGATCGACGTGCCCATGGTGGCGAGCACCAGGCGGGCGGCCTCGGCGTCGATATCCTCGGGGACCTCGTGCACGCCGGCTGCGAGCTTGCCGCCCACCTTTTCTGGCCGCGTGTTGAGCGCGAGCCAGGCCAGCGCGAGCGCCTCGATGCCGAACGCCAGGTCCATCACCTCCGGCGGATGCCCCTCGGCCGCGACCAGGTTCACCACCCGGCCCTCGGCCAGCAGCAGCACGGTCCGGCCGTCGCCGAGGTCATAGGCGTCCACGTGCGGCCGCACGTCACGATGGATCGCGGCGGCGAAGCCGGCCAGCGCCCGGACGTCGATCTCCACGTCGAAGTGCCCGGCGTTGGCGAGAATGGCGCCATCGCGCATGACCGCGATGTGTTCCTCCCCGATCACGTCGACCGATCCGGTCGCGGTCACGAACACCTCGGCGACCGGCACGGCCTCGGCCATCGGCAGCACCCGGAAGCCGCGCAACGACGCGTCCAGGGCCCGGACCGGATCGATCTCGGTCACGATGACCTGGGCGCCGAACCCGCGGGCGCGCTCGGCCACGCCCCGGCCGCTCGCCCCGAACCCGGCCACCACCACGGTCTTGCCCGCCAGCAGCGTGTTCGTGGCCCGCATGATGCCGTCGATCACCGACTGTCCGGTCCCGCAGGTGCCCTCGACCATGCGCTTGGTCGCGGTGTCGTTGGCCGCGATCACCGGGAACGCGAGCGCGCCCTCGGCCGCCATCCGGCGCAGCCGGATCACGCCCGTGGTGGTCGACTCGCAGCCTCCCCTGACGTTGGCCAGCAGCGGCGCGGCCCGGGTATGCAGCGTGTTGACCAGGTCGCCGCCATCGTCGATGACCAGGTCCGGGCCTGTTGCGCTGTCGGCCAGGGCCAGCTCGATGTGCCGGTAGTAGCCGGGCCGGTCCACCCCGGCCCGGGCGAAGACCGCGATCCCGTACCGGACCGCGAGCGCGGCCGCGATGTCGTCCTGGGTGGACAGCGGGTTGGACGCCGCGAGCGAGACCGTCGCCCCGCCCACCCGCAGCAGCCGGACCAGCATCGCGGTCTCCGCCGTGACGTTCAAGCACGCCGCGACGGCGAGCCCTTGGAACGGCTGCTCGCCGGCGAAGCGACGCATGAGGCCGGTGAGCAGGGGCATGGCTCGTTCGGCGTACCGGATGCGGGCATCGCCTTCGGCGGCCAGGCCCAGGTCGGCGACGTCCCCCCGCGGCTGGTCGCCGCGGTCACTAGGCCAGTCGGGTTTTGGCGGCTGGCCGGGTTGCAGCGGCGGCGGGGGGACGCCCTGGGTGCTCCGGCTTCCTCGGGTCTTAGTAACGGTACTGGTCCGGCTTGTAGGGGCCGTCGACGGGAACGCCGATGTAATCCGCCTGCTCCTTGGTCAGCTGGCTCAGCCTGACCCCGAGCGCGTCCAGGTGCAGCCGGGCTACCTTCTCGTCCAGGTGCTTGGGCAGCACGTGCACGCCGAGGGGGTACTGGCCGGTCTTGGTGAACAGCTCGACCTGCGCGATGACCTGGTTAGTGAAGCTGTTGGACATGACGAAGCTGGGGTGCCCGGTGGCGTTGCCGAGGTTCAGCAGGCGCCCCTCGGACAGCACGATGATGCCGTGCCCGCCGGGGAAGGTCCACTCGTCCACCTGCGGCTTGATAATGACGTGCCGGACGCCCGGCCACCTGGCCAGGCCGGCCATGTCGATCTCGTTGTCGAAGTGGCCGATGTTGCCCACGATCGCCTGGTGCTTCATCCGGCTCATGTGCCCGGCGGTGATCACGTCGCGGTTCCCGGTCGCGGTCACGAAGATGTCCGCCGTCTCGACCACGTCCTCCAGCGTCGCCACCTGGTAGCCGTCCATCGCCGCCTGCAGCGCGCAGATCGGGTCGATCTCGGTGANNGCCCTGGCCGCGCAGCGACTCCGCGCAGCCCTTGCCCACGTCGCCGTACCCGCACACCACCGAGACCTTGCCGCCGATCAGCACGTCGGTGCCGCGCTTGATGCCGTCGATGAGGGAGTGCCGGCAGCCGTACTTGTTGTCGAACTTGGACTTGGTCACCGAGTCGTTGACGTTGATGGCCGGGAACGCCAGCGTGCCCGCCCGCGCCATCTCATACAGCCGGTGCACCCCGGTGGTGGTTTCCTCGGTCACGCCCTTGATGCTTCCGGCGGCTTTGGTCCACTTGCCGGGGTGATCGGCCAGGGAGTTGCGGAGCAGGTCCAAGATGACCTGCCACTCCTCCGGGTCGTCGGCCGCGGGCGAGGGGACACCGCCGGCCTGCTCGTACTCGGCGCCCTTGTGCACCAGCATGGTGGCGTCCCCGCCGTCGTCCAGGATCATGTTCGGGCCGTCGGCGCCCGGCCAGGTCAGCGCCAGCTCCGCGCACCGCCAGTACTCCTGCAGCGACTCGCCTTTCCAGGCGAAGACCGGGATGCCCTTCGGGTCATCCGGGGTGCCATCGGGCCCCACCGCGACCGCGGCGGCGGCGTGATCCTGGGTGGAGAAGATGTTGCAGCTGGCCCACCGGACCTGCGCGCCCAGCGCGACCAGCGTCTCGATCAGCACCGCCGTCTGGATCGTCATGTGCAGCGACCCGGTGACCCGCGCCCCGCGCAGCGGCTGGCTGGGCGCGTACTCATCGCGCACCGCCATCAGCCCCGGCATCTCGTGCTCAGCCAGCTGGATTTCCTTGCGCCCGAAGGAAGCGAGCGAGAGGTCGGCAACTAGATACGGAAGCTGATCCGCGGTCATACGTTCTCCCTGTTATTTCCGTCCTGGTGACTCGTGTCCGTCACACGTTACGGGAGCGCGGACGGTCGTCGCACGCTCAGACGGGCGTTCTTAACGTAAAATTGTTAGAATGCGCATCTCGGAGGCCGCCCGGCGGCTCGGCACGTCCGCTCGCATGCTCCGCTACCGCGAGGAGCTCGGGTTGCTGCCCCAGGTCCGCGACCGGCTGAGCGTGGCGCGTAGGCCGGCCGGTCCCGGGAGCGCCGCCGGTCGCGGGAACGCCGACGGAGCCAGGGGGCTAGCCGGGACGGGGGGGCTGGCCGGGATGCCGCATCGGCAGTTCAGCGAGGCAGACCTGGAAGCTGTCGCGGCGGCGCTCGCGCTCGAGCGGCGCTACGACATCAGCCCGGCCTCGCTCGCGTTCGGGCTGCGAGTGCTAGCCGAGCCGCCAGTCCGTGCCGCAGTCGCCGACCTGGGCCGCAGGCTGGGCCGCGTCCCGGCGACGCCGGGACGGGCGCTCGACTTCGAGAAGGAACGCGCGCTCCGCCTGCTCTCCCGCGGCTAAGCCGGCTGTTTCTATCGCGAGGCAGCTGTCGGTTCCTGGGCCGTCGAAACTTGGCTGTGTTGTAGCTCATGCACCACTTTGAAACCATTCGCACCAGCTACACTGCCAGACTTGCCGAAGCCCGCGCCGCGGGGTGCTGCAAGGGCTGATTTCCCGGGAGACTTTGAGCTCGTGGGAGGTACCTGGCGGCTCCTGGCCGCCGCGCCGTCCCACTGCGCGCACCGCCTATCCCACTAGCAAACTCTAGCCTCATACGCCTCAGCCCGATTTGTATGGTTGTGGCAACGTACACACTCTTGTGTGCACGTTGCGGCAACCACACCACAACGTCGGCCCCGGCGAGGCGGGATGGGCGGGGGCAAAGGCTCTGTGATGGCGGAGCGAAGAGGACCGACGGCTACGCGTGGACCCGCCGGTTACGTGGGGGGCTCGTGTTCTCTGGGCTTTTCGGGAGCGGAGGGGCTGGGTTTCTCGAAGTCGGAAACGCTGAGCTTGTCCTGGGCGCTGAGCTTGTCGGGGGTGCTGGGGTTGTCAGGGGTTGCGGGGCTCTCGGGGGCTGTGGGGCGGTCAC
Organism: Actinomycetota bacterium; assembly: GCA_003168295.1. Next base: position 17,709 of record PMST01000340.1, read on the forward strand.
GACGCCGGAGGCGGGGGGCGCGCGAGGAGCGAGGGGAACGGGGAGCGCGGCTGCGGAGGACGGCGCGGATGGAGGGATCGGTCTGGTCGGCTAGGGCCGGGCGGTAGATGTCCGGCTCGAGGTAGATCGTGGTGGCGATGGGGACGGCGATGCGGACGCGCTTCTCGGCCGCGTTGATGTCGGCCGCGACCTGCGCGGCGGAGTCGGTTTCGCGGACCGCGATCTTGCCCGCGACCAGGAGCGAATCCGGGCCTACATGCACGGTGCGCAGGTGGATGACCTGCATGACGCCTGGGCCTTCCTCCAGCGCGGCCAGGATCATCCGCTGCATCTCGGTGCTGGCCGACTCGCCGATCAGCAGGCTCTTGGTTTCCACCGCCAGGATCGCCGCGGCCGTAGCGAGCAGCGCGCCGATGCCGAGCGAACCCGCGCCGTCCCACCGGCCGTCGCCGGTCAGGGCCGCGAGCGCCACGCCGGCGAACGCGAAGACCAGGCCGAGCAGGGCCGCGGTGTCCTCGAGCAGGACCACGGGAAGTTCGGGTGCCTTGGCGCGCCTGATGAAGGCACCCCAGCCACGGTTGCCGCGCAATCGGTTCGCCTCGCGCACCCCGGTCCGCAGCGAGAACCCCTCGAGCACCGCGGACAGCGCCAGCACGCCGTAGTCGACCCAGGGTGAATGCACCGGCTCCGGGCTGAGGATCTTGTGCACCCCGTCGTACACCGAGAAGGTCGCGCCGACGGTGAACAGCATGACCGACACCACGAAGCCGTAGAAGTAGCGCTCACGGCCGAAACCGAACGGGTGCTCCTCGGACCGGGGCCGGTTGGACCGGCCGCGGCCAATAATCAGCAGCAGTTCGTTGCCGGTGTCGGCGAGCGAATGCACCGCCTCGGCCAGCATCGACGCGGAGCCGGTGAGCAGGAACGCCGCGAACTTCGCCACCGCGATGCCGAGGTTGGCGGCGAACGCCGCGAACACCGCCTTCATGCCCGGCCACGTACCCGCGCTCGCCGTCGGTCAACGGGCCGCCNNCAACGGGCCGCCGTCGGTCAACAGGCCGCAGTCGATCAACAGCCGAGCGTCGGTCAGCAGTGTCGTCGATCAACCGCGAGGCCTACTCGATCCGCGACTGGAGATCGTCGATCGCCACGGCCTGGCCCGGGTCGATTCCGGACGCGATGGCCAGGTAGACGCTGGCGTAGTCGGCCAGCTGGATCAGGCCAGCCAGCCGCACCAGCGGATGCTCCCCGTCCATGGCCAGCTCGGACATCCCCACTCCGCGCTGCGCCACCAGGTCGGTGACCGCCGCCCGCTGCGCCGCCGCCCGCTGGTCCTGATCGGGGTCGACGATCAGCACCAGCCGCAGCGCGGTGAACCCGCTCGTCTCGCTGTCGTCGTTGTCCTGGTAATCCAGGTCCCAGGCGTCCAGATCCGGGAGGTCACCGGCCTCGCTGACCGGGGGCAAGATCGGCTCGTCCGGGCCCGGCGCGGACAGCCGGGACGAACTCGGGGCGAACGGCCCGTCGAACGCCGCGACCTGGTTGTGCGCGGCCTCGGACAGCAGGCCGGAGATCGCCGGATACTTGGCGTTCTCGTTGAGCTGGCTGGCGAACCGGTGCGCGGCGACGCCGCTCAGCACGGACGTGCCCCAGACCATCGGCAGCGCGCCGACCAGGTCCAGGGCCAGCGACTTGCCCGGGTTGACGAACGACTCGCTGGCCGGCCGGCACTGGTGGGACACCTCCTCGAGCCGGCTGGCGGCCAGCTCGTAGACATCCGCGCCGATCCGGACGATGCCGAGCTGCTCCCCGATCACCAGCAGCGGGATGGAAAGCCCCCACAGCATCGACCGCGACCAGCCCGCCGGGACCACCGGGACGAACGGGGCCCGCGCCTGTTCCGCGATCTGGTGCAGCGGTGACCCCTCCGCTCCGACGCCCGCCAGGCGGCAGCCGCGCCGGGCCGCCTCGGTCGCGATGGCCAGCGTCTCCGGCGTGGTGCCCGAGCAGGACACCGCGATCACCGCGTCGGCCGCCCCCACCCAGCCCGGCAGCCGGTCCGCCTGGGTGACCACGATCTGGACCGGGCTGCCCAGGCCGGTGATGGCGTTGAGTATCTCGCCGGGCAGACCCGAGCTGCCCATCCCCGCCACCACGATCGCGCGCGGCCTGGCATCCGGGGCGAAGGCCGACAGGTCCGTCTCGGCGCATGACCGTAGCGCCGTCCGCACCTGGGCCGCGGCCGACGCCACCTGCCGGAGCATGTCGCCGGGATCGGCCGCCTCGATCACGTCGGGGGTATCGAGCCGGTCCGCCGCCAGGACGAACTCCGCCCCGCTCCAGCCGTCCAGGTCGCCGCTCATGTGGGCTCGCCCGGGCGTCTGGCCTCTTCCACCAGCAGCACCGGGATGTCGTCACGAACCGGGTAGGCCAGGCCGCAGGTGGCGCTGGTACAGACGAGCTCGCTGGCCTCCTCGTCGACCCGCAGCGGCGCGTGGCAATTCGGGCAGGCCAGGATGTCCAGGAGCCAGCCGTCAATTTGCATAACATCTACCTCCGGGAATTCCGGGCTAGTCATTTGTCCGCGGGGGTTCCGGGGGTCGTCCCCCGGGCTAGCAGAGCAAGGTCTAGTCCGAACGTGTCGGCCAGGCCCTGCGCGCCCGCCGCGGTGACGAGCACACTGCGGCGGCGCGCGCCGCGGGCGATCCAGCCGACCTCGAACAGCCGGGCGGTGATCGCGGCGGCCAGGGCGCCGTTCAGGTGCCCGCGGCGCTGGGTCCAGTCGACGCACTCCCCGGCGAAGCGCCGACGTGACCCTCGTACTTCGGCGATATTTATCCCGAACGAAACCAGCGTTCTCGCTCCGGCCCCGGTTACTACGAAGCGAGTGCTGGCGCAATCACCACGGTCCGTTCGGACCAGAGATTGTGATTTTTCCCTGGCCAGTAGGCCCTGGCCGAGCAGGGCGTCGAGCAGCCCGACCCCGGCCCGCCCCGCCAGGTGGTCATAGCAGGTGCGGGCTTCGGACAGCGCGGCCGCCTCGCGGGATTGCCGCAGGGTGCGGACCGGCAGCGCGGGGCTGATCAGGCCGATGGCCTCCAGCGCGGTGGCCACCTCATGGCCGGATAGCCGGTAGTACCGGTGCCGGCCCTGCCTGGCCACCGTGATCATGTTCCCGTCCAGGAGCTTGGCCAGGTGGAAGCTGGCCGTCGCGGCGCTGACGCCGGCCAGCCGGGCCAGTTCCCCGGCCGCCAGCGGGCGGTCGGACAGGAGCGCGCGCAGCATCGCGGCCCTGGTCGGGTCGGCCATCAGGGCGGCGGCCTGGGCGATGTCGGTGTCATACGGAACGCTGTCGTGGGCCGGTACGGTCATATTTCGACCGTAGCGCAGCGGTGTTTCGACCAGGATCGAAGCATGGCGGATCTTAGCGAAACGCGGTTCCGAGTTTGCGCCGGCGGCAGGATCGGCTACAGTTCTCAACGCACCCAGGTGCATGCGGACGTGGCTCAGTTGGTAGAGCATCACCTTGCCAAGGTGAGGGTCGCGGGTTCGAATCCCGTCGTCCGCTCCGAGGGTCCGTGTGCCCTAGTGGCATGCCCTTTGTGGCGGAGTCCCTTGTGGCGGAGTGGCCGAGTGGCTTAGGCAAGGGCCTGCAAAGCCCTGTACACGGGTTCGATTCCCGTCTCCGCCTCTCAGCGTTTCCCCATTGCCGGAAGACGTGAGCGTCAGCGCGTGCTCTCGGCGCCTGGCTGGATCAGGCCGGCTTCGTAGGCGAGCACGACCACCTGGACCCGGTCGCGCAGACCGAGCTTGGCCAGAATCCGTCCGACGTGTGATTTCACCGTGGCCTCGGAGACGTACAAGGCGGCAGCGATCTCGGCGTTGGACAGCCCGCGGGCCACCGCGATGAGTACTTCGCGCTCGCGTTCGGTCAGGGCGGACAGCCGGGGGTATCGCTGCTGCATCTGGCTCGCGGACAGAGGAAGAACCCGGGTGTACTCCTCCAGCAGGCGCCGGGTGACCCGCGGCGATACGACCGCGTCGCCCGCGGCCACGGTCCGGATGGCGGTGACGAGTTCGGCGGGGCGCACGTCCTTGAGCAGGAAACCGCTGGCCCCGGCCCGCAGCGCGCCGAAGGCGTACTCGTCGAGGTCAAAGGTGGTCAGCACCAGCACCCGGAGCCGGGCGTCGGCGGCGGTGATGCGCCGGGTGGCCTCGATGCCGTCGGTACCGGGCATCCGGATGTCCATCAGGACGACATCGGGCGCGTGCCGGCGAGCCTCCTCGACGGCCGCCTCGCCGTCGCCAGCCTCGGCGACCACGGTCAGATCGCCCTCGGCCTCCAAGATCATCCGGAAGCCACGCCGAAGCAGCGGCTGGTCATCGACGAGCAACACGGAGATGCTCATACCGACACGGCCTTGGGTCGCAGGGTCGCCTCGACCAGCCAGCCGCCGTCGTCGGCCGGGCCCGCGTGCAGNNACCCGGATCCGCACCTCGGGCTCGTCGTAGCTGATCGTGACCCACGCGTGCCGGGCCGCGGCGTGGCGGAGCGTGTTGGTCAGCGCCTCCTGGACGATGCGGTAGGCGGTCAGCTCGGCGGCGGCGCCGAGCGGGAACGGGGCGCCGTCGACGGACAGGCTGACCGCCAACCCGGTAGCCCGGATCCGTTCCATCAGCGCGCTGAGCTGGCCGACGCCGGGCTGCGGGGGCTGGGGGGCCTGGCCGGCCTGCGACTCGTCGGTCCGCAGCACGCCGAGCATGGCCCGCATGTCCGAGAGCGCGTGCCGGCCGACCTCGGAGACTTCGGCCATCGCGTCGGCACCCTGGCCGGGATCGGCCCGGCTGACCAGCGCCGCGGCGTCGGCCAAAGTGATCACGACCGACAGGCTGTGCGACACGATGTCGTGCAGTTCCCGGGCGATCCGGGTCCGCTCGGCGGCCGCCGCGATCGTGGCCTGCTGGTCCCGCTCGATCTCCAGCCGCCGGGCGCGCTCGTCCATCCAGGCCAGGTAGCGGCTGCCCGAGGCGGCCGTCATCCCCGCGAACAGCGCGGCCACCACGGTGGCGGTGAGGAACGCCAGCGAGCGCAGCAGGGTCCCGGCCGGCTCCCACCTAGCCGCGGCCATGACCGCGCCGACTTCCATCACCACCGCGGCGAGCAGGGCCCTGGCCCGGGATTCATGGGCCGCGACCGTGTACAGCGCGATCAGCAGGGCCACGTCGCCGAGGAGCGGGAAGCCCAGCAGCCACTGCGCCAAGCCGATGGCGCTGGCGGCCAGGAATACCGCGGTAGGCCAGACGCGGCGGGCGGCGATCACGCCGATCAGCGCGGCCTGGACCAGCCCCGCGCGCAGGCCGAAACCCGCCTGGGCCAGCCAGACCGTGCACACCGCCAGGAGCACGGCCGCGACCAGCGCGTCGATAGCCAGCGGGTGCGCGTGGCCGACGCGGCGGCCCTGGCCGAACAGGCTGCGCGTGATCTCGTCCGGGGGCTGGAGGGTGGTCTGGCCCCGGGAAAGCTCGGTCATAGCGCCCAATGTGCGTCCTTCGTGCTCAGCTATTCGCAGGGTACCGCCTGCGCGGCGGATCGGCCGACGGCCTCCATGGCATCACCGCTGGTCACGGACCCTGCGCTCGGGTCGTCGTCCGACTTGAGGATGAGCCGGGGCGGGGAGATTTCGTCCCGCGGGCTATCCCGGGGACAGGGTGGTACGGCATACTCTTCGGTTCATCATCGCCGACGTCTGGAGGGGGACGTTGTCTCCTGAGCTGCCGCCACTACTCGACCGGGCGCTTGGCCTGGTGCGGGTGGACTTCGCCCCGTCCCACCGGCAACCGGCCGGCGCCCGGGTGATCGCGGCGTCGGTCGTCTCGGTGATCGGATCACTGGCCGCCGACGCGCTCCTAGTGGTGATCGGCACGGCCATCTTCCCCTCGACCAAGGGGTATGGCCACTTCCAGTTCTCCGACTACGCCAAGCTGACGGTCATCGGCGTGGTCATCGCGTGCCTGGCCTGGCCGGTCGTGACCAGGATCAGTTCGGCGCCGCGCTGGCTGTTCTTCCGGCTGGCCATCGCGGTCACGTTGGTCTTGTGGCTGCCGGATCTCTACATCCTGTACCGGGGCGCGCCGGGTCGCGCGGTCGCGGTGCTGATGGTGATGCACCTGGCCATAGCGCTGATCACCTACAACTGCCTGGTGCACATCGCGAAGGTGGAGCCGGTCGCTCATGGCCACGCGAGGTCATCCGGCTCCGAGGCGGGTCGTGTCGCCCGGCGCGGGAGCTAAGGGCTGATGACGAGCCACGAGAGGCGGTTCTTTCCCGAACCCGTCGCCGCCAAGGTGCCGGAGATCACCTTCCTGTTCTGGGTGATCAAAATCCTCACCACCGCGGGCGGCGAGGCCACATCGGATTACCTGGCCCTGGACCTGGGCAGCCGCCTCGAGGCCGGCTGTATAGAGGTCGGGATCTTTGTGGTCGCGCTGCTGTGGCAGTTCCGGACGCGGCGCTACGTCGCCGCGGCCTACTGGCTGCTGGCCTACGCCATCGCCATCTTCGGGACTGGTGTGGCCGATGCCATGCACCTGTTCATCGGCATCCCCTACGCGGGCACCACGGCCTTGTGGGCCGTGGTGCTGGCGCTTATCTTCTACCTCTGGTATCGCAGCGAGCACACGCTGTCGATTCACAGCATCGTCACCCGGCGCCGGGAGACGTACTACTGGTGCACGGTGTTCGCCACCTTCGCGCTCGGCACCGCCCTGGGCGACTTCACGGCCACGGCAGCGCACCTGGGCTATCTGGCGTCCGGGATCATGTTCTTCCTCGTCATCTTGATCCCCGCGGTGGCCTGGTCGCGCTTCGGGCTCAACCCGGTGGTGGCGTTCTGGTTCGCCTACGTGGTCACCCGGCCGCTGGGCGCCTCGTTCGCGGATTACTTCAGTAAGCCGCACTCGATCAGCGGCGCCAACTACGGCGACGCCACGGTGGCCGCGCTCGCGACGATCATCGTGGCCGCGCTGGTCGGATACCTGTCCGTGACCCGGCGCGATATCCAGCGACCCCAGCAGCAAGAACCGGACCGTATCGCGGTTAGGGACGACGCCGTGGGTAGATAGAGATCATGGTCAGGATTCGGCGCTGGGTCGTTGGCAAGCGCAAGAAGGTCGTGTGGTCCGAGCCGCAACTGCCGCCGTACGTGAAGATCAACCCGGACAGCCCGCCTGGCCACGATGGGGGGCTCCAGCCCGGCGACATCTCCATGGGCGCCGTGGCCCAGGAGTTCCTGTTGACGGACGAGGGCGAGGACGAGGCTCTGGCCTAGCTGAGCTGCGCCCGGATGGCCTCCAGGGCGGCCTTGATGTTCTCCACTGAGTTGGCGTAGGAGAACCGCAGGAAGCCCTCGCCGTACGGGCCGAAGGCGGTGCCGCCGAGGGCGGCCACCCCGGCGTTCTGAAGCAGCCTGGCCTGCAGTTCCGCCGACGTCAGCCCGGTCTGGGTGACGTTCGGGAACACATAGAAGGCGCCTTGCGGCTCCAGGCAGGTGATGCCGGGGATGTCGTTCAGGCCGGCGACGATGATGTCCCGCCGGCGGCGGAACTCCGCGACCATGTCGTCGACCGGCTGCCACGGACCCTCTAGGGCCGCGATCGCCGCGTACTGGCTGAACGCCGACGTGCAGGACACCGAGTTGATGGCCAGCCGGGTGATGGGCTCGACCAGCGCGGGCGGGAAGACGCCGAAGCCGAGCCGCCAGCCCGTCATGGCGAACGTCTTGGACCAGCCGTCGAGCAGGATCGTGCGGTCGGCCATGCCGTCCACGTCCAGGACGCTGGCGTGCTTCCCGCCGTAGCGGATGGCCCAGTACACCTCGTCGGTGAGCACGGTCAGGTCGTGCCGCAGCGCGATATCGGCGATCGCCTCGCAGTCTTCGCGGGTCAGCGCGCTGCCGCACGGGTTGTGCGGCGAGTTGATGATGAGCAGCTTGGACCGGTCGGTGACCAGCCGGTCCAGTTCATCGGTGTCGATGCGGAAACCGTTGCGCTCGCGCAGCGGTACCGGGACGGGCACCGCCCCGGCGAACGAGGTGATCGACTCGTACATCGGGAAGCCGGGGTCCGGGTAGAGGATCTCGTCGCCCTCGTTGGCCAGGGCCAGGATGGTGAAGAACATGATCGGCTTGGCGCCCGGGGTCACCACCACCCGGTCCGGGGTCACCCGCATCCGCCCGGTGCGCTCGAGGAACGCGGCTACGGCCTCGCGCAGCGGGGGGATTCCGGGCGCGGGCACGTAGTGAGTGTGGCCGGCCCGCAGTGCCTCCACGGCAGCCTCGACGATATGGCTAGCGGTCGGGAAGTCGGGCTCGCCGATCTCCAGGTGAATGATCTTGTGGCCGGCGGCCTCCATGGCCTTGGCTCGGGCGAGAACTTCAAAGGCCGACTCGGTGCCGAGCCTGCCCATGCGCTCTGCCAGCCGAAAGTCTGTCATGGCCCCGATGATAGGTCTGTGGCGGGTTTGGTGGTAAGAGTCATTGTGAGGTCGGTGCTGCACAAGGAGGTGCGGGAATGGGCGATGGGCCCGTGGCGCGGTCGGGCAGTGGATCGGATACCGGGCAGCTCTTCGCCGCCGCGGAGGCTGACTTCGCCCGGTATGAGGTGGTCAAAGACCTGATCGACGAGTGCATCGACCTGTCCCTGAACTACCGCCAGAGCGGGCACCCCGGCGGATCGCGGTCCAAGGTGCACATGCTGGTCGCGCTGCTGCTGTCCGGGGCCATGCGCTGGGACCTGCTGCGGCCGTGGCGCCGGTTCGGCGACCGCTTCGTGCTGTCCGCGGGTCACACGGTCCCGCTTGTCTACGCCACGCTGGCGGTGCTCAACGAGGCGGTCCGGGCGCGGTACGAGCAGTCGAACGACTCCTTGTTCGCCTTCCCCGACGACGGCCGCTGGGCGCTGACCTGGGAGTGGCTACTGCAGCTGCGCCGGCACGGCGGGCTGCCCGGACACGCCGAGATGGAAGGCCGGACGCTGTTCCTGAAGTTCAACACCGGGCCCTCCGGGCACGGGATGCCGCCCGCCGCGGGCGAGGCGCTAGCCCTCAAGCTGGCCGGGGCGGACCAGGTGAAGGTCTTCGTGTTCGAGGGCGAGGGCGGGCTGACTCCCGGCTCCGCTCACGAGACCAAGAACGCCGCGTGGGGCCTGGGCCTGCACAACCTGATCTTCATGGTCGACTGGAACGACTTCGGCATCGACCCGCGGCCTTTGTCGAGCATGGTGGCCGGGACGCCGGTGGACTGGTTCGCGCCCTACGGCTGGCGGGTGATCGGGACCGAGCACGGCATGCAATGGGGTCCGGTCGCCCGGACCGTGCTTGAGGCTTCGTGTGAGTCCGGCGACGTCCCCACGATGGCCTGGTTCGTCACCCAGAAGGGCCGCGGCTACGGCAAGGTCGACGCGGCCAGTCATGGCACGCCCTGGCCGATGAACGCCGCGCAGTTCTGGGATGTGCGCAAGCAGTTCATGGCCCGCTATGGCGTGACCTACGAGGGGGTGGACTCCCCCGCCCCGGCCGACCCG
>PMST01000622.1 GCA_003168295.1 Actinomycetota bacterium
AGACCCCGACAGCCCGGCCGTCATGCGGGTCAACGACCTGTGCGGCAAGAAGATAGGCGCGCCGGCCTGGTGGATCAATGGCACGGATACACCGGGAGACATCGAAGTCCAGACGGCCGGAGTGCAGTACCCCCTCCCAGGATCGGCCGGCAGCCCCGGGTCGGGTACCAATGGCTGAGTTCTCCGCGAGGCAGGTCGTGGTCATCGCCGCCATTACCGGTGCCCTGGTCGGCGGCGTGGTAGCGGGCGGGGTGGCCGTGGCGGCCGGCGGCAGCGACAACAGCACGGCCTCGCCGTCAGGGGACAGCGGCCAGGTCGCCACCGCGGCGGTGGTGCGGACCGACCTCACCAGCACGGTGCAGGTCGGCGGCTCCATCGGCTACGACGGCTCCTACACCGTCGCGGCCCTGCACGGCGGGGGCGTCTACACCTGGCTGCCCGAGCCCGGCGCGGTCATCAAGCAGGACCAGCCGGTCTACTCGGTCGGCGACGAACCGGTGCCGCTGCTGTACGGCTCGCTGCCCGCCTACCGGCAGTTCGACGTCGGCATGTCCGACGGCGCCGACGTGGGCCAGCTGACCCGCGACCTGATCGCCCTCGGTTACGGCGGCGGGCTGGCGCAGAGCACCCACTACTCCTCGGCCACCGCCACGGCGGTGCAGCGCTGGCAGAAGGCGGTCGGCCTGCAGGAAACCGGCGAGATCCCGCTCGGCGATGCGGTCTTCGAGCCCGGGCCCATCCGGGTCACATCGGTCACGCCGGCGGTCGGCACGTCCGCCGGAGGCGGCATCGTGCTGACCGCCACCAGCACCACCCCTGCCGTCGTCGTCGACCTGGACGTTAGCGAGGAGTACCTGGTCAAGCTCGGTGACGCGGTGACGGTCGTGCTGCCCGACGGGACCACCACCGTGGGCGGGCACATCGAGACGGTCGGCACCGTGGCGACCTGCCCGGGCGGGGGCGGCGTCGGCACCGGAGGTAGCAACGGCTCGGCGGACCAGTCGCCCTGTTCGTCCACGGGCAGCAACTCCTCGCCGACGGTGACGGTCACCATCACCCTGGACAGCATCCCGGCCGGCGCCACCTTCGACCAGGCCCCGGTGAACGTCAACATCACCACGCAAACCGCCGGCCACGTCCTGGCCGTGCCAGTGAACGCGCTGCTGGCGCTGGCCGGCGGCGGGTACGGCGTGGACGTAGTGACCGGCAAGACCAGCCACCTGACCGGGGTCACCACCGGNNCGGCCCGGTGCCAGTCCTGGAGCTGGCTGGCGTGGTAAAGGAATACCCCGGTGACCCGCCGGTCTCCGCCCTGGCCGGCGTCGATCTGCGGATCGGCCAAGGCGAGCTGGTCGCCATCGTCGGCCCGTCCGGGTCAGGCAAGACCACCTTGCTGCACGTGATGGGCACCCTGGAACGACCCACCAGGGGCGTAGTCCGCGTCGCCGGAGAGGACACCTCGGCCATGTCCGATCCGCAGGTGTCGGGCCTGCGGGCCCGGCGGCTCGGCTTCGTCTTCCAGCAGTTCTTCCTGGTCGACGGCCTGTCCGTGCTCGACAACGTCGCCGATGGCCTGCTCTACCGGGGCGGGCGGGCCGCCGAGCGGCGGCTGCTGGCCGAGGCCGCCATCGAACGGGTCGGGCTCAGCCACCGCGCCGGGCACCGGCCGAACCAGCTGTCCGGCGGCGAGCAGCAGCGCACGGCCATCGCCCGGGCCCTGGCCGGCCGGCCCGCTCTGGTCATGGCCGACGAGCCCACCGGCAACCTGGACACCGCCACCGGCGCGGCCATCCTGGAGTTGCTCCGCGAGCTGCACGCCGACGGCACCACCATCGTGGTCATCACCCACGATCACGACGTGGCCGCGGCCATGCAGCGGCGCATCGAGATCCGAGACGGGAGGATCATCCGTGATACGCCGACCGGTGCGTGACAGTGCTCGTCCCCGGCCCGCCCGCCCGGTCGCCGTCGGCTCCCGACTGTCAGGCCGGGACTTGCTACAGGTCGGGGCCCTGGGACTGCGGAGCCGGCGGGTACGGGCGATGCTGTCCGCGCTCGGCATCAGCATCGGCATCGCCGCCATCGTCGGCGTGCTCGGCATCTCCCAGTCATCCAAGACGGGCCTGCTGAACGAGCTGGGCCAGCTCGGCAACCTGATCAGCGTGCAGGCCCAGAACCCCGGCCTAGGCCAGCCGGCCGAGCTGCCCGTCACCGCCGAAGGCATGGTGTCACGCGTCGGGCCGGTCCTCAGCGTGACCGAGATCGGCGAAATCGCGAACGTCTACGTCTACCGCACCCCCCTCGTCCCGGCCAGTGACACCAGCGGCATCTCGCTGACCGCGACCGACGCCGCCCTGCCCGCCACCCTCGGCGCCACCGTGGCCCACGGCACCTTTCTCAACGCGGCCACCGCCCGTTACCCGGCGGTCGTCCTCGGCGCCGAGACGGCCAGCCTGCTGGGCATCAATGACCTGGCCCACCCGATCCAGTTGTGGATCGGCGGACACTGGTTCACCGTCGTGGGCATCCTGAACCCGGTGCGGCTGATCTCCCAGATGGACAGCATGGCCTTCATCGGGTTCCCCGTCGCCGAACAGTACTTCGGCTTCGACGGTCACCCCACCGGGCTCTACCTGCGCAGCGCTCCCGGCCAGGTCACCGCCGTGGTCGGCGTCCTGCCCGCCACCGCCGACCCGGCCAACCCCTCGATCGTGGCGGTCAGCTACCCGGCCGACATCCTCCAGGCCGCCCTGCTCACCAAGGGGGCATACAACGGGCTGTTCCTCGGCCTCGGCGCCGTGGCGCTCCTCGTCGGGGGGGTCGGGATCGCCAACGTCATGGTCATCTCCGTCCTGGAACGCCGCTCCGAGATCGGGCTGCGCCGAGCCCTGGGTGCCACCCGCCGCCACGTCGCCGAGCAGTTCCTCGCCGAGGCGCTGCTCCTGTCCGCTCTCGGCGGCGTGGTCGGCACCATCATCGGCATCGTGTCGACCGTCATCTACGCGCTGAGCCAGGGCTGGTCGGTGCAGATCCCGGCCGTGGCTCTATACGGCGGCCTGGGGGCCGCCCTGGTCATCGGCGCCATCGCCGGGCTGTACCCGTCGACACGAGCGGCGCGCCTGTCACCGACCGAGGCGCTGCGCACGGTGTTAGCGCGGCCGCGCCGTTATCGGCTCGACCCGGCCCGCCTCGACAAGGCGGCGCCTACAGCGCCGCTGGCCCGGCGTCAGCGCCGCCGCTCAGCCTTGGGAGGCCCGCGCGGCGCACGCCGGGCCACAGGCGGAGTGGCGGGGAGCCTAATGGGAGACTCCCGCCACGTCCGAGACGAAAGTCTCCCCACTTGGCTCGTAAGCGATCGCGAGGGCAACTGCAGGTCGGGTGCTGACGTATGCGGAGCTGGACGGCCCGCCCTACTTGGCTCAATGATCCCAGGCTGCCCCGAAAGCGCTAGCGCATCACTCAGAGTAAGTGAACCGGCTACGGTCACTTATGTGTAATATGAGGATGCCAAGAATCATCGTATACGATTGATTCGTCGTAATGACCTCCGGTCATACTCGCTCCGGCGAACTGTACTGCCGTAACTCCGGTCATATCCGGTACCGTCTTTGTGCCATCAAGCGTGGCAATCCAGAGCCGGAAATCTTTCTCTATGCGCAGACCTGCCGCCTTCATCGCATTGAACACCGGCGTAAGGTGACTGCGATCACAGTAGATAACGGCCGGATATCCCGGATGTAGTTCGTTCCGTTTCTTAGCCCACTCGGCGCACATTCCCGGATTCCGCGGATTACCTGTCTCAAAATCGAGAACACCCGCCTCATCGGGGGCACTCGCGAAGACGTCGATATGGACGTGCGGTATCCCGCGAAACCTGGCGAACTCCTCCTCCGAGGCTATGTAGTCCCCGTTGACGTACCCAGCGACAAGCTCTGTCCCTTGGATAGGAATGTCTTTGATAGTAGTGCTGTCCCGCATGAGCCGAGTCATTTCTCCTCCTGTGGCTACTGTTTTTACCCTAGCTTTACGATAGGTCCATCTGCGGTCAAGAGATTCGGTATCACGGTTTTATGCCGAACGGTGAGCGTAGGAATTTTAAGTTGGGCCACGGTCACGATGAAGTCACCGCAACGCGCGTCGGGCGAGGTGCCGACATGTCGACCGGCGGCGCCGGCATCAATACTTGTAGACTAAGACATATTGGCGTTGGCTCGGATGGAGACGGTATGGAGATCGCGTGGAGATCATGTAGGGAGAAATATAGGCACCGCTGAAATGCTACGCAAGGTAATACCTATTCAATGACAGCTCAGACGCACCGCTGGCGTAATTCAACCCGCAGGTCACAACTAAGCTCTATTGTCACTTCAGCCGCTGCCGCTACGGTCAAGCGGCAGGTAAGCCCGGAATCTCTACTGACCGCAGGCCCCGGAGCGCATTGCAGGTAGCTGGCAGATCGCGGCGGTCCCGGCGCTCGGCACCTGGAGCGGTCGGCGGCACGGGAAGGAGGCGGCACGGGAACGGGAACTGCGGGAAAGGACCCGAGGTGCTCTGCCGCTTCACGAATCGACAACCGCGGCCACGGCTTCGATCTCCACGAGCTGATCTTTGTAGCCAAGCACAGTGACGCCTATCAACGTACTAGGGACGTCGTGCTGGCCGAACGAGTCCCGGACTACCTCCCACGCGGCTACCAGATCCTCCTGCCGGCTTGACGCAACGAGGACCCTCGTGCTGAGGACATCCTGCACGGATGCGCCGGCGTCGGCGAGGACGATCCGCATATTCTCGAAGGCCTTCGCTGCCTGGCCCGCGTAGTCACCCGCTGCTGCGGTGGATCCGTCCTCGTTCAGCGGGCACGCGCCGGCCAGGAAGATCAGCCGCGACCCGGCGGGGGCGGTAGCCGCGTAGGCATATTCGGCGACCCCTGACAAGGAAGCGGAGCGGATTAGCGTGATGGCGTGCGGCATGGCTGGCCGGGCTCCCTTCAACATGACACCTGAGTGCGGTCCCCCCAGCCAAACAGCGTGGGCGGGCCCTCCGGCAAGGTTAACGCTGGCCTGGACCCGAGCCTGGTCGGGTCACGAGCGGTCGCCGGCCGCGTCCACGATGAAGGCGAGGATCTCGGCCGCGTAGCCCAGCTGGCCGAACCGCCCGGCCGGGCCAGTGTGCGCCCCGGCGCCCAGTTCGGGGCGGAACAGCACCCGGCTTCCCGCGGTGTCGGTGGCCCGCAGCCTGGCCACCCACTTGGCCGGCTCGTGGATCAGCACCCGCGGATCGTGCAGGCTGCCGGTGACCAGTAGATCGGGCCGTGGCCCGGCGGGCGGGTTGTCGTACGGGCTGTAGGAGGCCAGGTAGGC
>PMST01000149.1 GCA_003168295.1 Actinomycetota bacterium
AGCAGGTCGGCGTGCCCGTTGTGGCGGGCGTACTCCTCGATCATGTGGGTCAGGACCCAGCGCACCGAGAACCAGTGACCGGTCCGGCCGCGGTGACCTCCGGTGTCCAGGGTGGGAGCGGCGGCGACCAGGGCGCGGGCGTGGTCACATTCTGCCTGCCAGGTGCGGAATGCCTCGGGCACGCTGGCCGTGGCCACATCGCGGAACGCGGCCTCCCAGTCCATGTCCGGCGCGAAGATCGTCGCCATCTCCTGGCCGCCGAGAACGGGCCGGAACCAGTTACGTTCGACTTCGGCCATGTGCCTGACGATGCCGAGCAGGGACAAGTCAGAGGGTGGCACCGCGCGCTCGCGGAGCTGGTCGTCGGTCAGGCCGTCGCATTTGACGGCCAAGGTGGCACGAAGAAAATCCAGGAACGCGGTGAGCGTCGTGCGCTCGTCCGCGTCGACGGGGGGATGGTCGCGGGTGGGGGGCACCCGGGCATCCTCCCACCGCCTGAGCCGGCGCCGCCAGGGGTTACGACGCGGCTGGGTCGGTGGCAGGACGGGTCTAGGCCGACGTCCCGGAGCTGGCCGCGGATACCGGGCTCTTCGGCTCCGCCGGATCCAGGGCCGCGGCGCGGTCGAGGAGCGGCTGGCAGCGCAGGCGGCCCGCGACGTCGCGGGCTTCGGCGATGGCTCGGGCCGCGGCCTCGGCCTCATCTTGACGCAGCAGGTACTGGGCGTGATCGAGCAGGCCGTGGGCGAGATGGTAGGGGGTGGACCGCTCGCGCAGGTGAGCGATCGCGGTGGCGAAGGCGGGCCCAGCGGCGGCTTGGTTATTGTCCGTCGCCGCCAGGCGGGCACGGGCCAGGTCCCGCTCGGCCTGCAGCATGGGGGCTAGGTGCCCGGGCTGGTGGGAGTCCAGCAGCGCGAGCAGTTCGCCGCCGGCGGCGGCATCCGCCAGTTCGTAGGCGGTCCGCGCGGCCAGCGGCCACGCCCAGCGCATGTTTTCTGAGCTGATCCCGAGGGCATCCGCATGCGTCAGGACCAGACGGGCGTGACGCAAGGCGTCCTGCGGCTGGTGGCGGGCCACGGCGATGAACGCGTCCACGGAGCTGATCTGCGCCATATCCTGGGGATCTTCGCTTACGTGCAGGTCTTGCAGCGCCGCCAGCGTGGTCCGCGCCGTCCCGTCGTCGCCGCGCAGCGCGGCCAGCCAGGCGCGGGCACAGGTGACATGGTCGATACCGGCCATCCCGTCAGCGTTCATGGCCTGGGCGAGCTCCGCCTCAGCGGCGTCCCAGTCGCCGAGCTCCTGAAGCGCCCCGGCCAGGTTCTTGATCGCACCGGCCAGCGGACTGTGATAGCCGACCCGGCGCAGGTGCCCGGCGGCCTCCCGCGCGGCCTCGGCGGCGGCGGAGACGTCGGTGGCGGCCAGAGTGTCCGACAGGTTGAGCAGCGCGCGTCCCAGTTTGTAGCTGTCGTCGATCTGGGCGGCGAGCCGCGCGCTCTCGCGCATGTATGCGGTCGCCTGTGGCCTGCGCTCAACCGAGGCGAGGTAGAGCCCGCGGATCAGCAGCAGCTCAGCGAGCTGGCCGGGGCCGACGTCGAGGGCTTGACCGAGAACAAGCGCCTCAGCCGAGAGCCGGTCGGCATCCGGCGACCCGGCGAATACCTCAAGCGCCGCGAGCTGATTCAGGGCCTGGACCGTGTCGGTGTCGGGATCCGCTCGCAGGACCCCTACGGCGGCG
This sequence comes from Actinomycetota bacterium, assembly GCA_003168295.1. Next base: position 1,733 of record PMST01000149.1, read on the forward strand.
GTGAGCTGCTCGCGTGCTTCGCCCTGCCGGCCGCTCCTCATCAGGGCATGACCCCCGATGGTCTGGGCCCGGGCCGCGGCCCGGGCCTCGCCGCCCTGAAGGTAATGACGGCGGGCCCGCTCGGCGTAGTCGAAGGCGGTAGCGTGGCCGGCGTCGTCGTACGCTGCCTTCGCGGCGCGTTCCCAGAGCATGGCCGCGGCCAGGCCGGCCTCGCCGGCCGGGCGAGCGTCGCCGGCCGGGCTTGCCTCGCCGGGCAGGCTTGCCTCGCCGGGCTGGCGGGTCAGGCTCAGCTCAGCGGCGGTGGCGTAGCTGACGGCGGCGCGAGCGGGGGCACCGGTCCGCTCGGCGCGCTCACCTGCGCGGACCAGGGCGGTGATGGCCTCGCCGCGGATCTGCGCCGCATCGGGATCATCCGGGACGGCGTGCAGCGCGTCCAGGTAGTGCCGCGCGATCACGTCGGCCATCTCCTCGCCGTCGCCGGGAAAGGCGGCGCGCAGGTGCGCGGCGACCGCGAGGTGGCGGGTCTTGCGGTCCCGGCGGGACAGCGTGTCGTAGGCGACCTGCCGGAGCATCTGCTGGGCGAACTGGTAGCTGCCCCGCTCGGGCGACAGCGGGTCGGCGGATATGGCCAGGACCTCGCGTCGCACCAGATCGGCCAGCGCCGCCCGCACGGCGCCTTCGTCCTGCGCACAGACCGCGACCAGCGCCTCGACGGGGAACGTGCTGCCCAGCACGGCGGCGTCGGCGACCAGCCGCCGGACACCGGGGTCCAGGGCATCGAGCCGGGCCGCCAGCAGCGCGTGCAGGCTGTCCGGGACGGTCAGCTCGCCGATCTCGCCGACCAGGCGGTAGACCCCCTCGGCGGGCTGGACGATATCCCGGTCGATCAGCGACCGCACCGTTTCCACCGCGAACAGCGGCACGCCCTGGGCCTGGCCGGTGATCCTCGACCGCGCGGCAGGCGGCATGCCCGGCACCAGCGCGTCCACCAGTTGGTCCATCGACACCGCGTCCAGCGGGTCCAGGGTGAGCGTGATCCGGTTCCGCCCGGTGCCGAACCCGGGCCTGGCCTGGCCAAGCTCGGGACGGGCGAACACCAGCACGTAGATCGGCAGGTCCCGCACCCAGTCGATCAGGTGATCAAGGAAATCCAGCAGTCCGGCGTCGGCGTACTGAACATCTTCGATCAGCAGCACCACCGGCTGGACGGCCGCGAGGCGCTCGAAGAACAGCCGCCACCCGGCGAAAAGCTCCTCCCGGGACAGTCCGGTCCCGCCGTTCTCCGCGGCCGCGACGCCCAGCAGCCGGCCGAGCCGCGGCGCGATATAACCGCGCTCGGCCGGGTCGGGAATGAACCGGTCCAGCCCTCCGGCCAGTTTGGCCGCGGCGACGCCGGCGGGATCTTCCTCGGCGATGCCGAGGCGCTGCCGGACGATCTCGGCCAGCGCCCAGAACGCCACGCCCTCTCCGTAGGACAGGCACCGGCCCCGGTGCCACCAGACGTCCGCCGCCAGCCCGTCGATGTACTTCTCGAACTCCCANNGACCGTCCGCAGCTCCGCGTCCCGGCCGGTCAGCGGCGCCTCCAGGCCGTCGACCCGCTGGATACCGCCCACGGCCGACAGGACCCGGGTGGCCCGCCACAGCCGCTGCGGCTCCGCCTTCCCCTTCAGCCGGTGCTCCCCGGCGTCGGCGAAGCCGATCCCGCTGCCCGCCAGCCGCTGCGTCGCCCCGTCCGCAAGCACCTGCCCCGGCCGCGCGGCCGCCTGCACCCGGGCCGCGGTGTTGACCGCGTCCCCGGCGACCATGCCCTCGCCGACCGCGCCCAGGTTCACCGCGACCTCGCCGGTCACCACCCCGGCTCGCGCGGCCAGACCCGGAACTCCGGCCTCGGTGCCTAGCTCGGCGACGGCGGCCACCAGGTCAAGCGCGGCGCGCACCGCCCGTTCCGCGTCACCCTCGGTCGCCACCGGGGTGCCCCAGACCGCCATCACCGCGTCGCCGATGAACTTCTCGACCACTCCCCCGTACCGGCCGATCACCGTCCGCGCCACGGCGAAGTAGCCCGACAGCAATTCGCGGACGACTTCCGGGTCGCGGGACTCCGACAAGGGCGTGAACCCGACCACATCGCAGAACAGCAACGAGCAGACCCGGCGCTCCGCCACCGGAGCCCGGCCCGGCTCGGCCGACCCGGCGGCCGCCGGGGCCGGACTAGCCGCCGGCGGCGGCAGAACGTCGAAGAGCGCCACGCCGCAGGTACGGCAAAACCGCTTGCCAGGAGTCAGCGGATGACCGCACGCCGGGCAAGCTCCCAGCGGTGCGCCGCAATCCCCGCAGAACCGGTCGTCCTCTCCCAAAGACGCACCGCACTGCCCGCACCTCACTCGATGTCTCCTACGGTCAGCACCTCAACTGTGTCAAGCCTGCATGTAAGCGACATGGTAGGCCCCTGCCGCTGACCGGCTGACCAGCGGCGGGAAGCTAGCGCAGCCGGTAGGTGGCGGCGCGGGCGAGCCACAGGGCGACCACGGCCTGCAGGATGCCGACCAGCAGGGTCGCGGCGACGCCGACGGCGGCGTGCGGGGGAAGGCCGGCCAGGGCGGCCAGGACCCGCGCGGTCGCGCCGGCCGGGGCGCCGGACAGGGCCGGCCACCACAAGGCCGCGCCCCAGCCCACCAGCACGGCCAGCACCACCAGGGCCAGGGCGTGGCGGGCCCGCCACGGCGCGATCCCGGC
>PMST01000146.1 GCA_003168295.1 Actinomycetota bacterium
ACCTGACCCACCGCCGCGTGCAGGTCCAGGTGCACCCGCACCGCCTCGCCGAGCTCGAACATCACGATGCCGAGCCGGTAGCCGCCGGTGCGCGGGTTCTGCTCGATCAGCCCCTCGGCGACGAGCGTGGTGAGCATCCGGTGCACGGTGCTCTTGCCCAGGCCGAGCCGCCGGGCCAGGTCGGTAACCCCGAGATCGGCCTCGCGGGAGCGGAACACCTTGAGCAGCCGGGCCGCGTTCCGGACCGTAGACAGCCCGCCCGGCGTAGCCGAATTCTTACCCGTCACGACCCGGACTCCACCGGAGGCGGCTGCCACTGCGTCCGCCCGCCGACCGCCGCCAGCAGCTCGCGCCGCACCGCATCCGGATCCGGGCGGGCCTCCGCGGCGAGGGCCGCCAGCGCCGCGTTGTAAGGCGCGAGCGCCGCGGCCAGCATGGCGTGCGCCCGGACCAGCCCGGCCGTCGCCGCCCCGGCCATCTCGTCCACCAGGTCCTCCCGGCCGCGCACCCGGCTGCGGATCGTCTCGAAGTCCCGCGCCACCGCCGAGTGGCCGCCCGCCAGGCCGGTGCCGACGTGCGCCGCCTGGTGCCCGGACAGTCCCGCGCCCGGCTCGGCGACGAAATGGTAGACCACGGTGCCGACGCCGAGCGCGTGCCGGACCTCGCCGAAAGCGGGTCCCGCTGACTCGTCGATCAGGGCCAGCTCCGGCAGCACGACGGGGTCGAAGAAGCGCAGCGACCAGGAAAGCCCCTCCACCGACCCGGCGAGCTCCACCTCGGGCGAAACCACCGGGCCGAGTGAGTCCCGGGTCGCCAGCACGTGCAGGTTGCGTGCCCCCACCGCGGCGACCGTCAAAGGCCCGGGGGCGAGCAGCGGCATCTGGCCGCGGACGGCGGCCGGGAACGTCAGGGCCTGAGCGATGTAGGCACGGTGGATCTCCTCCACGTAGTGCGCGACGACCGCGCGCATCTGCTCTGGCGTCGACATCGAGCCTCTCCACCACCGGGCCGTTCCTCTATACGGAACACCAGGCCTTTATCTGGAACAGTAAGCGAGGTAAGTTCGAGTCGTCAAGCGCTACCTGCCTTGGAGGCACCGTGGGAATCCTGCGCCTAGCCCACGTCGACGTCCGCACCCCCGATCTTGAGCTGTCCACCGCGTATTACACCGAGGTGCTCGGACTCCAGCTCGCCGGGCGCGGCGACGACACCGTGTACCTGAAGTGCTGGGACGAGGAGGACCACCACTCGATCCGGCTCCGCTACGACGCGCGGACCGGGCTTGACCTGTTCAGCTTCCGGGTCGAGCACCCCGATGACCTGGCCGAGCTGGAGAACGCGGTGACCAAGTACGGCTGCTCCGTCCAGCGGGTCAGCCGGGGCGAGGCGGTGGGCCAGGGCGAGTCGCTCCGGTTCGGTATCCCGTCCGGGCAGACCATGGAACTGGTCTACGACCTGGACAAGACCGGCAACATCCTCGGCAAGCTGAACCCGCGCCCGGTGCCGCCGCCCGATATGCCGGGCATCGCGCCGCCGCGGCTTGACCACATGCTGATCAACGCCGAAGAGGTGGGCGAGGCCGCGGCCTTCTTCCAGCAGGTCCTCGGCTTCCGGATGACCGAGCAGGTGCTCGACGCCAACGGCCACCAGCTCGGCGTCTGGCTGGAACGCTCCCATTCCCCGCACGACATCGCCATCGTCAACGGCCCGAACGGCGCGCTGCACCACTTCGCGTTCTGGCTGGACGACTGGGACCAGGTCCGCAAGGCCGCCGACATCCTGGCCTTCAACGGCGTGCAGATCGACCAGGGTCCGACCAGGCACGGGGTGACCCGCGGCAACACCATCTACTTCTTCGACCCGCTCGGCATCAGGAACGAGGTCTTCACCGGCGGGTACCGCCCGGACCCGGACTTCCCTTCCATCACCTGGACCGAGGATCAGTTCGGCCGTGGCCTGTTCTACTACGAGAACGTCATCAGCCAGCGCTTCCTGCGGTTCCACACCTGAAACCGGGAGAAACCATGAGCGACCGCATCCTGCGCCTGCAGCACGTCGAGATCAGGGTTCCCGACCTCGAGCTGTGCACGGCTTACTACACCGAGGTGGTCGGCCTCATCGAGGTCGCGCACGAAGAGGGCCGGGTCTTCCTGAAGTGCTGGGACGAGCACGAGCACCATTCGGTGGTGCTGCGCCAGGCTCCCACCTACGGCCTGGATCACATGTCGTTCAAGGTCGCGGAACAAGGTGACCTGGACTTCTACTCCGGCCGGGTGGAAAAGGCCGGGATCGCCGTCAAGCGCTTCGCGAAGGCCGAGCTCGGCCCGGGCTGGGGGGAGGCGATCAGGTTCGAGGCCCCGTCGGGTCACCTGGTCGAGCTGGTCTACGGCATGGAGAAGGTCGGCAACATGCTGCCGCTGACCAACCCGCCGCCCCGTCCGGCCAACCTGGTCGGCATCGCGCCGCCCCGCCTCGACCACATCTTCATCATGGCCGAGGACGTCGACGCCGCCACCGCGTTCTTCCGTGACGTGCTGGACTTCCGGCTCACCGAGCAGATCATCGCCAACGACGGCCACCAGCTCGCCACCTGGCTCGAGCGCTCGCATACCCCGCACGACATCGCCATCGTGACGGGCCCGAACGGTGCGCTGCACC
>PMST01000602.1 GCA_003168295.1 Actinomycetota bacterium
ATCGTGGCCGGCTTCCAGGGCGTGTCGCAGACCACCAAGGACGTCACCACGATGGGCCGAGGCGCATCGGACACCACCGCGGTGGCTCTGGCCGCCGCTCTGGCCGCGGACGCGTGCGAGATCTACACCGACGTGGACGGCGTCTTCACCGCCGACCCGCGCATCGTGCGGACCGCGAGGCAGATCCCGCGGATCAGTTACGAGGAAATGCTCGAGATGGCCGCCTCCGGAGCGAAGGTGCTGATGCCGCGCTGTGTCGAATACGCGCGGCGCTACGGGGTGCCCATCCACGTGCGGTCGTCCTTCACCAACCGGAACGGAACGTGGGTCATGGGGCACGCGAACGACAGGTCGGAGGAAGCCGGCATGGAGCAGGCGATCATTTCCGGAGTCGCGCACGACCGGGGTGAGGCGAAGATCACCGTGGTGGGCGTGCCCGACCGGATAGGCGAGGCGGCGAAGATCTTCAAGGCCATCGCCGAGGCCGGCATCAACATCGACATGATCGTGCAGAACGTCTCCGCGGTGGCGACCGGGCGGACCGACATCTCCTTCACGCTGCCCCGGGACGATGGCCAGAGCGCGATGAGCACGCTGCAGCGGCGGCAGGAGTCCGTGGGTTTCGAGTCGCTGCAATACGACGACCGGATCGGCAAGGTGTCGCTGATCGGAGCCGGGATGCGCTCGCACCCGGGCGTCACCGCCCGGTTCTTCGGCGCGCTGGCGGACGCCGGGGTGAACATCGAGATGATCTCGACGTCGGAAATCAGGATCTCGGTCGTGGTCGACCAGGACGAGGTGGACCAGGCCGTGACCGCGACTCACCAGGCCTTCGAGCTCGACTCCGATCAGGTCGAGGCCGTCGTCTACGGTGGGACCGGCCGGTGAGCGGGACCGGGCGTACCTCGGCAAGAGGGGACGGCCCCGCGCTGGCCGTCGTCGGCGCCACCGGCGCGGTCGGCACGGTGATGCTCGACCTGCTGTCCACCCGGGCGAACGTCTGGGGTGAGATCAGGCTGATCGCCTCGCCGCGTTCGGCTGGACGGCGGCTGACGGTCAGGGGCCGCGAGACCGAGGTGGTGGCCCTCTCCGAGGACGCGTTCGACGGCATCGACGTGGCCATGTTTGACGTGCCCGACGAGATCTCGGCGGTGTGGGCGCCCGCCGCGGTAAGCCGCGGTGTGGTCGCCGTCGATAACTCAGGCGCGTTCCGGATGGATCCCGAGGTTCCGCTCGTGGTGCCGGAGATCAACCCGGAGCAGCTCGCGAACCGGCCCAAGGGGATCATCGCGAACGCGAACTGCACCACTCTGTCCATGATCGTGGCCGTGGGCGCGCTGCACCGTTCGTTCGGCCTAAAGGAAATGTTCGTCGCCTCGTACCAGGCGGCCTCCGGTGCGGGTCAGGCGGGCATCGACGCGCTGTACGGCCAGCTCGACAAGGTGGCGGGTACCCGCACCCTCGGGCAGCGCGCGGGTGACGTGCGGGCCGCGATCGGCGATCTCGGGCCCTTCCCCGCTCCGCTCGTCATGAACGTGGTGCCCTGGGCAGGCTCGCTGAAGGAGGACGGCTGGTCCTCAGAGGAGCTGAAGATACGCAACGAGTCACGCAAAATCCTGGGCCTGCCCTCGCTACGCGTCTCCGCCACCTGCGTCCGGGTGCCCGTCGTCACTACCCACTCGGTCGCGGTGCACGCCACGTTCTCGCAGCCGGTCGGGCGGGAGGACGCGTGGCGGGTGCTGCACGCGGCGCCGGGCGTGGTGGTGGCCGACGACCCGGCCGCGGGCGAGTTCCCCACCCCGGTCGATGTGGTCGGCACCGATCCGTCCTGGGTCGGCCGGGTCCGCCAGTCGCTCGATGACCCCTGCACGCTTGAGCTGTTCATCTGCGGTGACAACCTGCGCAAGGGCGCGGCGCTGAACACCGCGCAGATCGCGGAGCTGGTGGCGGCCGAGTTCGGGCCGCGCTCGTTACCGGCGGACGTTCGGTACCTGGGTAGGGCGGCGGGTCGCGGGTAGCCGGCGACCCGCGATCGCGGGAGGTCGTGTGCAGCGGACATCGCCGGGTTCGGTGCTCTTCACCACCTACAACCTGCTTAACCTGTTCGCGGACGACTCTCCGGCGGCCCGGGAGCACTACGAGACGATCGTCGGCGTGATCCGGTCCCTCGACACCGACGTCCTCGCGGTCCAGGAGATCCTGGCCGCCGACGGGCCGACGGCCGCGCAGCGCCTGCGCCAGCTCGCGGACGATGCTGGCCTGCGCTGTGAGGTGCCCGGGCCCGATGCGGGCCGTGAAGCCGCGCTCGCGGTCGGCGGCCACGGCTACCACGTGGGACTGATGTGGCGGGACGGCATCAAGCCGCTACCTGGCTCCCTGCGCTGCCGGGGCGGCAGGTATTTCTGGCACGGCCTGGCCGTCGTCACCCTGGACGTCGGCGGCATCGCGATCCGGCACGGCGCCTTTCATGCCACCCCCTTCGGCCGCGCGCTCCGGGCCGACCAGAACGAGCGCCTGGTGGCCGCGATCACCCGGCCGGAGGGCGAACCGCCCGCCCTGGTCGGCGCCGACTGGAACACCGAATGCGCGGACCGGATCTGGTCCGGGGCGAGCTGGGATCTTTACGAGCCCGCCGACCCCTACGCGGGGGTCGGCTGGTTCGCCGACCTTATCTACCAGTGCCAGTGGGATTACGACGAGCGGGGGCGCCGCAGGCACTGGGCGGACCGGCAGCCCGGGGACGTGCTGTGGGCTGGCGGCCTGCACGATGCCGCCGCGCTGATCGGTGCCGACTGGCACCCCACCACGGGCCATCACCCGGATGACGTCTACGGCATGCACGGCGTGCGCCGGCGCATCGACGGCGTTCGCGTGACTGGACCGCTCGCTGCCGCGATGTGCGCGCACGACGTGCTTGACACGCAGCAGACGAGGGCGGCGTCGGACCATCTGCCGGTGACGGTCGAGTACCTGCCGTCCGTGGTCGACGTCTAGCGGGTGCGCCGCTGTCCTGTTCCGCTGTTCTCTTCCGCTGTCCTTCCTTTTCCGCGTCCGGTCGGCCTGGTCTCTTGCTGCCGCCTCTTCGGGCGAGGTTACTGCCCTCTTGTCCATTAATGTCTAGTTCAGAAAATGCAATGTAGCCGGTAGGAGCGGTCGTATATCTACGGCAGGGCCGGTCCGGGCGGAAGAGTTCCGTAAGCAGGGACCTTGCCGATTCGGCAGATCTGCCACGGTTGAGGCCTGTATAACAGTTGATGGAGCGGGGTAGCGCGAAGGAGGCATGTGCTGGGATGTCGCAGTACTCCTGCTTGTCTGCGGTTGCTTCGCACTGGACGGTTTGCCCGGCGGGGGTCATGGGCGACTCCAGTCCGAGATCGATTCTGCTCCTTGGTGATGGCGAACTCCACTTTCCCGGCGGCCATCGGTCTGCGGCGTGGCGGCCCCGTGGTTCAGGTTCAAGTAGACCCTTCAGTGGTTCCGTCGGTCCGATACTCGTATCACCAGCCCGAAATCGTTCATATGCCATTTCGCCGGCCAGGCACTATTAGCGCTGATATAGTCGCTAGTCCACAAGCAAAGGGCTAGAGATAACAGTCAACGTGCTGGGCGTCGCAATTGGTCTTCTCGCGTCAATCACGATCCTGAGGAGGTTAAGCGTGTCAACGACCAGCGGCCGTTCACGCGGTCGTCAGGGTGTGCACTCGGGAGCGCGAGGGCGGGCTGGGGACCACACGCGGACGATCATGATGACCATGGTCGCGGCAGCTGTCATTGTCATATCCGTGCTGGTCATGACCGCCGCAGGCCGTGACATCGATGCTGCTACTCAGCGGTTCATGCTTTTTTACGCGGGGGTATTCGCGCTCATCGGCCTGACTGGTTCGGTAATGGTCGGCCTGCTGGCCACTGACCGGATTGTCATGACGCCAGGACACAGGGTGATGGCTCAAGCCGTGCACCGTGCGGTCTCCTTCGGCGCGCTAACATTTCTCGTCATCCACATCGTGACCGAGATCCTGGCCCAGCGGGTGCACGTCATCGATGCGTTCATTCCCTTCCTCTCGCCATTCCGGACTTTCTACATCGGTCTCGGCACAATCGCGTCGGATCTCATCGTCCTGCTTGTGGTAACGAGCATCCTCCGCAAACGGTTCACCGGGCACGCCAAGGCCTGGCGCTGGCGGGCCATTCACTATTCCTCCTACGCGGCGTTCGTGTTCGGGGTCCTGCATGGACTGCTCGGTGGCCGGGCCGCCAAGCCCTACGTCGACTGGAGTTACGGGTTCGCCATCGCGCTGACGGCTCTCGGCCTGGCGGTCAGGTTCCTGGCCATCTCGCTGCGGCCGAAGGAAAACCTGAGTGCTGCCTCCGGTGCCGATCGCACCAGGTCCGCGGGCTCTTCTCCGCTGCACGCCGCCGCGCTTAGCCTGGCCCAGGCGCAACTCGGCGGCCCCGTTCAGGTGCTTCCCGCCGGAATGGCCGTGGGGAGCGCGCCCAGCGGTATGGGAGGTTCGGGCTCTTGGCCCGCGCTTCCCGCCGCGCGGGAATGGCCCGTGTCCTCCGGCCCGATCCCCGCCCTGGCGCCCGCTCCGGCCTACGCCGCGGAGTTCCCATCCGGGGCTCATCTCTCCTCTCCTCCCGCTGGGCCCTACCCCTCGGCGGAGCCTTACCGCTCTCCTGAGCCTTACCGCTCCCCTGAGCCTTACCGCTCTCCTGAGGCCTACCGCTCGGCCGAGGCTTACCGCGAGCTGGGGTTCGCGCCACTCGGTGCCCCTCCGTACGGCGACGATGGGTCGGCGGCCTTCCGGGGCCGTCCGTACGTGGCCATGGATTCGCCGACGCAGGCCGGCCCGGCCGCGCCAACCGGTCCGGGGTACATGGCCCGGCAGCCGCTCTACGAACCCGAGTACGACGGGCCGCCCCGGTTCGCGGGAGCGCCCAGGGACCATGTTCCTCAGGACGAGCTGTCCTCATACCCGTATGGCCCGCCGAGTCGCGGGCCGTCAGGCGCGGGATATCCGGACCGCTACCCGGACCCCGAGGAATCGAGCGGACGCAACCGCCCGCGCCATCGGCGGGCGATCGAACCCTTGGCTCCGGGACCGGCTATCCCTGGTCAGCCCCACCAGGGAGACCGGAACACCGGCCCGATCCCGCGTGCCGGTAATGGCCAGCTTCCGCGCGGCGGTACCGGTCCGATGCCTCG
>PMST01000680.1 GCA_003168295.1 Actinomycetota bacterium
GTGCCGAAGTCGGCCAGCTCGGTGATGAAGCACTTAGTCTCGGCGTTGTTGCACAGGGCCGGCCGCTCGATGATCCACTCCGCCGATGACCGCTCGCAGGTGGTGCAGGTGTCCGAGAAGTTGGTGCTCTTGCCGGTGCTCAGGTCGCTGACGCTCAACGTGAAATTGGCGGTCGAGTCCGAATACGAGACCGTCGCTTGGATGATATCGCCGGGATGCACGGCGAACACGTTCACCGAATTCAGCGGGAACATCTCGTACCAGGCTTCGTACTTAGGCGTGGTGTCGTTGGGGCCGCCGCACCAGGCGGCCGTCCCGTCTTGCTCGACGGTCTGGTCGTTGTAGCCGTCAAGGCCCACCCAGTTGGAGGTGTACTGGTCCGCCACGCCCGGGCAGGTGATGGTGGGCTGGACGAAGGTTGAAGTTACGTAGTTGTAGGGCTTTTTCCCGGTCACCGCGTAGCCCGACCAGTTCAGGCTGATCGTGGTGGTGGTCGTGGCGTCCGAATGGGTAGCACTACTTGGATGGATCAGCGGGCCACCCGGGTGCAGGGTGTTTTCCGCTGTCGTGCTGGCGGCCGTCGTGCTGGCCCCGGCTGGCAAGCTGGTGGCGCCGACTGCGCATGCCATCGCAGCTACGGTTAGCGCTGCGGTGGCAAGCAACCTTTTCGAACGCATTCGCACTCCTCTCGACAATTGGTGACATAACCCTGCTGCTTTCACAGGCGCCCGTCAAGACCCAGCGCCCGGTCAGTCACCGCGTTCCGGCGCGGCGCCCCACGATCGGGCAATACTGTGAGCCAGTGGCCGACTACAGGAGGGTTACCGCGATGAGCGATGCGCAGGGCGGCGAGATGACCGGCGAGGCCAGTGATCCGGACGGGGAGGCCCTGCGGCACGAACTCGCCGAGAACGTGGTGAAGCCAAAGGACCTGCCGCCGGGCTACCAGCTAGAGGGGCCCGCGGAGCCCGGGGCGGACGCCGACATACCGGGCGTTCTTGGCGGCCCGGGCATCAACATCATCTCCGAAGATGAGGACGAGCCCGGTAATCAATGGTCCGAGCATCCCCGGTGACGGATCTGATCCGATGCCAGCACTGCGGCCAGACCAACCGGGTCCCGGCCGCGGCAGCGGGGACGCCCGGCGCTGGAGCAACTCGCCCGCGACCTGGGTCGACAAGGCGCTCGCGACGGCCGCTTCCTGAGGTCCGGTGACTCGGCGGCGCCCACCCGGGCGGGCGACCGCTGCAGTTGACGGTAGCGGGCGACCGCACCACGATTAGGACGACTGTCACTTAACAGGAGGACACCCATGATCCTGATCAACATCAAGATGCAGATCCGGCCCGAGAAGATTGACGAGTGGCTGGCGGTGGCCGACTCCTACGCCAAGGACGTCAACTCCGAGGACGGCTGCCTGTTCTTCCAGTTCTCCCGGAGCCTCACCGACGAGAACGAGTTCGTCTGCATCGAGGGCTTCAAGGACGCCGAGGCGGGCGGCGCGCACGTCAAGCAGCCCTACGTGAAGAGGTTCTTCGAGACCGCTCCCGACCTGGTGGCCACGCAGCCGCAGATTATCTACATCGACACCCCGCATGACGGCTTCGGCCCGATGGGCGAGATCCAGCCTCGCTGACCGGCTAAGACCGCCCGCCGCGCCGCTCGGCATGGGTCGGCGCGAAATGCTGGGGGAACGCCAGGTTGCGGCACCGCTGATGGCGCAGCGCGCCGCACACGGGGCATTCAGACTGGCTCACCGCCGGTTCCAGCCGGGCGCGGGTGTCGGCATCCAGCTTGCGAGGCTCCGGCTGAGCGGCAAGCCTCAGCGGCCCTCGCCGTGCCAGTTCGGACACGAAACGCTGGTACTCGCGTTCGCACTCCTCGCACCGGCAGCCGCGCTCCCAGGCCAGCACGGTGCCGTGCGGCGGCGGCGCGGACGGCAGATGGCGCCATGCGGTCATATGTCAAAGGTAAGACAGCGGTTCTCTTGCTCGCCAGGATGGGCAGGCGGTCGAGCTCGTGCCGTTCCGCTGGGTCCGGTTACCCGACGCTGCCTGCGCTGTGACCTGGCGCGCCGCCCGCACCATGGGCTGCGCCGCCAGCTGCCGCTTCGCCGGTATCTTCGGCTGACGCCACGATCGTTCCGCCCGTTTTTGACCTCCTGGCCCAGTAGCGCAGCCAGAGCAGGCCGAAAACGGGAAGGACGAGCGGGACGAAGCCGTAGCCGCTGCCATAGCTGGACCACACGGTGGCATCGGGGAAGGTGGCCGGGTCGGCGAGGCTCCAGGTGCCGACGGCCAGCACGCCGGCGAGTTCGATCGAGCAGGACAGGAGGGCGATCCGGCGTGCGGTCGGGCTGCCGACGCCGAGGGTGACCGTGGCGACGATATAGACCACGGCGGCGAAGGCCGACAGCAGGTAGGCGACCGGGGCGTGGCTGAACTTCGTCGCGATCTGCACCCCGGCCCGGGCGGAGGCGGAGAGCGCAAAGAGCGCGTAGACGGCGACCAGCAGACGGCCCGGGCCTGTCCTGGTCGAGGCCGGCCGCGATGGCGCGGGGTCGGGCGACGCTCCGGGCTCAGGGGATGCCGCGGGTTCGGGCGATGCCATGGGTTCGGGCGATGACGCGGGTTCAGACATGGATGACCGGCCAAATCTGATGCAGGCGGACCATCAGCACGGCCGCGACGAGCCCGGCTACGGCGATGACCGCGGGGCCCCACCGGGATCGCTCCATCANNCGGGACGAGCGGCGTCGCGATCAGGTATCCGATGAGCGTAGCCAGCCCGGCCGGGCGTTCGCCGCCGGCGAGCTTGGCCACGATGATGCCGACCTGGACCAGCAGCAGGATCTCGAGGACGCCGACCGCGGCGAGCAGGGGGACGTTCATCCGCCGGTTCAGGGCGGTCATCAGCAGCGCGTACCCGGCCAGCGCGAGGCCGGCGACGATGATCGTCGTGGGGACGGCACCGTTCACGCACGACATGTTACTACGTTTCGTAGTACCCGGCGCTGGGCCGCCGGTACGGGCCGCCGGTACGGGCCGCCGCCCAGGGCGTGGCCGGGCTTACCGGAGCCGGGCTGGCCGAGGCTGAACTTAATGTGGCGGCATCCGGGGGACTTGCCGCTGATAATGAGGCTGTGGAAGCTGTGGCGCAGGCCGGCCTCGAGGCGGGGCCTTCGGCTTGGGTTCGGGTCAGCCGGGGCCGGGTGGAGGCTTTCGTCGCCCTGGCTGCGTTCGCGGTGCTCTGCGTGCTGGTGCTGAGCGTCGCGTCCCGGCTGGTGGAGCCGGACGATTATGCGTATCGCGCCTCGATCGTCGCGATAACCCAGGGGCATTTCCTGACCCTGTCCACCGCCCAGGCTGAGCGCCTGGCCGCCCAGCTGCCTGGCCCCGGCGGTCGCCCGGTGGCGGGCAGCCCCGGCGGTGGTCCGGTGGCGGGCGCACCGGTGCCGGCTGTCTTCATCCCGCAGTGGGTGCAGCTCTCCGACGGGCGGTGGATCAGCGAGAAGGATCCCGGCTACCCGTTCCTGGCCGCGCCGTTCCAGGCGGCCGGGATCATCCGGCTGGCGCCGCTGTTCTACGGGGCGCTGGGCTGCCTGGGCCTGTTCTTCGGGGCCCGGCGCTGGCTGGGCCGGTACGGCGGGGCGGCCGCTGTGGTGCTGTTCTGCTCCTCGGGTGCGGCACTGCTGTTTGCCTGGCGCGATTACATGCCGACGTTCACCGATGCCTCGCTGATCGCCGCGGGCACCGGCGCCCTGCTGTGGGCGGTGCTGGCCGCCGAGGCCACCGCCTGGCGGCGCACCTGGACCGGGCTGGCCGGGTTCGCGGCGCTGGAGGTCGCGGTATTCGTCCGCTACACCGACATCGTGGTGCTCGGCTGCGCGGTCGTGGCCGTGGCCGCGGCCCGGAAGTTCCGCGCGGTGCCGGCGGCCGCGCTGAGATGGTGGCTGGGCTCGGTCGCGGTGTCCGGCGCCGCCGTGGGCCTGTTCGATGTCCTGGTGTACGGCGGGCCGCTCAGATCCGGGTACCGGCCGGGAGAGATCACCTTCAGCCTCGGCGCGGTGCTGCCCAACCTGCGGTACATGCCGGCCCACCTGATCCAGGCCATGCCCATGCTGGTGCTCGGGCTAGCGGCGCTCGCGTGGATCGCCGGACGGGGCGTGCGGCTGCGCCGGGCCGAAAAGGAGCGGGCCGCGCCCGCCCGTCGCGACCTGGGCGTGGGGCTGGCGCTGGCCGCATCATGGTTCTGCGTGTGGGGGCTGTATGCCGCCTACACCTGGACCGCCAACCCGTTCGGCTCTACCTTGCAGTTCGCCCGGTTCTACCTCCCCGCCATCGGCGCCATCTCGCTGCTCGGCAGCTGGCTGGTGACTCGCCTGCCCCGGCGGGCATCGCTGGCGGCGATGACTGCCGCTGCCGTCGCCGTGGTGATGTTCGGGCTCGGCGCCTGGTCCTTCGCCGTCATCCACCAGTCTCCGTTCCAGGGCGTTCACCGGCCGCCCACCGTGGCGCCGCAGCCGGCGCAGAGCGCACAGGCGGCCGCCGCTCTCCCGCGAACCGGCGAGGCCACAGGCGGTCGGTGATACGCGCCCGCGCATCCAGCACGGCGTCGATCTCGCCGGTGGTGACGCGCAGCCTGGGTACGAGCTCGATGCAAGCGAACTCGAGCACGCGAGTGGCTCGTGCGACAACTGAGGGCGCGTCTACGGGGGATGCCGCCGATCGTTCGTCAGTTGGGGTCGCTGAAGCAGCCGAAACTGACGAACGATCTTGAGTGCCCCGCCCGCCGGTCCTTGGACTTCGGACGTGGCCGACCCGGGCAGCGCCGGTGGTCAGTCCAGGGCGTCGCTGCGGAGCTGGGGGAAGACCTTGGAGACTTTGCCGAGGAGGTAGTCGCCGTAGGTGCCGGTGAAGGCGCGCAGGTCCTGGCCATCCCAGCGCGCCCGGCCGTCGTCTCCGGCCGCGGCCCGGCCGGGCAGCGGCGGCACCTCGGCGGCGAAGCCCGGGTCCAGGAAGAACGGGAAGGAAAGCCGGCCGTGGCCGCTGAGGTTGCGGACCCGGTGCGGTGTCGACCGGTACCAGCCGCCGGTCAGCCGGTCGAGCATGTCGCCGATGT
>PMST01000620.1 GCA_003168295.1 Actinomycetota bacterium
CCAAACCAGCGAGGCCAGCCCGTCCGGCCGGACCAACGTGACCGACGTGACCGACGTCCTCACCGGATACCGGCTCGGCCTCGAGCAGCTGGCCGTAGGCGCGGACCGCGCCGGACAGCTCGGCCAGCACGGCGGCGAGCCGGGCCCGGGTTTCAGTTTCCCTGACCGGGCTGTGCTCGCTGTCGATCCGGACGCTGTCAGCCACCGAACGCGCCAGCATCCGCATGCCGGTAGCCGCTCGCTCCAGCGTGTCGACGCCGTCCCGCAGGCCAGCCGCCGGGTTGACGAACCGGAGCCGGCGGGGGTTCAGCCGGACGCTTTCCTCGGCCTGCCTGAGCGCGTCGTCTACCCGCTCGACCTCGCCGCGCAGCGCCCGGGTGCGCTCCAGCCACTCGGTAGCACGCTTCGAGTCGGCCCCCTCGGCCAGCCCGTCCGCCATCTGGCCGAGCAGGTCGGCCATCTGCCGGCTGAGGTCGCCGACCGCTTCCTTGGCCGGCTGGACGCGCAGCGGGGCGAAGAGCAGCCCGGCCGCCAGCCCGGCGGCGGCACCGACCAGCGTCTCGGTGATGCGGCTGGTCGCGGCGGAGTGGGAGTCGACGGAGAAGATCAGCATGGCGCTGATCGGTACCTCGAGCAGGTCCTCGCGCAGCCGCAGGATCAGCCCGAGCCCGAGCGCGCCCGCGATGAGCAGCCCGAGCACATACCAGCTGAACGGGATGTACGCGGACACCGCGACGGCCGCGAGCACGCCCGCGGTGACCCCCACCACCCGCTGGACGGCGCTGCGGATGGTGTGGAACAGGGTCGCCTGCACCACCAGCAGTGCGGTCAGCGGCGCGAGCACGTCGCGGGACGACGCGCCCGGCAGTCGCAACGCGAGCAGGTACGCGAACACCGCCGTCAGCGTCAGCCGGGTGATGTACACCGCGGTCGGCTGGGCGCGCCGGCGCACCAGCGTAAGCTGCTCGGCCTGCCGCCTGGCGGCCTGGCGAACGTGGAAAGTTCTCATTGGATCGCACACCGTAGAACGAATTGGACAATTCAGAAGATAAAGCTCTACCCGAAAGCAAAATGCCTCCGGTAATTCCAACGCCAACTCCACACAGCTATTCCCTGGCTTATTTCACCGCTCCTACCAGCCATTTTCTTCTGAACGGGCCTCCTGCGTCCCCCCGGCCACCCCTCAGCTATCCGGGCTGAAAACCCGGTCCGGCGGCTTCCATCTCCACACACAGCACGCCCTCGACCTGGTAGTGCCGGGCCTCGGCCACGGTCTCCCGGTACGGGGTGCCGATGGTCCAGGAGGTCCCGGTGGGAACGTCAGGCCGGCGGCAGGAAAACCGGTTGCCTGCCGCGCGCCAGCCTGCTGTAATGCCGGCAGGACCAGACCAGGGAGAAACCCGCCATGCGCCGGACGTTCATGTCAGCTCAGCAGCGATTTGCCGCCTATGCAGAGGACATGACCTTCGGTGCGAACGCTCAACCTGGGGATCCTGGCGCATGTTGACGCCGGCAAGACCAGCCTGACCGAGCGGCTGCTCTTCGCCGCCGGCGTCATCGACCAGATCGGCCGGGTCGATGACGGCAGTACCCAGACCGACACCCTGGCCCTGGAACGGCAGCGCGGCATCACGATCAAGGCCGCGGTCGTTTCCTTCGTCCTGGACGACGTCACGGTCAACCTGATCGACACNNCCCGGTCACCCGGATTTCATCGCCGAGGTGGACCGGGCGCTGGGTGTGCTCGACGGCGCCGTGCTGGTTATCTCCGCCGTCGAGGGCGTCCAGGCGCAGACCCGGGTGCTGATGCGGGCGCTGCGGCGGCTGCGGATTCCGGTGCTCATCTTCGTCAACAAGATCGACCGGTCCGGCGCGGCCCAGGCCGGCTTTCAGCCGTCCGGCGGCGCCGACACGGCCTTCACCACCCGGCTCGCCGACCTGCTCGCCGAGCGCGATGACGCGCTGCTGGCCGTGTACGTGGCCGACGAGGCGGCGGTCTCCTACCCCCGGCTGCGCGCCGGGCTCGCGGCCCAGAGCCGGCGCGCCCTGGTGCATCCGGTCTTCTTCGGGTCGGCGATCACCGGTGCCGGCATCAGTTCGCTGCTGGCCGGCCTCACCGTCGGGCTGCGCGTCGACCCGGCGCCGCCCGGCTCCGGGCTGAGCTTCCGGCTCGCGATCGAGCTCGGCGCGCTGCCGCTTTCGTTCCTGCGGGCCGTCGAGGACACCGTGCACGCGACGCTGCGGCAAGGACTCCGCGGCTGGCAGGTGACCGACGCCACGGTCACCCTCACGCACTCTGGCTACTACCCGCGGCAGAGCCACGCCCACGCCCACTTCGACAAGGCCATGTCCAGCACCGGCGCCGACTTCCGCGGCCTCACGCCGCTGGTCCTGATGAGCGCGCTGCGCCAGGCGGGCACCCATGTGTACGAGCCGGTCCAGCGTTTCCGGCTCGAGGTGCCCGCGGACCTGCTCGGGCGCGTGCTGCCCGCACTGTCCCGGCTGAGCGCCGTACCCGAGCTGCCCGAGATCTTCGGGCCAGCCTGCGTAATTGAAGGCGATATCCGAACGGCCCAGCTGCGTGCCCTCGAACAGCAGCTACCCGCGCTGACCCAGGGCGAGAGCGCGCTCGAGTGCGTCTTCGGCCGCTACCAGCGAGTCGGCGGCCCGGCGCCCAGCCGACCGCGCTCAGATCACGATCCGCCCAACCGGCAGGAGTACCTCAGGCACGTCACGCGCTAGGTCCGCCGGGCCGTCGCGCTGAGGGCGAGGACGGCCAAGGGGACGACCACCAGTCCGGCGAGCGCCCAGCCCAGCCCGAACGCCTGTGCCGTCAGCCCCACGGCCAGCGGTCCGAGTCCGCCGGCCAGCCCGGCCGCGCTGCTCAGCGTCACCGCCGCCGAACTGCGCCCCGGCAGGCTGCCGTACAGCCGCGCCTGCAGCAGCGGGTACCACGGTGCGCTGGCCGCGCTCAGCACAGCCAGGATCGCCAGCTTGGGCGCGACTCCCGGCACCAGCAGGAAGGCGGGGTAGAGCAGGGCCGCGGCGGCTGCCGTGGCGCGCAGGACGGTGAGGTCGCCGATCCGCTCGAGGACCACGATGAGCGCGCCGCCCCCGCCCAGCGAGGCGCCGAGCCTGATCGCGATGGCGAGCGCCGCAACAGCCGGCCGCACATGCTCCACGTCCACCAGGTACAGCGCGAGGAACCCAGTGAAGACGTCCCCCAGTAGATCGGTCACCTGGAGCAGGACCAGCCAGCGAACCGTGCCCCAGTCCCGCAGCGCCGCCAGGACCTCCCGCCCCCGCACCCGCCAAGGCCGCCCCTCACCTTCCCCGCCCGCCCCAGCCACCGTGCCCGTTCCGGCGGCGTGCGGTCCCCGCAGACAAAGGCCGAGCCACGCGAGGGCGGCCAGTACGGCCAGCACCAGGTAGGCGTCCCGCCACCCGCCGCCGCTGGCCAGCACGGCCGCGAGCAGCAGCGGTCCGGCGACCGCCCCGATCGATCCGGCCAGCTCCCACCGGGCCATCACCTGGGCCTGCCGGTCCGGCCAGGTATCCATCAGCTCGGCCTGGGTCAGTGACACGAACGCGCCGGAGGCCGGGTAGAAGGCCACGAAGGCACCCAGCAGTACCGCGAAGGACCGGGCCGAAGCGACGCCGAGCAGCGTGAGCACGAAGACGATGCCGCCGGCCAGCACGGCCAGCCGCCGCCGTTTTCCTTCGCCCGCGAGCACGCCGAGCGGCAGCTCGAGCAGGCCGCCCGCCAGCAGCGGCACCGACGCCAGCAGCCCGATCTGCGCGTAGCTCAGTCCCAGGTCATGCCGGATAAGCGGCAGCGCAGCACCCTTGGCGCCGTCGACGAGTTCGTCGGCCAGTTCGATCGCGAGCCCGACCGCGAGTACGGAAAGCGCAGGCCTTCAACGTCAAGTGAAACCCATGATCGCGATGGTACGCCGACCCCGTCCGCCCGTCACCCGCGATTCTTGGTGCGCCAGACCACCCGCAGCCCGGACCAGTCGTCGTCGACCGCGGCCACCTTGACGTCCACCAGTCCGATCGGCAGCGCATGGGCGCGGATGACGTTGTCAGTGATGTCGCTGCGGTGGCCGCCCGCCCGCCGCGGCCACGCGACCCAGAGCGCGCCGGACGGGTAGATCCGCTGCGCGAGCTCTCCGAGTTGCCCGGCGATGTCATCCGCGCTGGTGAAGAACGCGATGATAACGTCAGCCCGGCCGTCGTCATCGGCATTGGTCAGGCCGGCCGGCGGGTCGGTCAGGGCCCAACCGGGCGGAGGATGGTGCAGATGGACCCGCTGTTCCGGTTTCAGCCCGAGCTTGGCCGCTTGCGGCCGGCCCGAGTATCCGGCCGTCACCGGGCCACCTGCGATGAGTTCACTGTCTCGCCCGCGTCCATCCCGCGGGTGCGAATCGGTCCCATGGACAGGAGCATGACATGTTCGAGAACACGAAGGCGTTCAGCGGCCCCTACATCGCCTGGTTCAAGGACCCGGCCGGCAACATCCTCGCCGTCCTCCAGGAACGCTGACGTTCACCCGGCCTGTAAACGGAGGCTTACCCGGGCGGGCGAAAGCGGAGGCGCCCGGTGCGCGAAACGGGGGCTAGCCGGTGCCTGAAAAAGGGGGGTTAACCGGGGTGCGCGGCGCCCGTGCGAGCACTACTATACTCAGTATGCTACTCAATAGAGTCACGCGATGAGCGTCCGGCATGCCTTGCTCGCGCTGCTGAGCGAGGGGCCCAAATACGGGCTTCAGCTCCGCGAGGAGTTCGAGGCCCGGACCGGCGAGGTCTGGCCGCNNCCGACGAGCTAGCCAGATGGCTGCGCACGCCGCCGGACCTGGCTTCCCCGCCCCGGGACGAGCTGGTGATGAAGGTGCTGGTGGCCTTGCGGGTGCCGGGCACCGATGTGCGGGACGTGATCCAGGTGCACCGCAGGTACCTGGTGCAGCTGATGCAGCAGTGGACGCGGATCAAGGAGTCCGAGGCCGAGTCCGACATGAACCTGGCCCTGGTGGTCGACGCGGAGCTGTTCCGGCTTGATGCCGTGGTCCGCTGGCTGGATGCCGCGGACGGCCGCATCAAGCGGGCCGCCGCCGACGCTTCAGACGAAAAAGGCACAGCAGCTTCGGACCCGAAAGACACAGCAGACGCGCCAGCCGCGGCCAGCACGGCAGGCCCGCCACCTCCGTCCTTGCCCAAGCGGCGCCGCCGGGCCGGAGCAGGCCGATGAGAACTCACGGTAAACCCAGCGAAAAAACCAGAACTACATCCGAACCAGAACACGAAATCAGGACGGGGGCAGTGCTATGAGCCTGCTCGAGATGCGCCACGTAACACGGGTCTACGGCCAGGGGGACGCCGAGGTACGGGCACTGCAGGACATCGATCTCGACGTCGACGCGGGGATGATGGTCGCGGTCATGGGACCGAGCGGATCGGGGAAGTCCACGCTGCTGACCATCGCCGGCAGCCTGGAGGACCCCACCAGCGGCCAGGTCCGGGTCTGCGGGCAAGAACTGACGACGCTGCCGCGCAATGCCAAGGCGCGGCTGCGGCGCCGAACGATCGGGTACGTGTTCCAGGATTTCAACCTGCTGCCCGGCCTGACCGCGGCGGAGAACGTCGCGCTGCCGCTTGAGCTCGACGGCATGTCCGCCAGGAAGGCACGCACGGCCGGGCTGGCGAGCCTGGAGGCGCTTGGCCTGGGCGACCGGGCCACCCACTTCCCCGACCAGATGTCCGGCGGCGAGCGGCAG
>PMST01000671.1 GCA_003168295.1 Actinomycetota bacterium
GCCAGACGCGCGGGGTCCACAGCGCGCGACGCTGGTCGGGGTCCGGGACCAGGAGGTCGCGGTCGGCGCCCTGCAGGAGGAAGTAGGCGTCGCCGCTCGGGAGCAGCCGCGCGGGGGCCGCGGGTCCCGGGGCGGCGCGGAAGGCCGCCTCGTCGTGGCTGAGGATCCAGGCGTCGCCGGCCGGTGTCTGCACCGGCGTCAGCGACGGGCCGAGCACCTCGAACGCCTCGGCGCCGTACCGCCGGCCGATCCCCGCCCACCGGGCAAACGCCGCGGGCGTGGCGGGGCCGTAGATGTGCAGGTACCGGCGCGCGAGTTCCAGGCGGGCGTCGCGGGGGCGGGTTTCCGGGGGCGGCACGGTCCAGACGGCCGCCTGCCGAGCGCCATCCCACCGGATAACGACCGTGCCGGTCGCGGCCGCGTACCGCAGACTGTTGGGGTGCACGCCGAGCGCGCGGCCCGCCTCTGCGTTGCTCACCCGGGCGCCGCCGAAGGCGGCGTGCAGGCGGGCGGCGAGGTCCTCCGCCCGCCCGCGGCCCCTGGCATCGTCGGGCAGCGTCCCCAGCGAGAAGACGGCGAGGTCGCACGCGGCGACCACGAAGACGTTGTACCGCGGGCCCCAGAGCTGGACCAGCGAAGGGTCCTCCCACGTGGCTGGCCCGGCCCCCTCGACCCGCGCGTGAATCGACAGCAGCGCGGCCCGGGGCATGCTGTCCTGCAGCCCGGCCCAGGCGGCGCGGCGAAGGGAGTCCGGCCCGTGCGCCAGCCGCTCGTCGAGGCCGCCGGCCTGACGCCGGAACGCCAGGATCTGCGACCGGGTGAGGCCGAGGACCACTAAGCGGCCTCGGTTCCTGGCTGGTCAGGGTGACCCTCAGACTCCGCGGGCAACGTCGCGCGGCGCTGGATGACCCCGAGGCTGTCATGGAGCGCCTGCCAGACGTTGGCGAGGCTGGCGCTTTCGGGGAGGTCGCCGCGAAGGGTGCCAGCCGGGCTCGCCTTTTCGCCGAGGGCAGCGAGCGCGGCGCGGCCCAGGCCGACGATCACCGGGTCGGTGGCCTCGATCGTGAGCTGGTTGTCGGTCACGCGGATCAGCATCTGGCGCCGGCCTGCCTCTTCCGGCTGCTCGTCGCTGGTGCCGGTGACGTCGGCGGTGCGGAGGGCTTCTTTGGCCTGGTCCAGGTCCACGCCGAGAGCGGCGAGGGCCCGGGCCGCGGCGGTATCGGGGTCGCCTAGGGCGGCCAGCAGCAGATGGTGCGAGCCGATCGGCTGCGATCCGGCCAGCCGGGCGGCTTCGCTCAGGCTGGTGTCGGCGGCCGGCGTGGTGCGCAGCTCCGCCTGCTCCCCCGGCTCGGATGCCTCGCCGGGACCGGCTGCGGCGAATCGGCGCAGCCAGCGGCGGCCCCGGGGCCCCCCGGCCGGCACCCCGGGCACCAGCAGGTCGAGCACGGCCATCCGGACCGGCGCGAGGTCGGCGGAGTGCTCCCGCAGGACCTTGGCGCCGACGCCGTCGGCTTCCCGGATCACGCCGAGCAGAATGTGCTCGGTGCCGATGTAGTTGTGGTGCAGTTGCAGGGCCTCGCGGAGCGCGTACTCCAGGGTCTTCTTGGCGCGCGGGGTGAACGGGATATGCCCGGTGGCTTTCCCGGTCCCGACGCCCACGATGGCCTTGACCTCTTCGCGGGTGCCCTCGAGCGACATGCCGAAGCCCTCGAGGGCGCGGGCCGCAATTCCCTCGGGCTCACCGAGGAGCCCGAGCAGCACGTGCTCGGTGCCGATGTAGTTGTGGTGCAGTCGCCGGGCTTCCTCTTGGGCGAGAACGACGACGTGCCGGGCGCGGTTAGTGAATCGCTCAAACATGAGACCACCGTGCAGCATGCTCGAAACCCTGTCAATACCATGCTATTAATAGGGATGCGAGGTTTGGCCGAGGTGAAAGGATTACGGAGTGGCGGACTGGGAGGACCGGCTCGACGACTGGGAACTCGAACTCGACCTGACGGCCCAGCTCGAGGGCTCGGACTGGGTGACGCTGGAACGGGCGGCCGCCGACACCGGTGCCTCCCGTGCCGTCCTGCGCAACTGGTACCGCACCGGGGAGATCCCGTCCCGGCTCGTCGACGGGCCGCACGGGCCGCAGCGGCTGGTGCCGCTCGCGGTGGTCGCCGCCCGCGCCGAGGCCTCCCCGCGACTGCGCCGCACCGCGCAGCGCCGGCTTGCCGATGAGGCCCAGCTTGAGATCCTTCGGCACCGGGTTGACCAGCTCGAACTCCGGCTGGCCGCGCTCGAACGGCGGCCGCCATCAGATCCGGACAGCTAGCGCGGATCGCGCCCTGACCGGCGAGGCGGTCCTGGCCACGGTGTCGGCAGAGGCGATAATGCCGGGGTGGCCACGACAGCTGCCGACGCGGTGCGCCGGATCGNNCAGATGAGCCGGCTGGCCGCCGAGCTGTTCTCGGTGCTCAGCGGGCGGCCGACCGAGGAACTCGTGGTCGAGCTCGGCCGCGATTCCGGCTACGCCACGCCGAAGATCGATGTCCGCGGCGCGATCTTCGACGATCACGAACGCGTGCTGCTGATGCGCGAGAAGACCGACGGCCGGTGGTCGCTGCCAGGCGGCTGGGCCGATCCCGGCGACACGCCCTCAGCCGCGGTCACCCGGGAGATCCTGGAGGAAACCGGGTATCACAGCTCGGCGGTGAAGCTGATCGCCTGCTGGGATCGTGAACTCCAGGGCCATCCGCCGCCCCTGCCGGTGCATGTCTACAAGCTGTTTTTCCTCTGCCGCCGCGACGGCGCCGTGCAGCCGCCAGCGGCGCTTGAGACGCTCGAGGTCGGCTGGTTCGGCCTGGGCAAACTGCCGCCGCTGTCCCTGGGCCGCGTCAATCACCGACAGCTCGACCGAGCGCTGGCACACCATCGCGATCCATCCCTGCCGACCGAGTTCGACTAGCGGCAATGCCAGGCGGCCCCCATCCCGGCTAGCCCAGAGGACGGCCGCGTGGTCGGCCCGCGATCAGAGCGCCGCGGTCCCGGCCTCGAGGAAGCGCATCGCGGCGGCGACCGCCTGCTCGCGTGCTGCGCCCGGCTCGGTGTCGATGACCTCCATCGCGACCGCGGCGGCGGCGGCCGCCGCCAGCCGGGGCGCGATGGCGTCGGGGGCGCTGCCGGTATCGGCCGCGATCATGGCCGCGCCTGCCCGCACCGCGGCGGCCATCCGCGCGGTGCGCAGGGCCCCGAGGTCGGGATTGGCCGCGAACATGCGGCGCGCGAGCCGGTAGAGTTCGCGCTCTTCTGGTTCGGCCAAGCTGGTCAGCAGCCAGCGGCCGAAGGCATCGTGAACCGCCTCGCCAGGCCGCCGGTCGCGTATCGCGTCGGTCAGGCCGGCCACCCCGTCGCTGAACCGGGATAGCGCGATGTCCTGCTTGGCCGGGAAGTACATCGCGACCGTCCGCGGCGAGACCTCGGCCGCCTCGGCGATGTCGGCGATCGTGGTCGCGTCGTAGCCGCGCTCGGCGAACAGCTCGTAAGCAGCACGGATGATCGCCGCCCGGCGGCGTGCCTTGCTGCGCTCTCTCAGTCCCGCTTGCGCCATGCGGCAAGTATACATCAGATAGCAACATTGCTATGTACTGCAAATTTGCGTTAGAGTGCAGAAAACAGTTCAACGGACCCGAAGGGATCCAGCACGATGAGCAACACCTCCGCTCCTAGCACACCAGCCGTAGCAACGAACCCAACTCCGCCGGAGGGCATCCCCGGCCCGGCGCGGGGACCGGCCCCGGAGCCAGCTGCGACCGGCGCGGACCCCAGGCGCTGGCTGATCCTGGCCGTCGTCGCGCTGGCCCAGCTGATGGTCGTGCTCGACGCCACGATCGTGAACATCGCCCTGCCCTCAGCCCAGCTGGCCTTGCACTTCTCCAACATCGAACGGCAGTGGGTGGTCACCGCCTATGCCCTCGCCTTCGGCAGCCTGCTGCTGCTCGGCGGCCGGCTCACCGACCTGATCGGCCGCAAGGCAACCTTCATCGCCGGCCTGATCGGTTTCGCCGCCGCATCCGCCGTCGGCGGCGCGGCCGGCAGCTTCGGCATGCTCGTGGCCGCCCGCGCCAGCCAGGGCGCCTTCGGCGCACTGCTCGCCCCGGCCGCGCTGTCGCTGCTGACCACCACGTTCGAAGGCAGCAGGGACCGGGGCAAGGCCTTCGGCGTCTTCGGCGCCATCGCGGGCGCCGGCGGAGCCGTCGGCCTGCTGCTCGGCGGGCTGCTGACCGAGTACCTGACCTGGCGCTGGTGCCTGTACGTCAACCTCGTCTTCGCCGCGATCGCGGGCGCCGGGGCCGTCGCGCTGCTGCGCAGGCAGCCGGCCGGGCGGCGGCCGCGGCTGGACCTGCCGGGCCTCGTGGCGGAGGTCGGCGGGATGTTCGGCATCGTCTACGGCTGCTCCAACGCGGCCAGTGACGGCTGGCACGCGCCGTCGACGTGGGGCTTCCTCGCCGCGGGCGCGGTATTGCTCGCAGCATTCGGCTTCATCGAGACGCGGGCCCGCCAGCCGCTGCTGCCACCGCGGATCGTCCTGGACCGCAACCGGGCCGCCGCCTATCTGTCGATCCTCGTCACCGGCGCCGGCATGTTCGGCATCTTCCTGTTCCTCACCTACTACCTGCAGGAAACCCTGGGCTTCAGCCCGGTCATGGCCGGCGTCGCCTTCCTGCCCATGGTCGGCGCGATCATCGTCGGCGCCAACCTGGCCAACATCGTGCTGCTGCCCCGCATCGGCCCCAGGTGGCTGGTGGCACCGGGCATGCTCGCCGCCGCCGCCGGGCTGGCCTGGCTGACCCGGATCGGGGTCCACTCCAGCTACGCCGCGGATGTCCTGCCGGCGCTGCTGCTCGCCTCGACCGGCCTCGGCTTCGTGATGTCGCCGTCGATGAACACCGGGACGGCCGGCGTGGCGTCGTCGGACGCGGGCGCCGCGTCGGCCATGGTCAACACCGGCCAGCAGGTCGGCGGTTCCATCGGCACCTCGCTGCTCAACACCATGGCGGCCAGCGCCGCCGCCAGCTACCTGGCCAGCCACCTCAGCCCTGCTCTGATGACCGGCGGCCACCCGGCACCCGCGCTCGCCGAACTGGCCCAGGTGCACAGCTACACCACCGCGTTCTGGTGGGCCGCCGGAATGTTCGCCGGCGGGTCCGTGCTCGCGGCCCTGCTCTTCCGGCGCGGCGCCCCCGCAGCGCCGGCCGGGGAAGAGGTCTAGCCAACGAGCGGCGCCTGGCCCGTTCGCTGGCCGTGCTTGACGCCGATGAAGAAAGACCTAAGCGGTCATTTGCGGGCAACTCCGGTGCACGGGAACGCGCGGCCCGGCGGGCGCGTCCAAGGCGCAACTGAGCGAGCGGGGAGCACATGAAGAAGCGACTGCAGGCCATCATCGCTGTTTTGGCCCTGATGCTGACGGCCGCGTGCGCGGCCGCCGACCCGCCCGCTCATCCGCCTGCATCCCCCAGCGGCTTTGTCGCAGGCAAGTTCGGAATCGAAGGCGGCCCGATCGGCCCGGGCGGACAGCAGCCAGGCGAGCGGCCGATCCCGGGAACGGTCCGGTTCACCGCCAGCGGCCGACGTCCGGTCACCGCGCGGGCGGGCAGTTCAGGTACCTTTTCGGTCACGCTCCCGGCCGGGACCTACGACGTTTCTGGCAGCTCGCCTTTCATCGTCGATGTCAGCAACGGCACCAGTCACCAGACCCCGTGCTCCCAGCCGCTCTCCGTTGCCGTCACCTCACGGCACACCACCACGATTACCCTCACCTGCATCGTCCCTTAGCCCTTTCACCCACGTCAAAGTGGCAATTCGGGACATCTTCTGATTACGTAAAGTGGTCAGCAAAAGACTGATCGCTTACATGCAGCTATAGCATAATTGTACTTGCCGAGTTACATCTGGTTACCTGTGGATGTCTTGTGCATAAGCCGGTGGATAACCGCCGTGACGGGCGAATAAGTGCCTTTGTCCTGTGGACATCGTGTGGATAAAGGAAAAACTGAAAATGAATTGCGGCAGACCCTTGCGGGAGACTCCCGGAGGCAGTAGAAATGCTTTCACCGCCGGAAACGGGCACCATCTGAGGGCAACCTCGGAAACGTAGAATGGACCGGGAAGCCGGTACATCGAACGGGAGTCTGGCCCCGGCGGGCGGCGCGCAGCGCCGGGGAGGCCGGGCAACTGGCCGATCTGGGACGGCGGGCTAGACAAGGCCCCCTCCATCTCATACATGGAGGGGGCCTTGTTGCATTCTGCCCGACACAGCGCGTTTCGCCCGGGCGCCACGCCGGCCAACGCGAACGCGAACGCGCCGATCGGCCGTGACCAGCGGGACGAGACGGTCAGCCGCCGATCATCGATGTCGCGTTGAAGGCGGGGAAGCCGAGGAACTCCCGCATCACGTCGGCGACCCGCTGGATGCGTACCGCGTCGACCGGCCCGACCGGATAGCTGTCCAGCGCCATCATCGCCGCGGTCACCCTGGAGACCCCGAGCGGCGCCTTCAGCGCCTCCATCGACTGCTCCACGATGGACCGGTTGGCGTCCGCGATCTGCTGGCCCTGCTCGAACGCGGCGCGGAAGGCCGCCAGCGTCACCGGGTGCGCCGCGGCCCACTGCCGGGTGACGGCGCAGCCCTGCACCGGGAACGCGGCGGTGGCGCCCTGGTCCAGGTCGGCGATCAGGGTGACGCCCATCGACTGCTCAGCCTGGGTCCCGAACGGCTCGGGCAGCACCGCCGCCGCGATCTTCCCGGCCTTGAGCGCCCCGGCCATCATCGGTAGCGGGTAGTACGCGAAATGCACTCCGGACACGCGCAGCCCGTGATTGGCCAGCACCGAGGCGACCAGCAGGTACAGGATGTTCCCCGGCGCGTTGACGCCGACGGTCTTGCCTTCCAGGCCGGCCAGCGTCGAGATGCGCGAGCCTGGCATCACGTAAAGGCCCTGAGTGCCCGGTTCCATCACCGAGCCCTCGGCGAAAATCTGCAGGTCGGCAGCGACCATGGGATCGCTGATCGAGGAAGACCGCTGGCCCTGGTTGTAGTTCTGCTGCGCCTGGAGGTAGCTGACGTAGTTGCCGCAGGAGATGTCGATCCGGTCGCTCGGCTCGTCGAGCGCCTGCGCGTCGATGACCGTCTCGGAACTGATCGCCGGCTTGAAGGTGACGTGCAGGCCGTGCGCCGCGAACAGGCCTTCGTGCAGGGCAACGAAGAAACCGGCAGAATCGACCGCGGGCACCACCGCGACGTCCAGGTCTGGCTGCTCGATGACCTGCGACGCGGCGGCGTCTCCGCCGCCGGTAAGCCTGGGCACGAGCAGGATCGCCAAGACGGCCACGGCGGCCGCGGCACCGATTATCTCCACGATCCGGGCGGCCCGCGTGAACCTACGTATCATCGCCGGTTGCTCTCTTCCTCATGGTCCACAGGGGCGTCCGGGCCTGAACGGGCGCGGGGTCCCTGGTGACGGGCTTTTGCGGGTCTTGCTGCGGGGGCTTTGCGGGGGCCTCTTGCGAGGCTCGTTACGGGTCTCGGTCACCGCGGCCGATCCCCTGGGGAGAGCCGGACGCGGCACAGGTCCGAACGCGGCACAGGCAGAGCCCGGTTGGACGGCCGACCCGAGCGACACGGCCCGAAACACCCGCTGCTTGTTGCAGAAAAAATAGTGCTGCAAATTGCAGTGAGAGACATCGGTCAGCTGACGGATCTTTGAACCAGGGCCGCATGCTCGCCGCCTGGCGCCGCCTGGCGCCCCCTGGCGCCGGCCGCCCGTCGCCGACCTGGAAGGGCCCGTCGCCGACCAGGCNNGGGCCGACCACGACGGTGCCGAAGACCTGGTCCAGCTGGTAGACCGGGCCGTCACCGCCGTCGGGCCGCTCCTCGCGGAACTCGATCGGCAGCTGATGAGAGCAGTCGTCTGCGACAGGTACGGACCGCCCGGCGTCCTGTCGCTTCTCCATCCCCACTGGTTATCTAACGCCACCAGGGAGCTTTTCCAAATTATTGCGGATCGCTATCGTCTTGTGCAGACGGTGGCGATCCGCAATAACGATCGGTACCTTTCCCCCGCGCCTAAAGCTATTCAGGCGATTAAGTCGCCGGTCTGGTGATGCTCGTTTTTCCCGCTGCGCCGGTGTCAAATCACATTGGCCACTCGAGTCGTGGACTCGGGCTGGGCGGATGGCGACCCGGCTTAGGGCCAGCCGACGCCAGCGGCCGGCGCTCGGGCGGTCAGCAGCTGGCCAGTTCGTGACTTATCGGTCATGCGCTCGGTACCGCGCCATCGGGTGGCCACCATGAACAGGGTGGTCCTGTCTGGGCCGCCAAGCGCGCACGAGAAGCAGCCGCGGTCGAGCCGGATCGTCTGCAGCACAGCTCCGCCCTCGCGGACCCGCACGCACTGCTTGTTCGGAACGTCGGCATACCAGATGGCTCCCTGGGCGTCGAGGCAGATGCCGTCAGGCACGCCGTCGCCGAGGTACGCCCACACTCGCGGCGGCGACAGGCTGCCATCGGCGGCGATCTGGAACGCCGTCAGTTTCTGGCCGTAGGACTCGGCGACAATCAGCGTGGAGTTGTCGGGCGTCACGGCCATGCCGTTAGGAAAGGCGATCCCGTCAGCTACCAGCCGGGCCGCCCCGTCCGGTTTGAGCAAAGCGATCGTTCCGGGTGCGAACTCGCCGCCGGGGAAGTCGAAGCCCTGATTGTTGAGGTAGGCGTTCCCCCGCCCGTCCACCACGATCTCGTTCCAAGGAAGCCCGCGCTTGGCCAGGCCGGTCAGGTCCGTTTGGGTCACCAGCGACCCGTCCGGCTCCTGGCGCAGCAACCGGCCGTCGCGCGACGCGACGACGAGCAGCCGGCCGTCGGGCAGCCAGTCGATGCACATCGGAAACGCGGGGAAATCAACCCGGGCCATCACCTCCGGCCGGCCCTCACGATCGACGGCGACCACCTCCTGCGCGCCCCAATCGGCCAGCCACAGACGGTCCTGGTGCCAGCGCAGCGACTCACCGAAGGAAAGGCCATCGAGCAGTTGCTTGACCTCAGCCACGGCAAAACTCCTTCCATGCTCCACTGCTTCTGAGGGCCACCGCCCCTGCTGCCAACCGCCCCCTGCTGCCGACCGCCGCCGATGCCAACCACCGCCCGCCCGGACGTTCGCCCCTGGCCGCCCGGGCGGGCCCCGATCATCGCCCCAGATCCGCTGGATGTTTCCCCTGAAGACTTGCCATCCTTGGAGCGGTTTCAGCCGATTCACCGGCGCCCCCGCTCTTTCGATGAACCTCGCGGTTGAAACATAGGCCGGTGAATCGCCTGGTTATTCATCTGTCTGCCGACGGTGCGTGCCGACGCTGCGTGCCGAAGGTCCCTCCCGACGGGTGGCCGGGAGGGAACCGCCTACAGTCACCATATGAAGCAGATGGTTTCTCGTCGAGATCCAAAATGGCACTGTTTGGCCATACCAAGATGGTGGTAAACCGGCAAGATGGACATCTTCCTCGACCCCGAATCCGGGAAGCCGCTGACCGGGCAGCTGTACGAGCAGCTCCGCCGGGCCATCACCGAGGGCCGCTTGCTGCCCGGAGATCAGCTCGTCCCCAGCCGCCAGCTCGCAGCTGAGCTCCGCGTGTCCAGGCATACGGTCACGACCGCGTATGGCCGCCTGGTGGCAGAGGGCTACGCGGAGGGACACTCCGGCGGCGGCAGCGTGGTGGCATCCTCGTCCCCCGTGTCCCCCATAAGGGCGCGCGCGGTGGCCCCGAAGGGGCCGGGCGCTGTGGCCCCCGCGGGGGCGGGCACGGCAGGCGCCATGGGGGCGGGCACGGCGGGCGGCCTGCGCCCGAGTCCGCGGTTCGCCGGCTGGTCGCCCTACTTCCGGCCACCCCCGTACGGCTGCCGGTTTGATCTCCGGCCGGGCCTCCCGGACTCCTCGCTGTTCCCGGCCGCGATGTGGCGCCGCCGGGTCACCGCCGCCGTCGCCGCCGAACACCGGGAGTACGGCGACCCGGCCGGCCGGATCAGGCTGCGGCGGGCCATCGCCGGCTGGGTGGGCCGGTCGCGATCGGTGGCGGCCGGAGAAGACACGGTCGTGGTCACCTCCGGCACCCAGCATGCCATCGACCTGGTCGCCCGGGTCTTGCTCGAGCCCGGCGACTGCGTCGCGATCGAGGACCCGGGGTATGTGCCGGTGCGGCGCCTGTTCGGCGCCCTCGGCGCGCAGGTCGTGGGCGTACCCGTCGATGACCAGGGGCTGGTGGTGGACCTGCTGCCGCCCTCAGCGCGGATCGTGTACGTCACGCCGTCGCATCAGTATCCCCTCGGCATGACGATGTCGATGCCCCGGCGCCGGGCCCTGCTGCGCTGGGCCGAACGGCACGACGCGGCCATCATCGAAGATGACTACGACACCGAATTCCGTTACGTCGACCGGCCGCTAGAGCCCCTCCAGGCCCTCGACACGGACGGCCGGGTGGTGTACGTGGGCTCATTCTCCAAGACGTTTTCGCCCTCGGTCCGTCTCGGGTTCGCGGCCGTCCCCAAGCCGCTGGCCGGGCCGGTGACCGCGTTGCGGCAGCTCATCGACTGGCATCCGCCGATCGCGATGCAGAACGCCCTGGCCGGCTTCATCGACGACGGCCTGCTCGACAAGCACATCCGGCGCAACCGGCGCGTCTACGCCGAGCGCCATCACATCCTCACCGAGGCGCTCTCCGGGTCGCTGGCCGAGCACCTTACCGTCCGCACGGCCCACGCCGGCCTGCACATCGCGACCGTGCTGCGGCGAGGGCTGCGCGAGAATGAGGTGCTGCAGGCCGCGGCCGGGCACGGAATCGTCACCGCCGGCCTGTCCGACTGCTTCCACACCGCCCCGGCCCAATCGGGCCTGCTGATCGGATTCGGCGCCGTCAGCACCACCGGGCTGCCGACCGCGTTGCGCATGCTGGACCGCGTTCTCGCCGCCCAGAGCCCCGGCCCGGCGAGCTAACGGCCGATATTCGCACCACTGCCGTCGGCAGTACCGCGATATCGTGAATGCCATGTGGTCGGCAGGTGGGATACCGTTGCGGTCTTTCACGGGACCCGTCAAGCAAGTAAGGATCGACGAGAACGAGACCTTGATAGGACACGTTCTTGACCTGGCTTTCCCGCTGTTCCGTGGGCTGAAGACGCTTGGCCCGCAGGAACAGCGCGCCCGGGCCAGCTTCTACCAGGGCGGGGACCGCCGGCTGAAGGGAGGCGAGCCGCGGCGGAGGTACTCCGGCGGCACCCGAGGTGAAGCCCTGCCGCGCAATCGCTATTACACAGTTTGCCGGCCGGCGCCGTCAGACGGGCGAGGCACAGGCCCTAAGCGATCCGCAGATTGGGGATTGCTCGGCATGGAGCTAGATGCATATTCAGACTGGTCGGTTTCAGGCTTGGTCATGGTATTCGACTGGGCCGACCTAGTGTCCTGAGGCGTTAATTCATGCTCACCTAGTAAGCGGGGCGGATGGCGAGTCCGAAACTTGTGCCGGTAGTCCTAACCGACGGGGAACGGCGGGCGCTGGAGGAATTAACGCGGCGTCGGAAGACGTCGCAGGCGCTGGCCTTGCGGGCGCGGATCGTGCTGGCCTGCGCGGGCGGGGCGCCGGTCACGGCGGTGGCCGCGGACCTGGGGCTGACCTGGGCGACGGTGGCGAAGTGGCGGTCCCGGTTCCTGGAAGCCCGGCCGGAAGGGCTCGGGGACGCGCCGCGGCCCGGGGCGCCGCGGACGATCACCGATGAGCAGGTCGAGCTGGTCATCGCCAAGACCCTGACCGAGCGCGCCCAGGCCAGGACACGCACTGGTCGACCGGTGGATGGCCGCGGCGACTGTGATGAGCCA
The DNA here is from genome assembly GCA_003168295.1 of Actinomycetota bacterium. The sequence goes on from PMST01000671.1 coordinate 11,901, forward strand.
GACGGCAATCTCGCGGATCTGGCGGGCGTCCGGGGATCAAGCCCCATTTAGTCCAGACCTGGAAACATCCAGCGACCCGGAGTTCATCGGCAACGTCCGCGATGTCGTCGGCCTGTACCTGGATCCGCCGGATAAGGCGCTGGTGCTGTGCGTGGACGAGAAAAGCCAGATCCCCGGACCGCACCGCGCCGTGCCTGCCGGTACTGCCCACGACCCCGGCGCGGATGACCCATGATTACGTGCGGCACGGCGCGACCAGCTTGTTCGCGGCGCTGGATGTGGCCAGCGGCTCGGTGATCGCCCAGCACTACCGCCGGCACCGGCACCAGGAGTTCCTGCGGTTCCTCAAGCTCATCGAGCCGCCGTCCCGAATGGGCTGGGGAGTGGAACAAGAACCTCCGGCCGTTCGTGTGGACCAAG
>PMST01000502.1 GCA_003168295.1 Actinomycetota bacterium
CGGCCACCGCCAGCCTCACCGCTGTTAGCCGCGAGCAGGCCAGCGCCGCCCTGGACGAACTGGCCTCCGCTCACCTGCTGACCGAGCACGCCCCCGGCCGCTATGCCTTCCACGACCTGCTGCGCGCCTACGCCGCCGACCAGGCCCGCACCCACGACACCGGCGAAGAACAGCACCGGGCACTGCGCCGGGTGCTTGACCACTACCTGCACACCGCGTACGCAGCCGACCGGCTCCTGCGCCCCGTGCGGATGGACATGATCACCCTGGCCCCGCCCCGGCCGGGCACCGCCCCCGAGGAACTGGCCGACGACAAGCAGGCATGGCAATGGCTGGAGGCAGAACATCCGGTCCTCCTCGCGGCCATCGCACAGGCTGCCGCACAAGGCTTCGACGTCCACGCCTGCTACCTGCACTGGACCCTGCTGACCTTCCTTGACCGGCGGGGGAAATGGCACGACAGCCTCGCCGCACAGGCCGTCTCGCTGGCCGCGGCGCAGCGCCTCGGCAATCTGGCCGAGCAACCCCTTGCCCACCGTGCTCTCGGCATCTTCTGCGGACGGCTGGGTTCCTACGCCGACGCCGACACCCACCTGCNNCCACCCACTTCCTTCTCGCCACGACGCGTGAACTGCAGGGCCGCTACCGGGAAGCACTCGTCCACGCCCAGCAGGCCCTGGAGCTGTACCGGGCGGCCGGCCATCAGGTCGGCCAGGCGAGGGCCCTCAACGCGGTCGGCTGGCTCTGCTCCCTGCTCGGCGACCATCAGCAGGCACTGGACCCCTGCCAGCAGGCCCTGGCCCTGTACCGCGACCTCGGCGACCAGATGGGGGAGGCCGAGACACTCGAGAGTCTCGGCCACGCCCACCAGCACCTCGGCCACCACAGGCAGGCCATCGAGTGCTACCGCCAGGCACTCGATCTTTTCCGCACGATCGGGCACCGCTACAAGGAACCCGTTACCCTCACCCGCCTCGGCGACACGCACCACGCCGCCGGTGGTAACGACGCCGCCCGTGACGCCTGGGAACAGGCCCAGGCCATCTTCGAGGACCTGCAGCACCCCGACGCCGAACAGATCCGCCACAAACTCAAGGCCCTGGCCTAACCGGCCCAGCGCCTCGGGCTCGCCGGCGCGCTGCTCGGCGACCCGCCGGTCCTCGTCCTCGACGAACCGCCGAACGGGCTCGACCCCGAAGGCATCATCTGCTTCCGCGTCCTTCTAGGGCAGATGGCTACCGAGGGACGCACCGTCCTTGTGTCGAGCCACCAAATGGGCGAAATGTCGGTCACCGCCGACCACTTCCTCATCATCGGCGAAGGCAGACTGCTCGTCGAGAGCGAAACCGAGGCGTTTCAGCGGGACCACGAGCACGAGGAGATCCATGTCAGCACACCAGACCCCCAAGCCTGCGCGAATGCATAGCCGGCGCCCGCGGTTCCGTTCGGGACATCGACGCCGCCTCCTCGCCGTGAGCGGCCTGGACGGCACCACGATCGGCGCGCTGGCCCTGTCCGCGGGCGTCGCACTGGACGAGCTTGCACCGGTGCGACGTTCCGTCGAGGACGCGTTCATGGAACTGACCGTGCCCAGCGGCAGGGAGCCGGCAGCGCCCTCCCCGCCCCTGCCAAGATTCCGACGTGAGAACAGTTTGGTCAGCCCGTGCAGCCGTGCCTAGGCACCTACGCTCACAGGTCGAGCACCAGCGTGTCGCTATGTGAACGTGAAACGCAGGTCAAGATGATGTCGCCGGAGGTATGTTCGGCGTCGGTGAGTATCGAATCGCGATGATCTGGTGTGCCGGCCAGGACGGTGGCCTCGCATGTGCCGCAGATACCTTCGAGGCACGCCGACATCATGGAAATTCCGGCGTCCTCCAGGGCCTCGAGAATTGACACGTCCGCAGGCACGTCCACTCTCAACCCTGAGCGTTGGCACAGGACCTGGAAGCTCTCCAGTGCTGGAGCGTCGGCTCCGGCTGCACGCGGCTTAGCCGCGAATCGCTCGGCATGCAAGCTGCCCTCTGGCCAGTTCCGGCAGTTGTGTTCCACGACCGAGACGAGCTCTTCGGGCCCGCAGCAGTAGACCAGTGTGTGATCTTCGGGATCCTTGAGCGCTGCCTCTAGACCGAACCGCCCTTTCTCGTCGCGGGGCCATAGCTTGACGTGCTCGCCGTAGGTGCCGGCGAGTTGGGTGGCGAACGCCATTGTCGTCCGGCTCCGCCCGAGGTAGATCAGTGTCCAGTCGCTGCCCGCTTGCTGGGCGCGATTAACCATCGGCGCGATCGGAGTGATCCCGATACCGCCGGCGATGAACAGGTAGCGCGGCGAGCTGACCAGCGGAAAATGGTTGCGTGGTCCCCGGACCTGCACCGTCATGCCTTCTTGAAGGTGTTCGTGGACGTGACGGGAGCCACCGCGGCCGTGCGGGTCTAGCAGTACCCCGATGCGCCATGCAGTGCTGTCATGTGGATCACCGCACAGCGAATACTGGCGGACTAGGCCCTCGCCGAGCAGCAGGTCTATATGGGCTCCGGGCTCCCAGGCGGACAGATCATCACCGTGCGGGTCGGTCAGATCGAGAACCACGACGTCATCCGCCGCAGTAGTACGCCGCCGTACCGTCAGATCCCGTGTGGGCTCATGCATTTTGACGGCGGGTGCCGGGCCGGAAACAACTAGCGCAGAAGGCATCGGTGTCTTCCGCCTCAGACGCGACGGGTGCGCGTTGACCAGTAGGGCTCGCGCACTAGGCGGGTGAGCAGCTTGCCCGCCCCGTTACGGGGGAGCGGGCCGCTGTACTTGACGTGCTTGGGCACGCGGTAGCCGGCCATGTGAGCCCGGCAGTGCTCGATGAGCTGGGCGGAGAGCGCGTCGTTGCCGTCGGCAACGACGGTCTGGTCGACGACGACGACGGCGGTGATCGCTTCCCCCCAGCGCTCGTCGGGGATGCCGATCACGACGACCTCGGCGACCCATGGCAGTTGCTGGACCACCCGCTCGACTTCGGCGGGATAGACGTTGTATCCGCCGGTGATGATCAGGGATTTCCGCCGGTCGACGATGGTCAGGTAGCCGTCTCGGCTGAGGTGGCCCACGTCGCCGGTGGCCAGCCAGCCGTGGTGGGCGAACGCGCGCGCGGTTTCGGCGGGATCCTGCCAGTAGCCGTCCATCATCGTTTCGGAGCGGCACAGGATCTCTCCGAGTTCGCCCGCTGCTACCTCGTTTCCGTCGGCGTCGACCACCTTGACGTCGACGTAGGGCAGCGGCCGGCCGGCCGAGATCAGCAGCCGCTCATCACCGCCGGCCAGCGCGGCCCGGTGATCGTCCTTCGACAGCACCGTCACCGGCGGGAGGACTTCGCTCTGGGCGTACAACTGGACGAACACCTGGCCGAACACCTCGATCGCGGTGCGAAGCTGACCAGCGGCGATCGGCGCGGCGCTGTAGGGAATGCAGCGCACCGACGACACGTCGCGGCTACGTCGCAATTGCTCGTCCACCACCATCTTCACCTGCGTCGGCACCATCGGGATGACAGCGATCCGCTCGGTCTCGACGAGATCAAGCAGCGCGGCGGCATCGAAGTTCGCCATCACGTGCTGGGTGCCGCCGTGGGCCAGCGAGGCCATCGCGATCGTGAACGCGAAGTGTGCCAGCGGCGCTGTGTGCACGACCGGCTCGCCGGCACCGACATCGGGCATCGCCAGCGCGGTGTGGCGGCACATGTTGAACGCCGCGCGCTGGCTGATGACGGCGCCCTTGGGCTTCCCGGTAGTGCCCGAGGTGTAAGCCAGCATCGCTGCCGAGTTCTCGCTGGCCTCGGGCAGTGCCGCACCGGCCGTGGCGGCCGGCGGGCCGGCCAGCGGCACAGCACCGGCCGCGCCCGTACCGAACGAGATGACGAGGGGGGAAGATGCTGTGCGCTTGGTGATTTCGGTTGCGCTCTCCGCCCATGATTCGTCGACGAACAGTGCCGCGATAGCGGCATCGTTGCAGATTCCGGCGACCTCATCGAGGCTGAGCCGCGGACTCAGGCCCACCCGGGTGAACGCGCCCAGCTGGATCGCGACGTCGGCGATGACGAACTCAAGGCAGTTGCGCGACAGGATGCCCACTCGCGCGCCAGCGGTAAGCCCCTGGCCGTGAAGCCAGGTCGCGATGCCGCCGGCCTGCTCTTCAAGCTCGGCGTAGCGCAGGCGCCTGTCGCCTTGCACGACCGCGATGCGGTCGGCGTTGACGCGGCACGTTTTCTTCAGGACGTGCGCCAGCGTGCGCTGGGGCTGACCCGGCGCCGTCACCTGCCGGGTGGGTGAAGCATCGTCCGGGGCATTACTCGGCCCGAAGCCTGTATCCGTCATTGTCGCTCCAGCAAACGTCGTTGTCGCTCCAGCAAAGCTCACTGGCTACCGACCGGCCAGCCGGTCGGTCCGTCGAATGCTGACGCTACCGCGACACCGCGTATGACGTCAAGGCCAGCTCCCGCCGGCTAGCCGGTTCCGGTAGTTCTCCGCGGGTGATCAGGCAGCGGCAGGGACTTCGCCTGGACGGTCCCCGTGGTCGGCGCGCGGCGAGCCTGGACGGTCGCTTCCGCGATGCATTCGCTTACCTCCGGCCGGGACGGTCCAGCCGCTTGTCCGGCTGCGCTGCGGAGGGTCAGCGCGCGTTAGGGTCCCGGGTTGTACCCGGCCGGCGGCGGTCGGTATGAGAACCAGGCCGTGCCCAGCGGCCCGCCAGCCAGCAGTCCAGAGCAGGCACTGGACGGTGCCAGTGGTCCCTACCTCGGCGACTCCGCCTTTCCGCCGGAGTCATCCCCTGAGGACTCCGGAAACCGGCCCATCAGGACGAAACCCGCATGCCCCCGAGCAGGAACTCCAGGAACTGGGCCCCGATCTCCTGGGGGGTGAGTGCGCCGCCCTCCCGGTACCAGAACCCGGGCCAGCTCGTCATGCCGTCGATCGCCAGCATGAACATGTGCGGATCGACGTCAGGCCGGATCTGTCCGGCGTCGCGAGCGGCCTCAATGAGCTCGCGTGCCCCCTGCCGGTATCGCGCGGCTCCCGCCTCGGCGATGCCGGCGACGTCCTTCGGCCAAGGTTCCTCACGCCAGGCCACGGCGAACACGTCGTTGTATTCGATGACCAGCTCGACGCGGGTCAGGATGAAGGCCGACAACCGGTCCAGGGGCGAGCCCTCAGTCCGCCGCGCAGCCTCCAGCTGATCGAGCAAGAGCTTGCGGCCAAGCAGAATGATGTCGGAGAGGATTCCCTCTTTGGAGGGACAGTGGTGATAAAGCCCCGCCTTCGACAACCCGACCTCGGCTGCGATGTCGCGCATGGTGACAACCCCGAAGCCCCGCTGCCGGAACAGCCTGGCAGCCGCGAGGGCCACCTCGAAGCGGGTGGTTCCGGGAGTCACGGCAAATCCGCCGTCGGCTTGAGCCGTAGGCTGCGCCTTCTCGGCCACCGAATCCGCCTCCTCGCTCTGTGACGTCGCAGTGCCCCGAACCCGTAGCTGGCGGGCGGTACGCAGCCGAAAGTAGCACAGCCGGCAACCACCGGAGCCTGGCCGACCGGTCTTGACGATCGTCTCAACACCGTGCTATGACTGAACTCATGACCGACCGGCCAGCCGGTCGGTCCTCAATGAGGAGGTCCACGCATGGGTGCCAGGCTTTGCCGTAGTGAACTGGCGGTGCCCGCCAGCAACCCCAAGATGATCCGCAAGGCTGCCGGCGCAGGCGCCGATCTGGTGTTCATCGACTTGGAAGACGCGGTCGCGCCGGAGCAGAAGGCAGCGGCCCGCGGCAACGTGATCGAGGCGCTCTGCTCGCTGGAGTGGGGTTCGACGTTGCGGTGCGTCCGCATCAACGGCGTGCACACCCGCTGGGCGGTTGACGACCTCATCGAGGTGGTCGGCGCGGCCGGCCAGCACCTCGACGTCGTCATGGTCCCCAAGGTGCGGGCGCCACGCGATATCTGGTTCGTCGAGACAATGCTCGATCACCTGGAAGGCCAGCATCATCTGGACCGGCCGATCGGAATCGAAGTGCTGATCGAAGAGGCCGAGGCCCTGGCCCAGGTGGAGAAGATCGCCGCGGCCTCGCCCCGGCTGCAGGCGCTCATCCTGGGTTTCGGCGACCTGTCGGCCAGCCTGGGGATGCGCGCCGCGCGGCTGGGATATCCCGGCGACGTCTGGCACTACGCGCGAGCGCGCATGATCGCCGCGGCCCGCGCCTACGGCGTCGACCCGATCGACGGGCCATACGGCGCGGTCAAGGACCTCGAAGGCTACCGGGCCGAGGCGATGGCGGCCGCGGCCATGGGTGCGGTTGGCAAGTGGTGCCTGAACCCTGGCCAGATCCCGATCGCCAACGAAGTGTACGCCCCGAGCCCGGCAGAACTGGCGGACGCGGTGGCGGCGCTCGACGCCCTCGAGGCCGCCGCCCGGTCCGGGGAGGGCGCAGCCATGCACAACGGGATGATGATCGACGCGGCCGGCGCCCGCACCTTCGAGGCGATCGTGCAACAGGCCCAGGCCTGCGGCATCAGCGCCGACGAGGCACGGCCCGACCCTGACCCGGTGGCCGGGAGCCTGCGATGACGGCGCGCCAGCGTGAGCGGGCGGCCGGCCGGTTCAACCGGTTCGAGGATTTTGCCGTCGGACGGGAATTCCGGCACCGCCAGGCGCGGACGATCAGCGAAGCGGAGGCCATCGAATTCGCCACGCAATGGCTGCAGTTCGAGCAGGCCTCGCTCGACCGCGAATACGCCCGCTACCTCGGCCACCCCGACCTGGTGGTGTCACCCCAGCTGGTGTACGCCATCGTCTTCGGACTGACCGTCGAGGACCTGTCCGAAGCGGGCGGGGTCCTGCTCGGCGCAGACGAGATCCGCTTCCACGCCCCGGTCTACCCCGGCGACACCCTTCGCGCAACCTCGACGGTCATCGCGGCCCGGCCGTCGTCGAAGAACCCGAACACCGGCATCGTGCAGTGGGCCACCACAGGATTCACCGAACGCACCGGCCCGGTGATCACCTTCACCCGGTCCAACCTGGTGCCCCGGGCTTTTCAGGAGGCAACACCATGACCTACTTCGAGGACTTCAGCGCGGGTCAGGTGCTCGAACACCACCGCGGCCGCTCCATCACCGAATACGACAACACCCGCTGGACGCTGGCCAGCATGAACACCGCGCAGGGGCACTTCAACCGCGAGTTCACACCGGCCACCGAAGACGGCCCCGCCGCCGGGCCCATCGTCAACGGCGCGCTCGTGCTGGCTCTCGCCATCGGTTTGACCACCAGCGACATCTGCGGCGACTCGCTGGGTGCTCTGGGTCTGGACGAGGTGCGCTTCCGCGCTCCGGTCTTTCCCGGCGACACGCTGTACGCGCGCAGCGACATCGTGAGCCTCGAGGACGACCCCGCGCACCCCGACGCCGGCGTGGTGACCTACCGCATCGAGTGCACCAACCAGCACGACGCCGTGGTCGCGCAAGTCCTGCGCGCAGTGCGGATAAAAAAGGCCGCGGCGTGGCGCGACCGCGACAGCGCACACAGCACCTCCGTGTACTCCGACCACTAATCCAGCCACGAAAGAGGTGCCTGATGCAACAGCCGACGTGCCCGTTCGACCACGGCTCACAGCCCGGCAATGCCGCCGGCGTGGCGGTCTTCGACCGCCTCACCTACGATGAGCGAACCGCGCTTTACACCGACCTGCGCCACGCTGGCGGAGTAACCTACACCCCGGCCAGAGATGCCTGGCTGGTCACCAGCTATGAGTTGTGCAACGAGGTCTATCAGCAGCCAGAGAGATTCTCCTCGGCACAAGCCGCGACCTTTGCCAGCGCCTTCCGCCAGTCACCGGCCGCCCGCGCGGTGCTGAAAACATCGCAGGTGGGCAGCCGGGCGCGAACCCTGCTCCAAACCGACCCCCCGGAGCACACGCGCTACCGGCGGATCATGCAACGCGCCCTCGAGCCGGGCAAGTTCATGCGCCAGATCACCCCCCGGGTCCGGGAAATCGTCGCCGGACTGCTCGATTCCGCCGCGGCCACCGGACGTTTCGACGCAGTTACCGACTACGCGGTGCACGTGCCCATCCGGGTAATCGCAGCGGTTCTCGACGTCCCCGAACACGACGTCGTGCGACTCAAGCTGTGGACCGATCACCTTTTCGCCGTGCAGATCGACAATGTCGACGAAGAGACCGTGGTCCAGGCGGCACACAGCGTCATCGAGATGGAAGCCTACTTCCTGGCCAAGATCGCCGACCGGCGTGCCACGTTCCGCGACGACTTCCTCGGCCGGCTCCTGGACTCATCTGCCGGCGACGATGCCCTCAGCGACGCCGAGGTGCTCAACCTGATCGTGCACGTGATGGTCGGCGGCACCGAGAGCACCACCAATTTCCTGGGCACCCTCATCTACCTTCTGCTGTCTACCGACGGCCTGCTGGACAGACTTCGTGCCGACCGGTCACGCATCCCCGGAGTCATCGAGGAGTGCCTGCGATTCGGCTGCCCGCTCGAAGTCAGCATCCGGATCGCGGTGGGCGAGCAGCGGATCGGCGACACCATCATCCCCGACGGCGGCCGGGTACTGATCGCGATCGCGTCGGCCAACCGCGACGAACAGCAGCTCGGGGACGGGGATTTCGACGAAAACCGGGACATGCGCGGCGCGCCGCATCTGACATTCGGCCGCGGGATACATGCGTGCATCGGCCAGCAGCTGGCCCGCCGCGAGGCCCTGATCACCGTCGAGGGCCTGCTCGACCGGATATCAGCGCCGCGCCTGGACCCGCAGGGCACGCCCGCACCCCTCGACACCCTCGGAGCGATCGGTTACCGCCACCTCCCGCTGGTGACTTCATGAAAGTTTTCATCGACCGCCGGCTCTGCGAAGGCAACGCGCTGTGCGAGTTCTACGCCCCCGCGGTGTTTTCCGTAGACGAGGACGGCAAGCCCAGCTACAACCCCGACGTACCGCCCGAGCACGGCGAGGCCACCGAAACCGCCGAGCAGATGTGCCCCCAGCGCGCCGTGCGAATAAAGCGCTGATCGCCCCACCGACCGCCAGCCAACGCAGGGAGAACCACGATGAAACCACACGACCAGCTTCTCGACTTGACCGGCCGCCACGCGGTGATCACCGGAGCGGCCGGCGGAATCGGCGCGGCCGTCACCCGGCGACTTGCCGAGGCCGGAGCCGACGTCCATCTGCTCGACATCGACAAGACCGCGCTCGACGCGCTGGCCGGCCAGCTGCGCAGCGACGGCGCGCGGGCCGAGAGCTGGGCGGTCAACCTGCGCCGCGAAGACTCGATCAGCGAATTCTTCACCGCGTTCGCCGCCGCCGGGCACACCCCGCGCATCTGGGTCAACAACGCCGGGATCGCACCCCGGCGCCCCGCCCTGAAGATCAGCGCCGCCGACTGGGACGAAGTGCTCGACCTGAACCTGCGGGCAGCGTACCTGGCCGCCAGCCGCGCCGCCCAGATGATGATCGACGCGGCGGTGCCCGGGGTGATCGTCAACATGTCCTCCTCCACCGCACACCGCGCCGACGCCAACCCGCTGCACTACCGCGTCTCCAAGACCGGGCTCATCTCGATGACCCAGAGCCTCGCCGTCGAACTCGGCCGGCACGGCATCCGCGTCGTCGCCGTCGCGCCGACACTCGTCAACACCCCGCCGCTGCAAGCGATGCTCCAGGCCGGCGGCCCGGATGCGTTTGCCGAACTGGGCTTTGAGGCCTTCGTCAAACGGCTGCCGCTGCGTCGGATGGCCGAACCCGACGACGTCGCCAACGGCGTCCTGTTCCTCGTCAGCGACATGGCCGCCATGATCACCGGATCAGTCCTCGACATCGACGGCGGCCAAACCGCGAAATGACCCCGATGGGCCGGGCGGCTGCCGGCCTCGGCGGCGCCGCCAGCTGAGCCCGGGGCGAAGGCGTACCCGGCGGGTCCATCTGCCGCGCCGGGCCGGTTCCCGCATGCCGCGATACCCCGGCCGCACTGGCCGGCACCGGAGAGAAAGGCGATCCCATGACGATCTACTTCGTCCGCTTCGAGCACCCCGACGAAGCCGGCTGGCAGCGCTGGGTCCGTCCCCACGTGGACTGGCTCAATGAGCAAGTCAGCAAGGGAACGATCATCGCCTCCGGCCCGTCCGTCGGCACCACGGTACGGCAGGGCCTGCTCGTCATGCGGGCCAAGGATGAACCGGCTCTCATCGCCGTCGTGCAGACCGACCCTTTCTGGGTCAACGGGATCGTCGAGAACCTGCAGATCACCCAGTGGGACCCGCTCTTCGGGGCCTTCCGTGAACTCTCCAGCAACCCCGAAGGACCAGACCTGCCGGCTTGAGGCCCGGCCTGCGGGCGGGAACTATCCGGCCAGCGGTCAACCCGGCCGTCGCGCGGGATGCTCGGGCAACTGGCCGAAGGCTGACCCGGGGCTTGACCGGGCCGTGCGGCGGGTATCAGAGGCCCGCAGTCGGAGCCGTTGTCGGGGTGGTCTCCGGTGGCAGCACGAGATCGGCTACCGCGAAGTTCCTGGCCCAGTTCCGGAGTACCGCGGCCCGCTTCTCGTAAGTCATTTCGTCTTGCAGCGCGGTCAGACTGCGCAGGCACCGCTCGAAGACGCGCTCGACCATGTCCAAGCCGGCGGGGGTGGCCCTGACCAGCGTGACCCGTTTGTCAGCGGGAGAGGGAAGCCGGTCAACGAGCGCGAGGGCTTCCAGCTCGGTCGCGAGGCGGGAGGCAAGCCCGCGAGGGATGTCGAGCCGGACCGAGAGATCGGTTACCGTCCGGGTCGCCGACCTGACTCCGGCCAGCTGCACCAGGGCCTGGAACGCAAGGGGGTCGGTACCCATCCTGCGCGCCTCCTGGTCGATGATCCTGAAGGCCCGCCGTATCAGGTACCGGCCGTCCGCGACGGCGGCATACTGGGACTCTTCGAATGCGCCCGGAATTGTCATCTACCTCCCTCCGTGCATCTCGTCGAGGACCATAGTAGTTTCCCCCGCCGCGCGGAGAGCGGCCTGAAGCTCCGCGCACCCATTTGCCGATGGAGGGCATTAGACCGCCACACCGGAGTGGCGTCAGGCCCGCCGCGACCTTGAGCAGGGTCCTCACCTGGTCCGGGAAGGGAAGGGCGCGCACCGGAGACGCTCCCCTGCGGCGCAGGTCAGGGCTGCCCGGCGAGCCGCGCCGCGGTGGCTGCGGCGCGGTCGCCGATCCGCTCCTGGCGGGCGAGTTCGGCGGTGGCCTGGAACAGCATCGGGGTCAGCGCCACCCCGCGGGTGTCGCTTTCGACCGCGGTGACGTCGAAGACCACCACGTCCCGGCGGTCCTCCATCTCCTGGATCTGGGTGGCGTGCAGGCGGACGGAGTAGGCCTGGCGGGCGCCGATGACCAGGAGCAGGGCCTGCGGGCGCTGCGCCAGGTAGCGGGTGGTGCGCCCGGCGACGAGCACGCACACGAGGTGCTCGTCGCCGGTCCACCACTGGCGGGCGGAAGACAAGGTCGCGTGCGGGCAGCCCTGGTCATCGACCGTGAACAGCGGCTGGACAGCCTGCTCGTCGCCGGCGGCCGCATCGTTCAGCAGGGCGGCGACCTCGTCGGGCAGCTCGGTGTCAGACACCGACAGCGGCCTTGTGGTCGAACGCCGGTGAGGTCCCGTCCCACCGCCGGAACAGGGTGTGCTCGATCGCGAACTGGTCAAGGATCTTGCCCGCGGTCTGGTTGAGGAGGTCGTCGATGGTCTCCGGCTGGAGCCGCTCGGCGCCGTCGGCCCGATGTGCTCCGTCGGAGCGATAAGGGCCGCGCGGGAGACGATCTGCTCGTCGAAGGTTCCCGGGAACGTGATCCCGGACTCCTGCCTGATCATTGCTGTGAGCGCCGTCGCAGTCCACGAGATAACGCGTGCTGAGCTCTGACTCGCTGCCCTCGCTGTCGACGACGAGATCGACGTGATCGTCCGATTGCGTGAAGGAACGCAGCTCGACCTCGCGGCGCACGTCGACGCCGAGCTCGGCTGCACGCTCGCCCAGAACGCGCTCGATGTCGCGCTGGTTGATCGGCAGGACGTACGTCGGGTTGTCCGCGCCGAGAATGTGCAATGGCACCGGCAGCGTCCCGAAGTAGAACGCGGGCGCAGGCGTCGGCGCTCCCTGACCGCCGAACCATTCGAAGAGACCGCGGTGGTCCAGCAGGCGCACCACCTGGCCGCCGATCCCGTGTGCCTTGTCCGCCTGGCTCGCCTCGGGCAGTCGCTCCAGCACGACAGGGTCGATACCGGCGAGCTTCAGCTCGCAGGCGAGGAAGAGCCCGACAGGCCCTCCGCCGACGATGATGACATCAAACATTACCGATCCTTTGCTCTTCGTATGCGGGAATCGTGCGCGCCTCTCCGGGTTCGAGGTGGTCGAAACCCCGCGGCGAGCCGGGCGAACGCATCGCTCATGAGCGGACGCAAACCGACCGAAGCTCTGGTGCGGAGCCAGAGATCGATGACGAGCATCGGCGTGGTGACGGCCGCACTGGCAACCAGCCGCGGGTGGACGTCGCCGTCCGCATCGACGCCTAGCCCCGCAAGGTTGCTGCCAGCTGACGCGACCGACAGGACAATGCGGTCGGCGCGGCCGGTCTGGTTGACCGGGGCGCGATAGGCGGCCTTGACGTCCTTCAGCGGGGTCAGGTGGATGCTCGGGCGCGGGCAGGTAGTCGGCCGGTACGGCGCGCATGCCCGTCTCACGGGCCAGGCTGGACGCCAGCCCCGCCGATCCCCCGGCGGAGCCAAGCGCGAAGCCGCCGCCGTGAATGTGGAAGATGGTGCGGCCTGGGTCGACGTCCGCGATCTTGTTCAAGATCACGGGGATGCCACCCAGGTCGCCGGTCGTCGTGCGGACGTCCGGCGGCGGGGGCTGCGAGCTGAGCGTCTGCTCGAGGAACGGATGCCGCCGACCAGTTCCGGCTCCGTGGCCGCCGCGATGGTGGCCGCCCCGCCCGAGATGGACTGCCCCGCGATCACGGCGGGCCCGCCCAGGTTGCGGATCAGCGCGAGCAGGTCGCCAGCGACGTCGGTGCGTGAGATGGCCTGCTTGCCCGTGACCGACGGCCAGCCCATGCTGGACTCACCGTGCCCGCGCAGGTCCGCGTTGGCGACCCGGTAGCCGGCCTGCGCCAGCCTGGGCGCCAGGAACCGGTAGGCCTGCCTGCGGTCGCCGATGCCGTGCGACAGCACGACCAGCGGACCCTGCCCGGTCACGTCGTACGCGATCCGGCCACCGTCGATATCAGCGAATTCGGTCATCATGTTCCCCTTGCCAACGGCGTGAGCGGTGCCTGCTGGGTGATGTTGTCCTGAACGAACCTGGCGGTCCGGTTGAGGGCGGCATCGCCTTCGTCGAGGAGGGCGGCGAAGGCCTGGAAGACGTGCGGGACGCCTGGGGTGATATCGAGGATGACGGCCACGTCATCGGCGGCGGCTTTCACCGCGAGGCGGGTGGCGTCGTCGAGGAGCACCTCGTGTGATCCGGCCTGGATCAGCAGCGGCGGCAGTCCGGACAGGTCAGCGAAGATGGGGCTGACCAGGGGGTCGGCCGCGTCGGTGCCGGCGAGGGAGTCTCCGGCCCGCCTGCGGATGGCCGCGGCGCTGATGTTCGGGTCGGCCCCGGCCTTGCCCGTGTAGCTGCTGCCGGTCACCGTGAGATCCGTCATCGGGGAGAACGGCACCGCCGCGGCGGGCATCATCAGGCCTTGCGCCCTGCCCGCGACGAGGAGTCCGACGGCCAGGTTGCCGCCGACCGACTCGCCCGACACGACGACGTGACCGGCCCCGCCGGCCTGCCCGGCCAGCGCCTGGTAGGCGGCGGTGACGTCCTGGAGCGCGGCCGGGTAGGGGTGCTCGGGCGCGAGCCGGTAGCCGACCGACACAGCGCGCATGCCGGTCTTGCGGGCCAGGGCAGACGCCAGCCCGACCGATCCTGCGGCGGAGCCGAGCGCGAACCCGCCGCCGTGGATGTGGAAGATGGAGCCGTGCGGCTTGACGTCCGCGATATCGATGAAGACCACGGGGACGCCGCCCAGGTCGCCGGGCGTCGTGCGGACGTCGGCCGGCAGGGGCTGCGCGGTGAGCATCTGCTCGAGCAGGGGCGCTGGACAGCGACGTCCCCGCCGAGGTCGAACGGGGCGTTGCGGAGGATCCGGTCAACCATGTCACGCTGCTGGGCAGTCATCGCTGTCCTACTTTCTTGACTACAGGTTAGGCCGGTCATTCGTAAGATCGGTGGACCCGGGGGCTCGCCGACCTTGTGGCGGGCCTGTGCCCGCCGGCGGCTGAGCTGGCGAGAGCGGCAGGCTCAGGTGCGCTCAGCTGAGAGTGTTGATGCCGAGCCAGAAGTTGCTTTCCTTGACGGCTTTGCCGACACCAGGGGCGACCATGAGCAGGCCGGCTCCCTCGAGCCAGTGCGCCATCTTCAGGTCGCCGGCGTCCAGCGGGCGGAAGGCGAGGCTCTCGATAAACGACGACAGGCGCGCCTTGGCCCCGGCGTCGTCGCCCGCGAAGAACACGTCAAGCGGACGGCCCCCGGCCTGGTCTGCGGCCAGGACGTGGCCCAAGATCGTGTTGAACGCCTTGACGACGTGCGCGCCCGCGGGGGCGGCCTTCGCGATCTCCTGCGCCCCGGAACTTCCGGCCGGGGTGACGAGCCCGGTGAAGGCCGGGTCGAAGGGGTTGGAGATGTCGACGATGACCTTGCCGGTCAGTGCGTCCCCGTACTGGGCGACGACCGGTGCTTCGCTCGCGTACGGCAGGGCGAGGATGACGATTTCGCCGGCCGGGGCACTGCCGAACGTTCCCGCCGTGGCGCCGCCGCCGAGCGAACGGGCCAGGGCGGCCGCCTTGGCCGCGTCACGCCCGATGACCTCCACGGTGTTGCCGCCTGCGAGCGCGCGGGCGGCAAGGATACGGGCCATAGTTCCCGCGCCGATGATGCTGATGCTGATGCTGTTCATGATGCCTACCTACTTTCCGGATGTGCTGAAGGAGCTTTGAGAGCGGCCGTCCAGGGTCTCAGGGCTTCCCCCCGTCTACGGCCAGTGTGGAACCGGTGACGTAGGACGCGTCCGCTGAGGCCAGGATGGCAACCGCCGCCGCTATCTCTTCTGGTTCGGCCAGTCGGCCCATGGCAGAGAACAGCCACGGCAGCTGTTCCGGCGGCAGGTCCCGCAGCTCGGGGTGAGCGTATTTTGGCAGGTTCTTTGCGGCCATCGCCGTGTTCGTGCCGCCCGCCGCGATGGCGTTGATCGCGATGCCGCGCCCAGCCAGCTCCGGGGCCAGGTTTCGGACCATCGCGGAGACGGCCGCCTTGCTCGCGGCGTAGAGGGTGTGCTCATACACCGCCATGCTCGCGCTGACCGAGGATGTCAGCACGATCCGCGCGCCGCGCTCCATCCTGGCCACGGCTGCCTGCGTGATGAACAGCTGGCCTCCCACGTTGATGCCGAACACTCTCTCGTAGTCCGCCACGGTGATCTTCTCCAGCGGCCCGAAGTACTCCACCCCGGCGTTGCTGACCAGGATGTCCAGTCCGCCGAGCCCGTCGGCGGCCTCGTCCACGGCGCGCCGCGCCTGCTCCGGGTCGCTGACGTCAGCCTGCACGGTCAGCGCGCGGACCTCCCCGCGTTCCCCGCCGCCCCCGCTCGCCGCCAGCTCTGCCGCGAACGCCTCCGCCGCGACGGCGGGCGATCGGTAGTTGATCGCCACCGACGCCCCTTCGGCGACCAGCCGACGGACGATCGCCGCGCCGATGCCGCGACCGCCGCCGGTCACTAGGGCGCGCTGACCGGTGAGCCTGTTCACTAGGACGCCTTCAGTGCGAATCGGATGCCGAGACAGCTGCCCTGCGCGATCGCGGTCGTCACGACAGCGGTCAAGAAAGCTGTTGTGGTCATATGCGTCTCCTCAACCTGCCTATGGGTGAGCGTCCGCTTAGCACAGGTCGCCGTGCCGCGATCGTTTTCGGCTACCGGGGAGGTGTGGCCTCCGGGCAGGAAACCGGAATTTCCACCGGCAAGCAGCTACGGCCGGCCGACTGCTGTGGATGAAGACGAGGGCGCCGGCGATGCGCCCGCGGGCGGGCGCTGCCCGCCCGCGGAGAACAGGGTCGCGTGCGGGCAGGCTTGGCCGTGGGCAGATCGGTGTCAGGCATGGACGGCGGCCTGGTCGTCGTGGAGGGCGGGCGTTGTCCCGTCCCAGCGGCGGAACAGGGCGTGCCCGATGGCGAACTGGTCGAGGATCTTGCCGGCGGTCTGGTTGAGGAGGTCGTCGATGGTCTCCGGCTGGTGGTAGAAGGCGGGCACCGGCGGCAGGACGGTCGCCCCGGCCAGGGTGACGGTTTCCATGTTGCGGATGTGGATCAGGTTGAGCGGCGTCTCGCGGGTGACGAGGACGAGCTTGCGGCGTTCTTTGAGGCAGACGTCGGCGGCGCGGGCGACGAGGTCGCCGCTGACGCCGGTGGCGACGGCGGCCAGGGTCTTCATCGAGCAGGGCACGACGATCATGCCCAGGGTCTGGAACGAGCCGGAGGAGACGGCGGCGCCCATGTCGGAGGGGTGGTAGGAGACGTCGGCCAGGGCCTCGAAGCTGTCGCGGGTCAGTCCCATCTCGGCGGCGATCGTCTTCTCCGCCCCCGCGGACAGGACCAGGTGGGTCTCGACGGCGTGGCTGGCGTGCAGCGCCCCGAGGACGGCCCAGGCCAGCTGGGGGGCGCTGGAGCCGCTGACCCCGATGACCAGCCGCTGCCTGCTCATGACTTGTCCTGCCCGGGCGGGACGACGACGCCGGTCTCGAAGTAGGAGGACAGGGTGCGGTGCTTGCGGAACTCCTCGCCGGTCTTGAGGTACTCCCCCCGCACGGCGCGCTGCGCCGCCTGGTTCCAGTCGTCGGGCAGGTAGCCGAGCTCGTAGCCGTGCCACGGGACGTGGGGGGTGAGGTCGGGCAGCTTGAGCTCTTCCCAGATCTTCTGGGCGTTCTCCATCAGGTCTTTCGAGGGCAGGCTGACGGGCGGGTAGGCCCAGTTGCGGGTCGCGTCGATGAGGATCTGAGAGCCGCCGAGCTTTTCGGGGTAGGTGCGCTCGTCGAACGGGGCGTCGACCGGCGCGCCGGAGGGGTCCAGGTCGGTGTTGCGGCCGCGCTGGATCTGGATGTCGCGGTGCGGCTGGACCCGCCACGACATTGCCCACCAGAGGCTTTCGAAATCCTCGGCGTCGATGTCGTCGTCGACGGCGATGATCCACTTGTTCATCGGCATGTTGCGGGCCGACGCGGCGGCGCGCAGGGCCTCCCAGGCCTCGCCGGGCCCGGGCTCGTGCAAGGTGATCGCCATGGACTGCGCGCTGCCGCCCATCTCGAAGTAGGTGACCTTCTTGAGGTTGGGCACCTTGGGCCGCAGCTCGGCCATGTGGAAGCCCTCGAAGCCGGCCTTGCGCATGCACGAGCTCTCGGACGGCGGCATCTCAGAGATGAACGCCTGCAGGACGGGCGACTTGCGGTGGGTGATCGCGGTGACCTCGAAGACCAGCTGGTAGTCCTGGGCGCCGACGTAGCCGCCGAACTCACCGAACGGCCCTTCCCGCTCCAGGATGTCGGTGCGGAACCTCCCCTCGATCGCGATCTCCGCGTTGGCCGGGATGAGCAGGTCGACGGTCTCGGCCTTGACCAGCTCCAGCGGCGCGCCGTTGATCGCCCCGGCGGCGTTGTACTCGGAGATGTCGAGCTTGTTGACGCTGCACAGCGACAGGGCCGGCGGCGGGGAGAGGATCAGCACCGCCTCCAGCGGCTGGCCCGCCGCCCGCGCCTTCTCCCAGTGCCCGCGGCCGTCCTGGCCCGACAGCATCGAGATACCCAGCCGGTCGGCCGCCTTGACCATGACCCGGTAGGTGCCGGCGTTGTAGACCCCGGTCTCGGGGTCCTTGGTGATCCACACCGGGGCGCTGAAGTACGCCGACGCGTCGCTGCCAGGGTTGGTGACCGTCACCGGGAACGCGTCGACGCCGCCGCTGGAGACGACATCGTCGCCGAGGACCTTGACCTCCTTGACCGGCGCGTCGGCCGCGTCGACCTCACGCGACTCGACCGGGGACCTCTGCGCCAGGGCCCACTTGTCCGCGATACCGGCCGGGGAGTCGGCGCCCATCGCCGCGGCGTAGACGGTCG
>PMST01000075.1 GCA_003168295.1 Actinomycetota bacterium
TGACAATCCGAGCGCAGCCGCGACCGCCATGGTCCACGCCCTGGAGCAGGAGGTCAGTTCCTAACGCACCGGTACAAGTAGCCGGGTCGCCCATCGGCCGGTGACAGCCGCCGTTAATCCTCTAATCTCCGTTTTACGGCTTTCACTGGCGGACTTGGTGGTGGATCCGGGCCTGATGGTGGATTGGGGACCACCACATCCGCGCAGTGCCCCCTGCTCGGGCGCTGCGCATGCAGGAGGACAGCTCTCCGAGCCCCACCCGCACCTGCTAGCTCACACATTCCAAATACCGGCCTCTAAAGGGGATTTCTAGCCGGCACGATGGACGGTTGTGCCGGCAGGAGCCGGCACGATGTGCCGTCATGCCGGCAAAATCCGGCAGCGAAGGCCCCCAGGCGCGCCCTTTTTGTGGATATTAAGTACGTTTCGACGGTATCCGGATCGTGTCCGGCCCGGACCAGCGGAGCCCCATCCGTTCTTGGTGCTCGCGTGGTCCCTGTGACCACTCTGGTGCTGGGCAAGTTCGAACTACTTGACCGGCGTCCAAGTTCGAACTACTTGACCGGCGTCCTAGGCGTGAACAGCGCCGCGGCGGGCGGGCGGACGCTTGCTAGCTTCCTAGCCCGCCCAGGCGGGTTTCGGGACCGGATCGGTGCCGGTCCAGCGGGCGAGCCAGGGGGAGTAGTAGCGGGCGAAGTAGTACAGGCCTGCGAGGCCATCGGCGGTCCGCACCGGAATCCCGTCCGCGTGACGGTCGTTGACAGCATAGGACCTGTCCGCCCTTCAGGCCATGACCGCACCACTGTGCTGGGCCAGCCGTTGAGAGGAGTTATCCGTCACTGGAGCCGAACTCCTGGCCTTGCTGCTCAAAAGGGCCGGGAACGCCAACACGATCCGCAAGGTACTGCTCGAACCGACGATGATAGAGCAGGCAGCCACCACGCTCGCGATAGTAAGCCAGGAAACGGCAGGTCAATTGTTGAGGAAGTGCCTTCTCTCGCCTGGAGAGCAGGAGGCAACGTGGCACCAAGTGACCTTGCTGCTTGAGGTCGCCTCAACGGCTGACGAGAGCGCTATGCGGCGGCGCCGGTTCCTGCGCAGCCCGGGCATTATCGATATGCAAACATACGCGGAACGGCTCATCTGGCTTGCTTTTATCTATCAGATCCTCGGCCATAATGCCAAGGCCGAAAATCGTGCCCGGCGGGCCAGGGAAACGTTCCCCGAGATCAAGAACCTCATGGCATGGGACGTTGACAGCATAGCTCTTTGCCCAGGCAGCCGCACTGAACAATATGCTCCGTTTAGCCGTATAGCAGCATACCTGCCCGCCAGGCGATAAGAAGAAGAAGACATGAGAAAACACTCGCCGAGCTCACCCGCGCCTGCGAACGGGTCGAGCACCTCAGCTCATGAGGCATGGGGATAGGCGGCAAGTATCTCGGCAACTGCGCTATCGC
Organism: Actinomycetota bacterium; assembly: GCA_003168295.1. The sequence continues at coordinate 1,461 of PMST01000075.1, forward strand.
CGAGCCGTGTAGTTATTCGCACCATGCTTCTGGCTTTCGGCCCCAGACCAGGAAGGTCAGGTGCGGCATCACGATCGTGCGCGGGTCATCGAGATGCTCGCGAACCGCGCGGTCGATCTCATCCAGCTCGCGCTCCTCGGCCAGGCCCATGTCCAGGATCATGGGGCGCATGCTGCGGACTAGGTCCGGGCGGACCGCGCGGCGGGAATCGCTGGACCGGTAGACGCCCGCCCGCGCTTCGACCCCGATATCGTCCAGCCCGGCCGCGCGGTACAGCTCGGTCAGCCGGCGGCCGATGAGGATGTCGGCGCCATTTCGGCTGAAGGCCGCGTTGAAGATGGCGCTCACCCGGGTCCAGGCCGGGTGATCCGGGTAGCACAGTGAGTACTCGGCATCCGGCTCCAGGCTGGCGATCCAGCCGCCCGGCCGGGCCAGCCGGACCATCTCGGCCAGCACCGCTGCGGGTTCCGGAACGGTCACCAGGACAGTGCGCGCGTGCACCAGGCCGAACGATCCTGACGGCAGCCCGGTCTGCCGGGCGTCCGCCATCATGATCTCGACGCCGGGTAGCTGCCGCTCGGCGGCGAACTGCCTGGCCATGGCGGCGTGGGCCGGGTCGGCGTCCAGGCCGACCACGCGTCCCCCCGGCGAAACTCGCTCGGACAGCAGCTCGAGGATGCCGCTCGGCCCGCAGCCGACATCGATCGCGCTCTGGCCCGGCCCGAGGCCAACCCGGTCGAGTAGCGCGGCGCTGTCCACCCTCAGCTCGTCGGACTGGCGCCGAAGCCGGGCGCTTTCCGCCGGGTCACGCCCCAGCGCGTAGACATCAGTGGCAGGCGGTGCGGCCGTGGTTGTCAGGGATTCCGGCATGCTCCTCAGCTCCTTATGCTCCGGGACCCGGCGCGTAGCGGTGCGCGAGCCCGGAGCTGACCGCGGTCAGCAGCAGCGTCCGCTGCGCCTCGTTGACGGTGTCGATCATGGACGGGTCATGCAGGCCCGGAACGCAGACGACCTCACCGAGACGCAACCCGGCCAGCGCGGCCCCGGCCACCTCGTCGGGCGGCATGACCGGGAACGGGATGTCGGACAGCTCCAGGCCGGCCAGC
>PMST01000352.1 GCA_003168295.1 Actinomycetota bacterium
CCCCAAACGTGAAGACCACACACTTCGTCTTTGATCTGCGGAAACGCCACCATGCGGAACCGGGTGCGCGCTCCGCTCGATGTGCGCAGCGCTCGTCGAGCTTCCTTGCATCGCGCGGCCATCATGAGGACCATCAGCGAGAGTGACCGCAGGTCGGCTGGGCTTCTTTGGAGGCCCTGCCGACTCGGTGCTGTAGATCTGTCCAGGCACAGCTCTCGTGCGTGATGCCCATATCAGCCAATACAGGAGCGGGAACGACGTTGGTACCGTTGGTACCTGGGTATCGGGCGTTGCTAGTCCGGGCACCGGCGGGGTTTTCCATACATCGGCTTGGGCTAACTCGCGGCGGCGAGGGAATCGTCGATCGGCTATTTCGCCGGCCGGCGTCCCGGGCTGATGATTCCGGTTTCGTATGCGAGCACGACTGCCTGGACACGGTCTCGTACCCCAAGTTTCATCAGGATGCGCGTGACGTGAGTCTTGATCGTCGTCTCGCCGACGATCAGCTGGGCCGCGATCTCGCCGTTGGTCAGCCCGCCGGCGAGTAGCCGGAAGACCTCGAGTTCCCGGGGGGTCATGTCGCCGAACCCGGGTGCGGTGCTCACAGGTGTCCGGGCGGCGGCGAACTCCTCGATCAGGCGGCGGGTGATGCTGGGCGCGAGCAGCGCATCGCCCTCACGGACGGTACGTATGCCTGCGGTCAGCTGGTGGGCGGGTACGTCTTTGAGCAAGAATCCGCTCGCTCCGGCACGCAGGGCGTCGTAGACGTACTCATCCAGGTCGAAAGTAGTCAGGATCAGCACGCTCGTCCTGGGCTCGCGGTTTTCGGCCAGGATGCGGCGGGTAGCTTCGATGCCGTCGAACTCGGGCATGCGGATATCCATGAGCACGACGTCCGGTCGCAGCTCGCGAGTCAGGCTGACCGCTTCGGCGCCGGTGGCCGCTTCGCCGACCACTTCGATGTCGGGCTCGGCCGCGAGGATCATCCGGAACCCGGCGCGGATCAGTTGCTGGTCGTCGGCGATCACGACGCGCACGGTCACGCGAGCGCTCCTTGCCGGCCGCGAGGCAGGAACGCGACGAACCGCCAGCCATCCTCGTCGCGGGTGCCCGGGTGCAGTTTCCCTCCGCAGAGCGCGACCCGCTCGCGCATCGCGGCCGTGGGCCAGCCACTCGGCTCCCGGCAATGTGCGGTGAGACAAAGCTCGAGGTCTTCCGTACCGAAGCGCAGGATGACGCCGACTGCTTGCCGGCCGGCGCTTTGCAGGCCTTCCTCGAGGATCCGGTAGATTCCGAGATCCACCCCGGCGGGCAGCGTTCCTGGCTCACCGTGAACGCTCAGCTCGACCGGCTGACCACGGTCGCGCGCCCGCTGGATGAGCGTATAGATCTGGTCTACCCCCGGCTGCGGATGGCGCTCGCCGATGTGGCCGACGTGGCGCAGGACGCCGAGGATGCGGCGCATCTCCGCGAGCGTCTGGCGGCCGGTGCCCTCGATCGCGCCCATCACTGTGTCGGCTCGCGCGGGATCGTGGTCGAGCAGGCTTCGGGCCGCTTCGGACTGGACCACCATCGCGGCGACGCTGTGCGCCACCATCGCGTGCAGCTCGCGCGCGATTCGCGTGCGCTCCCCGGCGACAGCCAGCCGCGCGCGGTCTTCGCGCTCGGCTGCCAGCCGTGCGGACGTGCGCTGAAGCTCTGAGGTCACCACGCGACGCGCGCGGATCGCGCGGCCGGCGGCCCACGCCGCCGTAATGGTGAACGCCGCGCCCGCAAAGTCGCCGGCCGTCCCGTGGTGCACGATCAGCTCGCCGGCCGCGCCCCCGGCAAAGATCCCGAGTCCGATTACCGCCTTGCGCCGGTTCTCCCAGGCGGCGACCGTGTAGGCAGGAATCAAGTAAATGGCGGGCCCGCTCAGCGGTGAGTGGCTCAGCGAGGTGAGATACCGGTTCATCACTGTGGCGAGCGTCCCGACCACGATCAGGAACACCAGCGGCGAGCGGCGGCGCCAGATAGCAGCCAGTGCCATCGCGGCCACGGCGACCATGTTCAGCACCAGCGGCCCGCGATGATGGCTGCTGGTCAGCACCGCGAATTCCAATGTCACCAGCAGCGCGCCCGCGAGGGCCGGGTCCAGCCAGGGCCACCGCACACCTCCGGCCGGGGCCGTCACCCGATCGCCGCTGGGCGGTGACGTGGCCACCGGGGAAGAGGAGATGATCCCGTCGAACGGGATTCGCGCCCGGACCTCAAACCCCCCGCCCGCGCGGGGTCCCGCGCGCAGCTCACCGCCGAACAACGCGACGCGCTCACCCATCCCGATCAGCCCGTGGCCCGGCTCGCCGCCATTGCGCCCGCCCGCCGGTCCGTGCCCGCTGTCGGTTACCCCGAGCTCAAGTTCGCCGGCGCCGAAGCTCACACTCACCTGTGCGCTGGCGGAACCGGAGTGCTTGATCGCGTTGGTTAGCGCCTCCTGCAAGACGCGGTAAGCGACCAGATCCAGGCCTGGCAAAAGCGGCTGCCGACGCCCCTCGACGTGCACCTGCACCGATAGCCCGGCCGCGCAGGCACGGTTCACGAGCGCATCCAGCTGCGCGAGACCGGCCGCTGCCGGTACCGCGAGCTGGTCGTGCTCACGGCGCAGCGCACCGACGATCAGCCGCAGCTCCACGAGCGCTCCGCGCCCCGAGCTCTGAACGACGTCAAGTGCCATCCGGGCGGCCTGGAGATCCCCGCACGCGACCCGACGGGCGGCGGTCGTCTGGATCACCATCACGGTCACGTTATGGGCGATCACGTCATGCAGCTCCCGCGCGATCCGGTTACGCTCCTCAGCAGCGGCGCGGGCCGCGCGAACCTTCTGCTCGTCCTGCAACCGCGCCGTGGTTGCCTCAAGCTCGCGCGTCAGCATGCTGCGGGTCGCGAGCGTGCGCCCGGCGGCGAACGGCAGGCCACCCGCCAGTACCCATACCCCGAGCACCTCGGACACCGTCCCGCCGGCCGGGCTGTATGAGATCACCGCGGCCGCTCCTAGCCAGCATGCGAACACGACCGCCGATACCAGGACGCTCCTGCGGCCCCGGGTACGACGGCCAAGCAGATAGAAGTCCAGCGCGATGGCCGCCAGCTCGAACGCGCCGTCTCCGGCGTACACGCTCGCGCGCTGAAACGCGATCAGCCCGGTGATGGCGATCAGCGTGGCCAGGACCGCGTTCACCCGCCTCCATGCGACGCTGCCGGTGAGCAGGACCAGCGACACAATCGCCAGCGCGTTCAGCGCACGACGGGGTTCCGAGGCAGCGTCAGCAAAAGCGCCCGCCGTCAACAGCACGGCGAGAACCCAGTCGACCACACGCAGGTCAACCGCCCGTACCCACCCAGGAAGGGCGCGTTCGCTGCTCACAAGCACACGGTAGCGTCCCGCGCACAGCCCCACATCCTCCGAAGCGGCGACGGGGGTCCTACTAAAGCAGGACCCCCGTCGCCGCTAATCAGCCATAAGTCCACACCAAGTCGCACTCCCAGATGACGACAACGGACCCGATCACCGGGACGCTTGAGCTGACCAGCCCACGCGGCGGATAACCCGCATGAATGGGCCGCCGGTCGCAGCCATCAATCAAGGGAGAACGACAATGTCAGATCGCTGGAATCACCTGGCTGCCAGCCGCCGGACCTACATCATCCTGGTTGTCGCACTCCCGATCTTCTTCGTCCTCGGGAACCAGGGAGGCGGCAAGAACGGTAACCCCTTCATCCTGGGCGTCCCGATCTGCCTCTTGATGCTGCTCGCGTTCGGGGTCACCGCCGGCATCCGGTGGCGATCCTCACGCCGCCGCCATAACCTTGACCCCGTCGATTAGAGCGGACCTGCGGTCGGATGACCGCGAGCAGTGATTCACCAACCGAACACTGCTCATGGCGCCAGCGCCGCCCGTGAGCGCGCAGAACCGCCTTATCTGGACGCCTCCGCGAGGCCTATATAGGACTTCCCATAGCGTCCATAACGGCTGCTACGCGAGCGCCGTTGCGCTCACCACGGGGTTAATCTGGCGACGCTCCCGAGAGGGCTCGCTTGCTTGCGGGAATGCGGCGGGTAGCCCGAGGTGTGGGAACAGATCTCACGTGCCACAGCCGCGCACCGATTGGGTGGCGGCCATGATCACGCCAACGACGGTCGCGGTGGTCCTGGGTGGGGTCGCTGTCCTGCCTGGTGGACGGGGTGTATCGGGTCCTGCTAGCGTGAATCTTGCACCTTCCGCCTAGCGCGGTTCCGCTCGTCAGTGACGTCCGTTTTTCCAGGTCCGCATAGCGCTTAGCGCGGTTGACCTGAAAAGGGGAAGGTCGACAGTTCGATCCTGTCCCTGACCACATAGTCCCTCTGATCTGCGGAAACGTCGCCTGACGGAACAGGGTGCGCCGTCCGCTCGATGCGCATAGCGCTTATCCCGAACCGCCCAGCCAGCCCAGCAGGCGGGCGTAGCCGTCCAGGGTAACCGGGAACTCCTGGACGCAGAGCAGCACGCCGATGGGATCCAGCGCGGCGGCGACATGCATGTCAGCGCGGGTGTCCACGCCGCCGGTAATGACGCGTGCGTCTTCTACGATGGTCAATGCCATCCCTTTTCGCTGGTTGAAGGGGTGGCACGCACCCGCTGGCCGCCGGACCTGTGAACCCCGGCCTCTTGCACAGGACGGGCAGATCGGGACGGCACCGCCGGTGGGTGCCGGATAAAACCTGGGCCCGGCCGACGAATCGTTAGCAGGACAGCCCGAGAGGGCGTCAGCCGATTCGGAGGTCAGGCCGGGACCCAGGCCCCCGACCCCACGCACGCACGCACGCACCACCGCAAAACCGTGCAAGCCGGGCCGGAAGCACAATCCTCCCTACCTATTCCGGCGTGGCGATCCGACCTCGGGTGCTCGGCAGCAGGGCCGCCCGATTTCCTCGTTCTGGCGTCGGGAAGCGTTAGCGATCGGCGCCCGCCGTGCGGGTGGTCAGCGAGCCGGTCAGCGGCCGGGGCCATCCGGGTGGGCGGGTCTGGCGTGATGGTGTGCCCGGCGGCAGCTGCCATGGCCGGTCCGGCCTTCTACGCTGTTGGGGTGGAGACCCTCACGTTCTTGTTCACCGACATTGAAGGCTCGACGGCGCTGCTGCAGCGGGTGGGGGACGGGGTTTACGCGCAGGTGCTGGCCGGTCATCATGCGCTGATCCGGTCGGCGCTGGCCGCACAGGGCGGCCGCGAGATCGATACGCAGGGTGATGCGTTCTTCGCGGTGTTCTCCTCGCCGCGGAGGTGCGTGGCGGCGGCGGTGCAGATGCAGCAGGCGATGGAGGCGCATGCGTGGCCGTGCGGGGAGCGGCTGCGGGTGCGGATGGGGGTGCATTGCGGAGAGGCGGCGCGGACGGCTACCGGGCTGGTGGGCCTGGAGGTGCACCGGGCCGCCCGGGTGGCCGCGGTCGCGTGGGGGGGGCAGGTGCTGGTGTCGGAGGCGGCGGCTGGACTGGTGCGGGACGGGCTGCCGCCGGGCGCGGCGCTNNGCCAATAACCTCCCCGTGCAGCTGGCGACCTTCGTCGGGCGTGAGCGGGAGCTGTCGGAGGTGCGGGCGCTGGCCGGGTTTTCCCGCCTGGTCACGCTGACCGGGGCCGGGGGCTCGGGGAAGACCAGGCTGAGCCTGCAGGTGGCCGCTGACCTGCTCGATGGGTCTGGGGATGGGGTCTGGCTGGTGGAGCTGGCCGCGGTCTCCGATGAGGGCGCCGTGGTCCCGGCCATCTCCGAGGCGCTGGGGGTGGCGGCGGGGCGGGGCCGGCCGGTCTTGGAGACCCTGGTTGATGCCCTTGCGCCGCAGGACGTTTTGATCGTGCTCGACAACTGCGAGCATCTGATCGGCGCCTGCGCCAAGACCGCGGACGCGGTCTTGCGGCGCTGCCCGAAGGTGCACCTGATGGTCACCAGCCGCGAGCCGCTGGGCATCGGCGGAGAGACCATCTACCGGGTGCCGCCGCTGTCGCTGCCGGCCGCCGGTGACGGCGACTGGTCAGCGGCGGAGGCCTGCGATGCGGTCACGCTGTTCGTCGAGCGGGCGAAAGAGCAGGGGGCCGGCTTTGCGGTGGATGAGGAGACCGGCCCGCTGGTGGCGTCGATCTGCCGGCGGCTGGATGGGATGCCGCTGGCTATCGAGCTGGCTGCCGCCCGGTTGCGCTCGCTGTCGCTGACCGGCCTGCGCGACCGTCTCGACCAGCGCTTCCGGCTGCTCACCGGGGGCAGCCGGACCGCGCTGGCGCGGCAGCAGACCCTCCGGGCGACCGTGGAGTGGTCCTACTCGCTGCTGAGCGGTGCCGAGCAGGTGGTGCTGCGGCGCCTGTCGGTGTTCGCCGAAAGCTTTGATCTGGACGCCGCCGAAGCCGTGTGCGGCGTCGGGGACGTCGAGGCGTTCGACGTGGCCGGCCTGCTCGGCTCGCTGGTGGACAAGAGCCTGGTCGTGGCGGAGCCAGCCGGGGCAGCGCTACGCTACCGGCTGCTGGAGACCATCCGCCAGTTCGCCGCTGAGCGGCTCGC
>PMST01000555.1 GCA_003168295.1 Actinomycetota bacterium
TCCGCCCCCGTGGCCGTCTCCGGCCCGGTGCCCGTCTCCGGTCCGGGGCCTGGTCCGGGGCCTGGTCCGGGTCGGCTCGGCGGGGGGAAGACCCCGGTTGTCCTGGCCGATTTTGACCGGGTGGTGGTGACGCATAGCGGGTGTGACGACACGGTGTACGTGCTGCGGCCGCCGGGTGAGGATCCGGAGGTGATCTTGCGGGCGGCCCGGCTGGTTCTGCATGAGCGCCCGTACCGGGAGCTGGCCGGGGCGCTGGGGCTGCCGGCCAGCTGGCCGGTGGTGCTGGCCGATTACGACCGGCTGGTGGTGACGCACTGCCGGGGTGATGACGCGGTGTACGTGCTGCGGCCGCCGGGGCAGGATCCGGAGGTGATCTTGCGGGCGGCCCGGCTGGTACTGCCCGAGGGTCCCTACGGGGAGCTGGCCGACCAGCTCGGCGTTCCGGCCGGCCTGCCGATGCGGTAGCACCGTGCCCGAGCCGGGCGGGCCGGGGCGCACGTCCCCGGCCCGCCCGGGCCGCCGAGTATCGGACTCTCTGACGATCAAATGAACTCGCCGAACGAGACCAAGGTCCTACGGTCATTCTCCCCACGAACACCATGAAAATCTCTGTTCACAACTTCTGCGAAAACCTCACGGCGGCATGTCTACCCCGGTAAATGTCGGGGCCGGGTGTTAGAATAGAACAAGAAAGCGATACATATTACTAGTCGCCCGATGTATTAGCTAGAAGGCGAAAACCGCCTGGACCAGTAACAGTATCCGTCCACGGCAGGTGAGCATCCCGGAGGGAGGTGACATCCTCGTGGGTTCCGTTCCGGCCGCCGCCAATGCGGCTGAGGCAGCGGCAATGATCCGCGCCGGGCTAGGGTTCCTGGCAACCGCCGATGCGACCCAGATGCCCGCCGAATTGCAAGCCCAGTGCCTGATCACACTGGAGCGGGCCGACGCGAGGGTCACCGCGGCGCGGGCCTCGATCCTGGCCGCGTTCAACGCCGCCCAGGGCTACCGCGACGACGGGGACTACGGCGCCCGGTCCTGGCTGATGAACCACACCCGGGTGACCAAGGGCACCGCGGCCGGGCATACCGGCTGGTCCCGCCGGGGGCGCCTGCACCCCCGGGTGCTGGCCGAGCTGGCCGCCGGGGACCTGCTGTCGGAGTCCTACGCCCGGCTGATCTGCGCCTGGACCGACCGCCTGCCCGAGGACTGCCGCGATGACGCCGACGCGATCCTGGTCAGCGCGGCGCAGGCCGGGATGGGCCTGGCGGACCTGGCCGGCCTGGCCGCCGAGATCGAGGTCCGGTCGCGGCCGGAGGTCCCGGATGAGGATGGGCCGCGGTTTGAGGAACGGGCGGTGAAGCTGGAGACCACGTTCGGCGGCGCCGGGGTGATCAGGGGTGATCTGTCGCCGGAGTGCGCGGCGGTCGTGGGCGCGGTGCTGGATGCGCTGTCGGCCCCCCGGGGCGCCGACGATGAGCGCAGTCACGCCCAGCGCTACCACGATGGGCTGGAGGAGGCGTGCCGGCGGCTGGTGGCGGCGGGACTGCTGCCCGAGCGGGCCGGGCAGCCGGTCAAGGTCTGGGCCCATATCGACATGTCTGACCTGATCGACCTCGATGTCGGTTCCAAGCTGCAGAAGAAGTGGACTGAGCGGGTCCGGGAGCGGTGGGCGGCGGCCCGCGCGGCCGCGTCGGTGGGCGGGTCGGACGGTGCGGCATGGCTGGAGGGGGACGCCGCGACGGGGTTCGCGTGCGACGCGTCGGTGACGCCGGTGGTATTCGGGACTGTGAACCTGGGCGTGATGGAGGAGCTTGTCCGGTTCTGCCTCGAGCTGGCGGGGCACGGCCCCGGCCACTGCACCCCGGCCCCCGGCCCCGGCCCGTGCAGCGGCGAGCCAGCCTCCAGCGACCCGGACCAGGCCGGCCCGGGTGAGCCGCTACCGGCTCCTCAGCCGCTGCCGCCCGGCCTGAGCCGCGACTCACTCGAGCAAGCCGTTATCGGCAAGGCTGTGGAGTTGCTGTCCGGTCCGGGCGGGCTCGCCTCGTTCTTGCGTCGCCGTGAACTCGGTGCCCGGCTCGGCGGTCCCAGCCAGCCCCTGGACATTGGGTATAGCGACGATATCCCGGCCGGGATCCGCAACGCGGTCAAGGCCCGTGACCGCCGGTGCCAGTGGGCGGGCGGGTGTGATCAGCCCGCGTCGGCTTGTGAGGTGCATCATCTCAAGCACAAGGGCCACGGTGGCGAGACCAGCCTAGATAATTGCATTCTGCTATGTTTCCATCACCATCAGGTGATGATTCACCGGATGGGCTGGACACTGGTCCGCAACCCGGACGGCACCACCACCGCGTGGAACCNNCGCGCCGGGTAACACCCCCGGCCTGCCCGGACGGCAGGGGCGTCCGGGACTAGGGCCTCGAACACCACGGCCTTCATCCCCGCTGGGCTGGCCCATTGCGCCAAACGCCCAGGCTGCGGCCGTACCTCCGGGCGATCGTGCGGCCCGTGCGATCGTGCGGCTCAGGTCAGGCCGGCATCGCGCATCATGATCGCCACCTGGACCCTGTTGGTCGCGTTCAGCTTGGTGAATACCCGGGAAATATGTGCCTTCACGGTAGCCTCACTCATGTAGAGCAGCCCGGCGATCTCGGCGTTGGACCGGCCGCGCCCCACCTCCGCCGCGACCTCCTTCTCCCGGCTGGTCAGCACCAGGACGCAGTCCGTGGCCGTCGCCGCGCGGGCAGCTGCCGTGTCCGCGGCGTAGTGGTCGATCAGCGAGCGGGTGACGGCTGGGGAGAGCATGGCGTCGCCTGCGGCGACGAGCCTGACCGCCTGGACGATATCGGTCGGCGGTGAGTCCTTGAGCAGGAACCCGCTCGCCCCCGCCCGCAGCGCGCCGAACACGTACTCGTCGAGATGGAAGGTGGTCAGGACGATTACCTTCGGCGGGTCCGGCCGCGCACAGATCCGCCCGGTCGCGGCGATCCCGTCCATGCCCGGCATTCGGACGTCCATCAGTACCACCTCCGGGCGGTGAGCGCCGACCGCGGTAACGGCGGCGGCCCCGTCCGGCGCCTCGCCGACGACCGTCAGGTCATCCGCGGATGAGAGAATCACTCTCAGCCCGACGCGGACCAGCGGGTCGTCGTCGACGAGCAGCACCCGTACGCTCCGGGCCGGCTCGCCCGCGCGTGCCCCGCCGGTCACGG
>PMST01000241.1 GCA_003168295.1 Actinomycetota bacterium
GGTGTCGGGTGGCACGAGCACAACCAGGACGTCTTCGACGGTGTCGAACGGTTCTTCCGCACCATGTACAACGCCCACCTGATCGCCGAGTGGCTGCCGGCCCTGGACGGTGTCGTCGACAAGCTCCAGCGCGGCGCGACGGTGGCCGATGTCGGCTGCGGCCACGGTGCGTCGACGATCCTGATGGCCCAGACCTTCCCGGCCTCGACATTCGTCGGCTCCGACTACCACGAGGGCTCGATCGCCACCGCCCGCAAGCGGGCGGCGGAGGCAGGCGTGAGCGATCGGGTCCGGTTCGAGGTCGCACCGGCCTCCTCCTACGCCGGCACCGGATACGACCTGGTCACAACCTTCGACTGCCTCCACGACATGGGCGATCCGGTCGGGGCGGCCCGGCACGTGCGCCGGTCCCTGGCGGCCGACGGCACCTGGATGATCGTCGAGCCGGCCGCCGGTGACCGGGTGGAGGACAACTTCAATCCGGTCGGGCGGGCCTTCTACGGCTTCTCGACCCTGCTGTGCACGCCCGCTTCGCTGTCGCAGGAGGTCGGGCTGGCGCTCGGCGCCCAGGCCGGGGAGGCCCGGATCCGGGACGTGGTCACCCGGGCGGGCCTGACCCGCTTCCGGCGGGCCAGCGAGACGCCGTTCAACGCCGTGTTTGAGGCCAGGCCGTAGCCGGCGCGGCTGGCTGGCGATGCCCGTCCAACCCCGCAGCCGCGCCACGGCGGCGCGTGCTGCACCCGGTATGGCTGCTCCCCTCATGAGCAGCCATACCGGCAGCGCACCGGCAAAGTCCGGTCCCGCTGCCGCCACCGGCCCGCCGCATCGCAGCGGGCGCAGAGAAAGGAAAGTATCGACGATGGCTGACGTTGCGTGCTTTTGCGGTTGCCGCTTCTCGTTCAATGGCGGCGCAGAGACCTGTCCCAAGTGCGGCAGGGTCGCGAGCGTGGGGGCTAGTCCGGTGTTCGAACGCCTCGGGCACAGTCGGCCGGAGCATCCGGTACCGGTCATGAACGGGGCCGGGCAGGCCGGGCAAACGCCGGCCGCCTGCCCGTAACGGGTCGAAGTCGGTGCCCTGCCTGGCTCCGCGTCGTACGTGGCCCGCGAGGTCTTCGCGCCTTCGGGGGTGACCGGTCCGGACTTCGCCCATGATGCGGCGGACGCCCTGGCCTACAACTTCCCGGTGACCGGCAGCGGCTGGGATTCCGGTGACCTGACGACGATGGCCGGCGGGGCCGGATGGCACCTGTCGGTCGACGAGCTGCTCCAGGTCATGGCGACGTTCCGGCGCGGCGGCACCATCGTCAGTCCCGGCCAGGCCCAGGTCATGCTGGACGACGGCTTCGGTATCGACTTTTCGGTCGCCACCCCGCTCGGGACCTACTACGCCAAGCTCGGCGGCTGGAACGACAACGCAGGTCACCAGGAGCAGGGCGTAGCGTTCTACCTGCCGCTGAACATGGAACTGGTGGTCCTGGTCAACTCACCCGTCATCGGGGAACCGATAAAGGACTTGCTGTACCCATTCGTCTCCTCGGCGTATAACTTCCACATCGAGGAAGTGACGCCTCCGAATGCCTCTGCCTCGCCGGCCTGACGGTGCCAGCGCCGCCCTGGCCCCCGGCCCCGCGGGTCGCCCTGGACGGTCCACGGCTGGTCACGGGGATCGTATGTACGGGTCCCGGCCGTACCCGCCGGGAACGCCCGGGACAACCGATCTTGCCTTCGGGCGGCCGGTTGAGGATGGTTAGACGATGTGAGCGTGTCGCAGGTGCCGAAGTCGCTGCGGTCGTGGATGTCGGCCGTGAGCGAGATCGCCCGTGCGGTCAACGCCGCTGAGCCGCTGGAAGAGGTGCTGAACCGGGTCGCGGTGCAGGCATGCGAGTTGATCGGCTTCGAGTTCTGCGCGGTGATGCTGGCCGACGAGCAGCGCCACCGGCTGCACATCGCCGGCTGCAGCGGCCTGAGTCCGCACTACCTGGCCCAGGTCAGCGGCGGCCGGTCACTGCAGATCCACCCACCTGGCAGCGCCCTGGACACCCCGGCGGCCCGGGCCTACCGCGAGGATCGCACGATCGTGGTCCCCGACGTCCGGGACGCGGCCAGCTACGGGCGATTGCAGGATCTGGCCCCGGCCCAGGGGTACCGGGCCTTGCTAGCCTCCCCACTGCGCGGCTCGGGTGAGAAGGCGGGCGTCATCGTGGCCTACTCGGTGACGGCCCGGGAGTTCGGTCCGCCGGAGCTGGAGCTGATCGAGCTGCTCGGCGGCCAGGCCGCGCTGGCCCTGGAGACCACCCGGCTGCGCGCCGAGCAGCAGGGGGTCATCCGCGAGTTGTCCCGGGCCAATGACGAGCTGCGCCGCGGCCGGGCCGCGCTGGAGTGGGCCGAGCAGCAGCACCACCAGCTCATGCAGCTGGTCCTGGACGAGGTAGGGCTGCCCGGACTGGTCGGCGCGCTGGCCACCGCGCTACGGGCTTCGGTCACGGTGGAGGACGCCGACGGCCGGATGCTGGCCCGCGCGCCGGAGCAGGACTACCGGCCGCCGCCCGACCTGGCCGCCCGGCGGGCGGGTCCGGTGCGCGCCGCACTCGACCACGGGGAGGTGGGCGGGCGGTACCAGGTGGTCCGGGTGCCGGGCGGCACGGCGGCCTGGGCCGCGCCGGTGGTGCTGGGCAGCGAGCTAGCCGGGCGGCTCTGGGTCACCGCGCCCGCAGCCGAGCCCGAACCGGTCCAGCTGCGTGTCATCGAGCGGTTCGCGCTGGTCGTGGCGCTGCTGCTGCTGCAGCAGCGGCACGTCCTTGACGTGCGGAGCCGGCTGTCCGGCGACCTGCTGGGCGACCTGCTGCGCGAGGGCGGCCCGGTCCACCCCCGCGCCGTACTGGACCGGGCCGTGGCCATCGGGCACGACCTGTCCCGGCCGCACGTGGTCGCGCTGCTGGCTGTGGACGGCGTGGTCCCGGCCACGGCGCGGCTGCCTGAGCTCGTGCGCGCGGCGGCCGAGCCGGGGCCGGTTCCGCTGGTCGGCTCCTACGACGGGCTGCATGTGCTCCTGCACCCGGCCGAGCCCGATCCGGGCGACGCGCTGCGTCGCGTCCTGGCCAAGACGGCCCAGGCGGTGGGCGGGCACGGGGTGGTGACGATGGTGGCCGGACCGGTGGCCCGGGACACAGCCAGCTACGCCACCGCGTTCCGTGTCGCCCGCGGGGCGCTGGCGCTGCACCTCACCGGTGGCCTGGCGGGCGGGTTCGTCGACGCCGGAGAGCTCGGCCTGTCCGCACTGCTGCTCGAGATCGGCACCCCGGACGCCCTCCGGCAGTTCTCCGCGCGCCTGCTTGAGCCGCTGGAGGCCCACGAGCAGCAGCACGGCGGCGATCTGATCGCCACGTTGAGCGCCTGGCTGGCGGCCGGCTGCTCCACCGCAGCGGCGGCGCAGGCCTTGGTCGTGCACCGCAACACGGTGACCTACCGGCTCGGCCGGGTGGAGCAGCTCACCGGGCGCCGCCTGGCCGACAGCAGCACCCGGCTGGAGCTGCAGATGGCGCTGATGATCCGCGACATCGCCGAGGTCGGCCCGGTCTGAACGGGCCGGGCCTCAGGCCGGGGGATATGTAAACCAGACCAGTACCAGGGCCGCTTTCCTGGGCTGGTGCACATGGCGGCGCGTGCGCGCGGGGGGCAGCATCGGGAGTGCGCACACGGGAGGTCGCCGTTGAAACCACCGCCGTTTGACTACGCCGCCCCCACGACCCTGGACGAGGCGATCGGGCTGCTCGCAGAGCACGCCGATGCCGAGGCCCGGGTGCTGGCCGGGGGCCAGAGCCTGATCCCGATGATGAACTTCCGGCTAGCCAAGCCGGGTTACCTGGTTGATCTGCGCCGCGTCCCCGGGCTGGCCGGGATCCGGCGCGAGGGCGACACCCTGGTCATCGGAGCTATGACCCGGATGGCCGAGGTCGAGCGGTCCCCGGAGGTGGCGGTGGCCGCGCCGCTGCTGACCGAGGCGATCGGCCTGGTGGCGCACGTGCCGGTCCGCAACCGCGGCACGGTCGGCGGCAGCCTGGCGCACGCCGACCCGGCCGCCGAGCTGCCTGCGGTGGCGCTGGCCCTGGACGCAGAGCTGGTCGCGGCCGGCCCGGGCGGGACCAGGACCATCCCGGCAGGCGAGTTCTTCACCGGGCCGTACGGCACCGCGCTTGCGCCTGAGGAGATCCTGACCGAGGTCCGGCTGCCGGTCTGGCCTGGCGGACACGCGTTCCTCGAGTTCTCCCGTATTCACGCCAACTTCGCGGTGGTAGCGGTGGCCGCGCTGGTGGAGATCGACGGCGACCGGATCCGGCGGGCCTGCGTGGCCCTGGCCGGAGTGGGACCGACACCGGTTCGGGCTCATTCGGCCGAACGGGCACTGCAGGGCGCTTCCGGCGATGCCGACGCGCTCCGCGGGGCGGCCCAGCTGGCCGTGGCGGACCTGTCGCCGGCCGGGGACCTGCACGCGAACGCGGAAACCCGGCTCACCCTGGCCCAGGTCTACCTGCGGCGTGCCCTGGAGCTGGCCCTATCCCGCGCGCGGAACCAGAGGTGATCCGATGACTGCCATCAGCGTGACCGTGAACGGGCGGCCGCACACCGCGCAGGTCGAGCCGCGGCGGCTGCTGGTCGACTTCCTGCGCGAAGATCTCGGCCTGGTCGGCACCCACATCGGCTGCGAGCACGGAGTCTGCGGCACCTGCACGGTGCTGCTCGACGGGCACAGCATCCGGTCCTGCATCACCCTGGCCGTACAGGCCGACGGCGCCGAGATCAGCACGGTGGAAGGCCTGGCCGACGGCGCCGAGCTGCACCCGCTGCAGGACGAGTTCGCTGAGAAACAGGGCCTGCAGTGCGGTTACTGCACCCCGGGCATGCTCATGCGGGCCAGCGAGATCCTCGCCGGGAATCCGGATCCCAGCCCGGCCGAGGTGCGCGAGGCCATCGCGAGCAACCTGTGCCGGTGCACCGGCTACCAGTTCATCGTCGAGGCCGTGCTCGGCGCAGCCGAGCGGATGCGCGCCGCGAAGGAGACCGCCTCATGACCACCGTCGACTCCACCACGGGCGACCGCATCGCCGCCGACCGCGCCGCCAGTGCTCCCCCGGTCCGCCAGCATTCCGCCGGGCGGCGCTGGGTGGGCCAGTCCATCCGCCGGGTGGAGGACCCCAAGTTCCTGCGCGGCCGGGGCGGCTACATCGCCGACCGGATCACCCCCGGCACGCTGCACGCCGCGGTGCTGCGCAGCCCGCACCCGCACGCCCGGATCACCGGCTTCGACGTGGCCGCGGCCCAGGCCGCCCCGGGCGTGCACGCGGTGATCACCGGGGCGCAGGCCGCCCAGCTGTGCGACCCGATGCCTGACTTCGGCCCCGACCCCACCAAGCACACCTGGCGCTGCCTGGCCGCGGAGAAGGTCCGATACGTGGGCGAGGGCGTGGCCGTGGTGGTGGCGGACAGCCGCTATCTCGCCGAGGACGCGCTGGAGCTGATCGAGGTCGGCTACGAGCCGCTGCCCCCCGTGGTGGACCCGGAGCGGGCCCTGGACGCCGGGGCGCCGCTGGTGCATGAGGCGCTCGAGTCCAACTGCGCCTACGAGCGCAGCTTTGACTTCGGCGACGTAGATCGCGACTTCGCCGAGGCCGACCTGGTGATCAGGGACCAGCTGCGCTGGCACCGGTCGGGCGGCCAGCCGCTGGAGACGGTCGGGGCTATCGCCGACTACGAACCGGGCACCGGCGGCTTCGTGATCGAGACCAACACGCTCAGCTTCACCAGCTACCTGTTCATGGTGGCGTCCGCGCTCAAGGTCCCGGCCAATCGGCTGGACATCAGGCCGGCGCCGGCCGGCGGCAGCTTCGGCTCCAAGCTGTTTGCCAACAAACCCGCCGTCATCGCGGCCATGTGCGCGCGGGCCACCGGGCGCAAGGTGGCCTACATCGAGGACCGGGTGGACAACATCTCCAACTGCGACCACCACGGCTCTGACCGGCTGTACGACGTGGAGCTGGCGGTGATGCGCGACGGCACCATGCGCAGCATCAAGATCGACACCATCGACGACTACGGCGCCTACATCCAGTTCGGCGTGGGCCACCACGGCAACGCGCTGGCCCAGGTGACCGGGCCGTACACCATCGGCAGCGTCCGGTACCGGGTCCGGGCCGCGCTGACCAACAAGAACCAGCAGGGCGCCTACCGCGGCTTCGGCTCGGAGGTGAACAACTGGATGCTGGAGCAGCTGGTGGACAAGGCCGCCCGCGAGCTGGACCTGGACCCGGCCGCCATCCGCCGCAAGAACTTCATCCGCCAGTTCCCGCACTACATCCCGACCGGCAACGTCTACGACTCCGGCGACTACGACAAGGTCCTGGACAAGGCGCTGGAGCTGGCCGATTACGACCACTGGCGGGCCGAGCAGAAGCGGCTGCGGGAGCAGGGCCGCTACATCGGCATCGGGCTGATCTCGGCCCAGGAGCGCAGCGTGTTCTCGGCCACCGAGTTCTGGTTCTGGTTCGACGAGCCGGCCGCGCCGGTGACCTCCACGCCGGAGTCGGTGTCGCTGAAGGTCGACACGACCGGCGGCATCACCGCGATCTTGTACTCCTGCGCGTTCTGGGGGAACAGCCCGGAGACCATGGTGGCTCAGTTCGTGGCCGAGGAGTTCGACTGCGACCCGTACGACGTGGCCGTGGTCTACCACGGCAGCGGGGACGGGCTGCCGGCCACCGGGCCGGGCGGCTCCCGGACCACGGTCATGCTGGCCGGAGCGGTGGAGGGCGCGGCCGGCAAGATCAAGGCCAAGGCCCGCCGGGCCGCTGCCCACCTGCTGGAGATCGACGAGGACGACCTGGAATGGGCCGACGGCGGCTTCGGTGTCCGGGGTGACCCGGAGCGGCGCAAGACTCTTGGCGAGATCGCCATCATGCTGCACCTGTTCAAGCACAGCTTCCCGGCCGACATGACCAGCGGCCTGGACGAGTCGCAGGTGTACGACCACCCGTGGACCACGATGCCGTCGCCGGACCGCAAGGACCTGGGGGTGTTCTACCCGTTCATGGGGCACGCCTGCCACATCCCGGTGGTCGAGGTCGACATCGAGACCGGCGCGGTCACGTTCCTGCACTACGCCGCAGTGCACGACTGCGGCACGCTGGTGAACCCGCGCTCGCTGGCCGGGCACATCGTGGGCGGCACGGCCCAGGGTATCGGCACCGCGCTGTACGAGGAGTTCGTCTACGACACCGACGGCCAGCTGCTGACCTCCAGCTACCTGGATTACCTGATCCCAACGGCCATGGAGGTACCGGAGCTGGCCATCGGGCACGTGGAGACGCCGTCGCCCTACACCCCGCACGGGGTCAAGGGCGGCGGCGAAGGCGGCCGGATGATGGCCCCGGCTGCGATCAACACCGCGGTCAACGACGCGCTGGCCCCGCTCGGTGTCCGGCTGACCGAGCTGCCCATGACCCCCGAGCGGATCCTCACCGCCCTGCGGGCGGCCGGGAAGAAGGGATGAGCCCGCCGGTCGCGGTGGTGACGGGCGCCAACCGCGGCATCGGCCGGGCCATCGCCGTGGCGTTCGCCGCCGCGGGCTACGCCGTGCTGGCCAGCGCCCGCGACCCGGCCAGCCTGGCGGACACGGTGGCCGAGGCCGAGAAGGCGGCCAGCACGGCGGAGACAGGCGGCGGCACGGCCGTGGCCGCGGCCGGAGACGTCCAGGACGAGGCGTCGATGGCGGCGCTGGCCGCGGCCGCGGAGGAACTGGGCCCGGTCCATGCGGTGGTGGCCAACGCCGGCGTAGCCGGGCCGACCGCCCCGCTGCACGAGATCACCCTGGAGCAGTGGCGGGACACTATCGCCACCGACCTTGACGGGGTGTTCCTCACCTTCCGCGCGTTCGTACCCGGCCTGATCGCGCGGCGGTCCGGCAGCTTGATCGCCATCTCCTCGATGACCGGCAAGCGCCCGCTGCCCGGCCGCACCCCCTACGCCGCGGCCAAGATGGGCGTGATCGGCCTGGTCCGCACGCTGGCCACCGAACTCGGGCCTTACGGCGTCCGGGTCAACGCGGTCAACCCTGGCTACGTGGCCGGGCCGCGGATGGACTTGGTGGTCCGCAGGCAGGCCGAGGTCCGCGGTATTCCCGAAGAGCAGGTCCGGGCCGAAGTAAGCAGCGGATCCCCGCTGGGCCAGATGGTGTCGGCCCAAGACGTAGCCGCGGCCTGTGTCTACCTCGCCTCCGCGCCCGCGATCACCGGTGAGGACCTCAACGTCACCGCCGGCGTGGTCATGTACTGAGTTACCGGAAAGGAAATCCATGAAGATCGTCGACCTGTCCCAGGACATCTACGAGGGGATGAAGGTCTACCCCGGGCACCTGAAGACGGTCCAGTTCGAGCACGCCACGCACGAGGAGACCGCGCCCCGGTTCGAGGGGGGCTTCTCCTTCCAGACCACCGGGTTCATTCTTAACGACAACGGCCCCACCCATTGCGACTCCTTCTCCCACCTGGACCCGGATCCGGCCGCGGAGACCATCGATCAGATGCCGCTTGACCTGTTCTACGGACCCGCGGTGTGCCTGGACATAACCGGTTTCGCGCCACGCACCGACATCACCGCCGAGGACCTGGACCGGGTGGAGGCGGACTCAGCCGTGGAGGTCAGGCCAGGCGACATTGTGCTGTTCTACACCGGCACGTGGAACAGGTTCGCCGGGGACAAGCGGTACCTGAGTGATTTTCCCGGGCTGGGCGAATCGGCCGGGGAGTGGATCGTGCAGCGCCAGGTCAAGACGTTCGGCGTGGACAGCCCCACCCCGGATAACCCGGCCAGCGTCAGCTACCCGATCCACATGATGTGCCGCCGCGAGCGCATCACCCACTATGAGAACCTGGCCAACCTGGATCAGGTGGTGAACACGCGGTTCACGTTCGCCGGGTTCCCGCTCAAGCTGCTGGGGGGGCACGGCGGCCCGACCCGGGCGGTGGCTCTGGTCGCCTAGCCCGTTTATGCGGTTACCGGCTGGTGCCGCTGCGGCAGCGTCGCGATGCGTTCTCCGCATCGGGCCGGGTCATATCCGGGCAGGTTTGCCAGCTGATCGACCAGCCATGCTGAGGAGAGGATCTTGAGCAGGCCTTGCACTTCGCGGCTGGCGAACTGCCCGGCTGGTATCACTAGGTCGAAATGCTCGGCGGCCAGCGGGATGAAGGCCAGGCCGTAGGCACGGGCTGCTGGCTCGCTGGCGATTCCCGCGTCGGCCAGGCCCGCTGCGATGGCTGCGGCTACCTGCAGGTGCCCGGTCACCCGGGTGTCATAGCCGGGGAGCTGGCTGGCCTCGATCCCGGCCTTGGACATCTCGCGGTCGAGCAGGCTTCGTGCCTCGGCGCCTGGTTCCCGGTTGGCCAGCCGCAGCCCGCGCTCGGCCAGGTCGCTGACACCGGAGATGTCATCGGCCAGGTCGGGTCGCAGCAGCAGTCCTTCCCGCCAGGCACAGAATCCGATCACCTCACCGCCGCGGGGCAGCAGCTCGGCGGCCGGGCCGATGTTGTACTCGGTGTCGTGCCCGCGCAGGTGCGTCCCGGCGACGTGCACGAGTCCTTCGGCGGCCAGCGCGAGTGCTTCCCGGCTCGAGCATGGCCACCAGGTGAACGCCACCGGCGGGTCGAGCAGCCCCAGCGGTGCCTCCAGCAGCGGCAACGCCGGATCACAGCCCGCCGCGACCAGGGTCGGCCGAGGCGGCTGGATGGGCCGCACTGTCCTGGTCTGCCGTCTCTGGTCCTTGCCTGCCTCGGTGACCAGGCCGCCAGCGGGAAGAAATCCGGCTCGGGTCACTGTCTCGCCCCGCAGGGGCAGCGCGACGTGCCCATCGCCAATCGGGGCGAGTGTGACCCTGACCCCCTTACCGCCCAGCGGCGCGACCTCCCTGGCCGCGACCGGCACCACCGCGTCATCTGTCCCGAACAGCTCCTCCACGGTCAGGCCCAGCGCGCGGGACAACGCGACGGCGACCCGCAGGGACGGGTCGGACCAGCCAGACTCGATGTGCGAGATGGCCTGCCGCGATACTCCGGCCATGTCGGCGACCTGCTGCTGGGAGAACCCGCGTGCTTGCCGGGTGAGCCGTAGCCGGGTGCCGTTCCCGCTCGGGTGTCCGTCACTCACGCTGGCATCTCCTGCTCGCCTAGTCGTCACCGGTGCCTGGTCTAGAAATGTAGTCCGCGCCCGGGCCTGGCTGGGCTGAAGTCGTCGGTTGGGCTGGTCGGCGCTGACGCGCAGGAGGTCAGCCGCCGATGGCGGACATGGGCCGGGATGGCTGCAGGAAGCCGGGGTCGTTGATGCCATGGCCGGGCAGCTTGACCGCGACCGCCCGGGCCCACCTCTCAGCGATCTCCTCGTCGGTGGCCCCATCCCGCAGCGGCGTGCGCAGGTCAGACTCCGTCCGAGCGAACAGGCAGTTGCGGATCTGGCCGTCGGCGGTCAGCCGGACCCGGTCGCAGGTACCGCAGAAAGGCCGGGTCACCGAGGCGATCACGCCGACCGTGGCCGGGCCGCCGTCGACCAGGAAGGTCTCGGCGGGCGCGGCGCCCCGGGCGGCCGGGTCGTCGGTGAGCGTGTAGTCCCGGGACAGCGCGGTCAGGATCTCGTCCGCGGTCACCATCTGGGACCGCTGCCAGCCGTGCTGGGCGTCCAGCGGCATCTGCTCGATGAACCGCAGCTGGTAACCGTGCGCGAGGCAGAAGGCCAGCAGGCCCGGCGCCTCGTGGTCGTTCACGCCGCGCATCAGCACCGTGTTGACCTTGACCGGGGCCAGCCGGGCGG
This sequence comes from Actinomycetota bacterium, assembly GCA_003168295.1. The sequence continues at coordinate 10,849 of PMST01000241.1, forward strand.
CGGCCGCGGCGGCCAGCCCGGCCAGCACGTCGGCTAGCCGGTCGCGCCGGGCCAGACGCTTGAACACCTCCGGTGACAGGGTGTCCAGGGACACGTTCAGCCGGTCCAGCCCGGCCGCTCGCAGCGGCTGCGCCAGCCGGGCCAGGCCGATGCCGTTGGTGGTCAGCGAGATCTCGGGCCGGGGCGACAGCGCAGCCACCCGTGCCACCAGCCCGGGAAGTCCCGGGCGCAGAAGCGGCTCGCCGCCGGTGAGCCGGACCTCGGTAACGCCCAGCCGGGTGACCGCGATCCGGACCAGCCGGATGATCTCCTCGTCGGTGAGCAGTCCGGCCCGGGGCAGCCAGTCCAGCCCCTCAGGCGGCATGCAGTAGGTGCACCGCAGGTTGCACCGGTCGGTCAGCGAGACCCGCAGGTCCGTGGCCACGCGCCCGAACGAGTCGGTCAACACATGTCACCTCCGATCTCGGGCCCGATGGTCCCGTCCCTATACCCACACTATGCACGCAAAGCGCAAGTCCCTCGGATGGAACGCGGTGCCGCCGCGCTGGCCGATGCTCAGGCCAGCCAATAATCTGTGACGATGCTCCCGGCCGAAAAGCCAGCGTTGTCGAGGTCCGAGTGGATAGTTCTGAGCCTGGTCTGCGAAGGGCCCACGCATGGCGGCGCCGTCAGCCGCCTGATGGGCCCGGACGGCGACCTGGGCCGGATCTGGCGTGTGCCCAAAGGGGTGGTCTACCGCTCCCTGGACCGGCTCTCCGACCTCGGCCTGATCCGCTCCGCTGGGCAGGAGCCCTCGCCGCAGGGCCCGGTCCGCTTGCTGGTCGAGGCCACCGAAGCAGGTCAGGCGGCCACCGTGGCATGGCAGCACCGGCCCGTCCAGCACACTCGCGACATCCGGTCCGAGTTGCTGGTCAAGCTGGCCCTGTTGCACCGCTCTGGCGCCGACCCGCACGACCTGCTGGCCGCCCAGCAGGCCCTCCTGGTGCCCCTCGCTGGTGCGCTGCGTGACCGGATGGCCACCGCCACCGGGTTCGACCGCACCCTGCTGCTGTGGCGATATGAGACCGCGTCGGCCACCGTCCGCTTCCTAGACGCCCTGGTGCTGACCCCGCCCTCACCATCAGCCCGTACGCAGCAACCCGCCGGATGACTGCCTCAGATCGATACTGGTGTAACTCGGCCCTAGGGCCTAAATTGGCTCTCACGCCCGTATTCCTTGGGAGGGATCGCGCATGACAGAGGTCACCGTCACCGTAGACGGGGTTAAATACGTCGATAACGTCGAGCCGCGGCTGCTGCTCGTGCATTACCTCAGGGAAGTCGTCGGGAAGACCGGTACCCCTATCGGATGCGACACCTCCAACTGCGGCGCCTGCACGGTGCTGATGAACGGGGAATCGGTCAAGAGCTGCGCGGTGCTGGCGGTGCAGGCGGACGGGGCCGACATCACCACCATCCAAGGGCTCGCGAACGGCGGCCTGCACCCGATCCAGCAGGCCTTCCACGAGATGCACGCCCTGCAGTGCGGGTACTGCACGCCGGGGATGATCTTGGCCACGTCCGACCTGCTGCGNNGAGAACATCGTCCGCGCCGTCCGGCTCGCGGCCGAGACGGGAGTGAGCTCATGACCGCGCAGACCGACGAAACGCAGGCAGCCCCGGCCGTCGAGTTCGGCCGGGCCCGCCTGCGCAAGGAGGACGAGCGGCTCATCACCGGCCAGACCAACTGGACCGACAACATCCAGCTGCCCGGGATGCTGCACATCGCGTTCCTGCGGAGTCCCTTCGCGCACGCGCGGATCACGTCGGTGGACGTGAGCGCGGCCCGGAACGAGCCGGGTGTGGTCGCCGCCTACGCCGGCGCCGATTTCGCCGACGAGCAGGGCAGCCTGCCCTGCGCCTGGCCGGTCACCCCGGACATCGTGATCCCGGCTCATCCCCCGATGGCGACCGAGGAGGTCCGCTATGTCGGCGAGGCCGTGGCCTGCGTGGTGGCCCGCGCCCGCTACGCGGCGGCCGATGCCCTGGCCGCCATCGAGGTCGATTACGAGCCGCTTCCGCCGGTGCTCGACATCAGGACGGCCCTGCACAAAGGCTCGCCCCAGGTTCACGAGACGGGCAACAAGAGCTACGAGTGGGTGTTCGCCAACGG
>PMST01000169.1 GCA_003168295.1 Actinomycetota bacterium
GCAGCTGGACGCCGCGTTCGGCACCCAGGACGGCGACGCCCTCGCCGCAACCCTGCGCCAGCTGCGGTTCGACCCGTCATGGCAGCGGATCGGCTGCCCGGTCCTCGTCCTGCACGGCGGGGCCGACCCGCTGGTCAGTCATCAGCAGGCCCGGGCCTTCGCTGACGCCTCACCGCGGGGGCACCTTGAGTCCTGGCCCGACGGTGAGCACACCATCTACAACCACGCTGACGAGCGCGACGCACTCGCCGCCGACTGGCTAGCCGATGTGCTAACCCAGGACGCGCCACCGAACCGCAGCTGACAGACAGCCGTCTGGTACCTCAAGCCGGTCACCGCGCTAGCGCTCAATGCCGTGCGTCCTGCGCTGAGGCGCCGGAGGGGAAGGCCCCCAGCGAGGTGTAATTGCCGAGCGACGCGGGCACGTGCTGAGCGGCGCAGCGGATGTCTCGCCAGCGGCGCTGCATGTCGTTGGACAACCTGGCCTGCCCCAACGCCGAGGTCAACGCTCTTCTCCTGCCAGCCGTCATCGACCTCGCCCGGCAGATCGGACGCGAGATGCACGCCCGCTCAACCCATGGCCCTGCGATCAGCAATACCCGCGTCAGCGCTGTCGCGTATGGAGATCGTCGAGCGCGACGCCATCCAGCAAGCACTGGCCGAAGCCAGCGGCAACAAGTCGGCTGCAGCCCTCGCGCTCGGAATATCCCGCAAGACTCTCCACCGTCGCATTCACCGCTACCGCCTCGAGGACGGCGCCTTCTGACCCACTGCCCCTGATGACACCCTCGGCTTCCATGAGCAGCGCGTGCGCGAGAGAGAAAGGCGGAGGTCGGCGACGGAGGACCGGGCAAGGCCGAGGAGGCCTGAGTCGATGCCGCCTCGGAGAATGTCAAGCACGTTCTCGGCCCCGGCCTGGCCATTCGCAGCCAGCCCCCACCGCGCCGTATGAGGCGCAGGGCCCGCGTCGGCTGGGGGAGGCGAGGTGGGGGCCGAGGGCATGCAGTACTGCCCGTTCGGCCTCAAGAATGGTCGTCCCTCGTGCTCTGTACTGCCGGATCACGGCGTCCTGCGGCATTTCGGCCTTGTGGTTTCGCCATTAGGGCCGCGCTGGCAGACACTCTTACGTTCTGGAGCCTGCCCTGACAGGCAAGACTGATGCGCGCGCAAAGTCTCAGGGCTCTCGCGGTCTGTAAACGTCGGAGCGGTGTTCGATGGCCAGGGCAGTGACCAGGTGGCGCTGGTCGTCGATGCGGTAGATCACGCGGTAGTCTCCGCGCCGGGCGCTGTGCAGCCCGGCGAGGCCAAGCTTGAGCGGCTTGCCTGCCCTGCGAGGATCGGCGGCCAGGGAGCCGTACAGGAATTCCACCGGTGCCGTCGCAACCTTCTCTGGCAGACGGGCCAGCGCGCGGCGGCGTGCCAGGGTTAGCCGCGGTGCTCAGGACGCCCAGCCGGCGATGATCAGGACGTAGACGCCGATCCAGGTGGACGCGAGGGTGAACACGGCGATGAGCGGAACCAGCACCGAAGTCCGGAGCGGGGCCAGCAGCCGGGCCACCGGGAGCGCGAGCAGGACGGCGGGCAGGAAGTACCGTGGCTTTTCACTGAACCAGTTGGCGCTGATCGTGAACGCCACAAAGGCCACCACGACCGTGTAGACGTGCAGGTAGACGGGGATCCGCTCGGTCAGGCTCCAGGCGGTCAGCGCCACGGCCGCCAGGATCGACACGACGACCAGAAGTTCGGCCACCGAGGGCCGGTGCAGGAACGTGTCCGAGATAAGCCGGATCGTGCCCAGGCCCCAATCGAAGGACGTGTGGAAGCGATGCTCCTCGATCCAGAACCATCCGGTCGGCCGGTGCGTCGCCCAGGCCACGTAGGCCCAGTAGCCGAGCATCCCCAGCGGTGCCAGCAGCAGCGCGGTCACGGGACGCCACCAGGCGCCGATCCGCTGCCGGGTCCGGGCGGCCTGGATCAGGGCGAGCAGCGCCGCCACTCCGACGGCCGCGACCAGAGCCAGGGCGGTGCTGCGCACCGTTCCGGCCAGCATGACCAGGATCCCCGCGGTCAGCCACCGCCGATCAACCAGTGCGACCAGGGCCCAGACGGCCAGGGCACAGAACAGCGCCTCCGAATGCACCCTCGACAAGGCGGTGGAGCCAGGTGCCACCGCCCAGATCGCCACCATGACCAGGCTGATGCGCGAGTCAGCGGTCAGCTTCAAGCCCAGCGTGGTCAGGCCCCACGCTGCCGCCAGCCCGGCCAGGATCGTGACGGCAAATCCCGCCGCCGCGATGCTGATTCCGGGCAGCCATGCCAGCGAGTCGATGGCCGCCGGATAGCCCGGGAAGGAGGCGAACACGGAGGAACTCAGTTGCTGGATCAGCTCGTGGTCGTAGCCGTGCGCCGCGATCGCCCGGTAGAAAGTGCCGTCGCCCCCGATAATCCACTGTTCGAGTGACACGTGTGCCCGCTGGTAAGCGCCATGCCGGAGCAGGAATGCGACGACGATGAGCTGGAGCACGCGGATGCCCAGGTAGACGGCGGCCGCGATCACCGGCAGCGGGAGCCGCTCGGGCCGCGGAACAGACCAGCGCCGGGCTCGCCGCCCAGGTACCGCGACGTCGGTATCGGACGTCAACCCAGACGCTGACATTTTGTTTCTCAAGCCCCCCGAGTTGATCCTCGTGCTAGTAAATGGCCGCTCGGCGCTACGTGAGCGCGCGCGGGACCATCCTGCCGGACCAGGCCACCTAGGCGCTAGCCTGCCCCGTCCCAGTGGCCCGCGCAAGGCCGGCCGCCCGCGTCCCGCCCAGCGGTGGCCGTGCCGAGCAGCCCGCCAGCCTCCTCAACGCTGCGGCTTATATGCGGCGGTACCACTTTCTGTGAGCCTCTCGCGCCGGGTCAGAGTTGATGCGCAGGAGTGCTGAGGCGAAGAGTTCGTGTGA
>PMST01000231.1:0-22568 GCA_003168295.1 Actinomycetota bacterium
CGCGCCCGGCCGAGCGTCTCGCCGATATACGGCCCGATCCAGCCGCTCCCCCCGTCGACCCGGTCGCCGAGTTCCACCGTCGCGGTCGGCATTCCGCCGGCGATCGTGTAAAGCGGCTGGCGCTGCACGTATGAAGTCAGCCGGATCCGCTCGCCCGGCAGCGATTCAGACAACAGCGAAAACTGGTCACCGGTCGAGTTGACCACGTCGATTCCGATATCGCGATAATGCTCGACGACCGCCTCCACCCGGCGAACGCACAGTTCTCTCGTCGGCGCCGCCACGATCAGCCGGTGCCAGCCATAGACAAACGGCAGGCGTTCCTTGGTGATGCCGTGCTCGAGCATTCGGGCCGCGGCGATTTGCTCGGCCAGCGCGATAGGCGCCTCCGCGCCCGCCTCGCGAATATGCGCGTCCATGTCACGCGCGTGTGCCAGGCGGCGGCTGACATCCTTGCTCGCCTTCGCGGGCGGTATGAGCTTCATCCGGGAACTGAACTCGACCGGGAACGGCAGCGAATCGGCGTAATGCAGCCAGGGCTCCCCCTCCGGGAACGACATCACATCAGGAAACCGGGCAAAGGAAATGAAAGCGGTGTAGGACTCCCCCGACATATGTTCCAGGCACAGCAGGCTGCGCCCGTTGTGAATCTGCCCCTCGAAGAGCATGTCGATCTCGCCGGAGCCCCATCTTCTGCGTTTAGCCGCGGACGGCAGCGGCTCTCCCGCCGTCTGCATCAGCGTGTGCCTGATCAGCCAGGCGATCTCACCCGAGGTGGCGTGCCTGGCCGCCAGCGCGCTCGCGTTCAGCGCTCGGCCCAGCCGCTCGGCGGACTCGGTCCACTTGACGACCTCCGGCGTGCCGACCGCCTCATCATTGAGCCCCAGCCCTCGCTCGCCGTGCGCGTACATGCCGCGGAACTGGGAAAACACTCCGCCNNGGCCGCCGTCCGAGGTCGCGTCCAGCCCGGTCGCCCACGCGTGCGCCGGGTAGGACCGGTGCGCGATGCGCAGGTGAACCTCGGCGTCGGCCATCCTGATCGCGGCCAGCGCGACGGTAATGTTCGTCGCCAGCGCCTCGCGCTCCTCCGGCGTCGTGAACTCGTAGGAGACCGACGGGATCCGGTAGTACGCCCAGGCGTGAGTGTCCGTGAGCAGGATGCGGTCGTCGAAGTACCTGACGCCCAGCCGGGAACGCCCCCTGGAACCCTTAGACCTGTTAGTCCGAGTGCTCACCAGGATTCCTTCCGGGAACGGGTGCTCTGGAGCTTCTGGGTTCGGGGCTTCTGNNTGGGTTCGGGGCTTCTGGGTTCCGGGTTTCTGGGTTCGGGGCTTCTGCGTTCGGCGGCGGCCAGGCCCGCGACCAGCACGCCAGCCAGCGCTGTGTAGGCGAGCCTGGTCTGCGTGTTCAATGCGGCCGGGGTGCCTGGCCGTGCCGACAGCAGGTCATCCCATGGCACCCGGACGATGGCCCGCGAGCGGCCCCTCGCCACGGTTTCGGCTCTGAGCACGTCCTCCATGGTCCGCCTGCTCACGCCGTTGACCACCGTTACCGCCCGGCCCGCCAGCTCACCGTGCCCGTGCGCGGTCAGCCATTGCTGGGTATTGGCCAGCGAGGTCGCCGCATCCGGGCTGGCCGGGGCGACCAGCAGCAGCTGGTCGGCGAACGAGAGCAGGCGGGTCAGCCCGATGGCGGCCGGGTCGATCATGGTCAGCTGATACCGCGCGGCCAGCAGCTCGGCCAGCCGCTGGTAGTCAGCTCCTTCCACGGCGCGGGCCGGTCCGGCCTGTTCGGCTCCGGCCAGATAAGCTCCGGCCGGATCAGCGATCACGTCCAGTCTGGCCCCGGAGCCAGCGCCAGCCCGCACATCCGGCTCACGGCCGGCCAGCAGTGCCGCTACCGAGACGGCCGGCGAACGGCGGGCGGCGAGCGACGTAGCGCCGGGATTCAGGTCAAGCGCCGCGACCGGAACTCCCCGCGCCGCGGCCAGGATCTGGCCGGCCATGAGAGCCGTCACAGTCTGTCCCGCGCCTCTGGTGCAGCCGAGCACCACGATCCGGCGGGAACCGGTCAGCGGCAGCCGGGCCCGGTCGCGATCCAGCGTCTCCTGGTCCGGCTTGCCCGGTCCCTGACCGCCGGTGACCACCTTCACCTGGCGCCGCCAGCTGGTGTCAGCACGGCTGCCAGGGCCGCTGAGCGCTCGCTCGATGGACGGCAGCGGCCGGTCCCGTTCGACGCCGGCCAACGTGGCGGCGGGAGCAGCAGCCGCAGGCGGGACAGGCGCCGTGGACTGGACCCGTAGTTCCGCAGGTTGAGTAGTTGGTGCTGCAGATTCTGGTGCTGGTGCTGGTGCTGGTGCGGCCGCGGCTGTCGGCTGCGGCGCGGGTGGAGCGGATGCGGAAGCAACCGGCGCTGGTGCGGCCGGTTCAGGCGCGGCGACCTCAGCGGGCGCCGGATCATCGTGGACAGTTACGTCCGCGGTCTCTTCCGACGGGGGCAGCGGGGCGGGCCGGGAGGACACCGGGGCAGAGGACGGTGACGACCCCGGCGTCGGTGCGGGAGAAGCCTTCGCCGCGGACTCAGGCGCGCCCGATACGGACGGCGCGGGTCCGGATTCAGGTGCGGCCGTTACCACTTCGGCGGCCGCGGATGACACGGCGGGCTCCGCTGACACGGCGGGCTCTGGCTGTGCGGCCGCGGTGGGGTCCGGAGCGGTGGGCAGAACCCGTTCCGGCGTGGCGGCGGGCGCAGGCGCCTGAACCCGGAGGAACCAGTCAGCCTGGGGCTTTGACACTATCGCGGGAGCCTGAGACCGCGCGGGCGTCACTACCGACGGAGACGCTGAGGCCGGCCGGGCCACATCGGCCGAACCAGACGCAGGTTCCGGCCTGTGCGCTGGGCGGAGCCGCTGGGGAGAGCCGGGCCTGCGGCGACGAGCCGACTCGGGCTCGGACGGGACAGCAGGCTCAGTGGTGGCTTGCTCGGCGGTAGCGGCGGGCTCACTGGTGGGGGCGGGTCCTGTTTCCGGTACGTCCTCGGCTTCGGGGAACGGGCCGGCTTCGGGGAACGGGCCGGCTTCGGGGAACGGGCCGGCCTTAGGGAAGGAGCCGGACCCGAGCGAGGGCCAGGACTTTGGAGCGAACGGCTTGACGCTGGACCCGCCGAGCTCACGGGCAGCGGGCTCAGCGTCGTGCGAGACTTCCAGAGCCCTGGAATCCTGCGCCGCGGGACGGTGCGGAAAGATCCACGCGGGGCGCTGGACCGGTTCGCCGCCCTCATCGGGCTTGGTCGGAGGCGCATCTTCGCGCGACCATGGACTGCGCGGCCAGGTTCGCTTGGGCTCGGTCCCTCTGACCTCAGGGCCCTCGGCTTCAGTCCCCTTGAGGTCGGAAGTCTTGCCATCGGGACGCGCCGTCGCCCGCTGTGGCATATGTATCTGCCGTACCTGCGCGGGCCTTGTCGGCGCCTGCGGCGACTGGGCTGCTACGGGCCGGGTGGCTGAGGACTCCGCGGGCGGGGTGACCAGCGGAGGCGTGGGCTGTGACACGTCCGGCTCGGACATGGCGGGCTGGGACGGAGCCGACCAGGACGAAGCCGACGGCAGCAGGACGGGGCGGGACTGCGCTGACCTAGACGAGTCCGACCAGGACGGGTCCGACTGGGCTGGGGTTGACTGAGCGGGGGCGGCCTGGGCTGGGGCGGCCTGGGCTGGGACGGCCTGGGACATGTCCGCCTGCGGCGCGGGTGCCGGGGTGCGGGCGGCAGTTCGCCGGGCCTTAATCGGCCGGGGGGCAACGAGAGGTGCCGCCGCGCCGGCGCTCACGGCGGCCTCGAGCGCCGTTTCAGTCTGGCGGGCCGATTCAGTCTGGTGGGCCGGAGCTTTCCTGGCCTTCTTGGGCCGCGCCTTCGGGGGATGCTTGTGCCACACCCGGGCCGTCACCAAGATGTCGTCCTTCTCCGCGAACGGCGCCATCCGGCACCAGGCTCGCGGCTCAGCAACATAACGAAGCTGTGAGGTCACCAGTTCCGGCAATCGCTTACTCTCAATGACCGGCCGGGTCGTCAGCCAAGTGAGCACCCCGGGCGGCAGTACGTACAGCCAAACCAAGTTGTGGTTAAACGGCAGCCCAATCGCAATAAGGAAAACGACATAGGGAACTGTGATCCCGGTGAACACAGCAATCCACGTGATTGGCAACGGGGCTGGCAGCCGAAAATCGTAAAGCTTGTAAAGCCGCTTTTCGATTCGCCAGATATTTGTATAAGTGGGAAGATCCACTAGGGACGCGCTCCTTCTGCCAGAACGGGATCAGTGGACTCCGAGCGCATTCGCTATGCCGGTGGCTAGCACTTGCACGATACTTGGCGTGTAAAAGACGACGGCGATGGCGACGGCAAGCACCAGGAACTGGACGAATCGGGTGATCTCGCGGGTGAAGAGGAAGAAGATCGCAACGATCCCGACGATGCCGAGGAACAACGGCCCGAACAAGCCTTGCAGGTAAGTAACGAGACCCTGCGTACTCAAGGCCAGCGGAGCCATCGCCGCGGTGAGGTGAGTAGACATAAAACGTCCCTTCCGGGATCAAATGAACAGCCAAAGAGTGTTGCGGCATGCCATTGGAACAGATACAAGTAAAGCCGATGTCCGGGCACAGACTGACGAGGCCGCGGCACCCCGGCCCGCTGCGGCATCAGCGACGGGCGAGCGGGTCTGAGCCGGCCCGGCCGGACGGCGGGTGGGCAGGAGGCACGCCGGACATAGGCTGACCCTAGGGAAGCATATGACCCGAGGGAAGGGTATGACCCGCGGGAAACAGGCCGCACCAAGGTGGGAGCGGACCTGCCGGAAGCGTTACGATCGCATGCGGGCATGACGGCGCCAGCCGCCAGCGTCCTGGTCATTGGGCTCCCACCGCCTCGATCGACGCGCTGATTTCTTTTACATACCATTTTACGCCGCTTTGTTGAACTACCGACATGCTATATGTGACCTGGAGTTTTGCGCCGCTAGGCACGCCCTGGCTGAGCAGCTGCCATATGACGCTGACCGTTATCTGACGGGTAGCGCCACCGGGCGGCACGTGCAGGCCGGCGATCGAGTCAAAGGCGGCCGCCCCGGCCAGCCCGGTCATCCTCACGCCCGGGGGGAGGAACCTGTCGAGCGCGGCGCTATCAGCGCTGGCGTAGGCCTGGAAAAAGGCTGGCAGCTCATTCATTAGCTGGCTTTGCGCGGCCAGGTCCGAACGGCCGGGGGCTGGCGCCGGCAGCGCCATCGGCGCAGGTGCGGGCAGCCAGGCGGGCTCGCCGGCGACCACGACGGCACCGTCCGAGGCGGCTACCGGCACGCCGAGTTCCATCAGCTGGCCATTGACCAAGGCGAGCAACGTCACGACAGCGTGCTGCGCGCCCTGCACCGCAATGCCTGCGACCTGCTCAGACTGCAGGCTCAGCTGGCCAACGCCATTCCAGCCCAGGTCCGGGTGGGCCGCGGCGATGCTGGCCGGAACGAACTCCGCCAGCTGCTGCTCCCGCAGCCCCTGATCCTGCGGGTTGAAGTTGAGATAGACCCGGCCGAACTCGGCCGCATAGGCCTCGGCCAGGGCGACAGGGAACTGGCCGGACTTAGTACTCGCAGATCCGGTGCCGACGGCGGGCGACGCGGAACCGTGGCTGAAGACGATGGCCGTCACGCCGCGGAACGCGATAACCAGCAGAGCCGCCCAGAGCACCACCCGAAGCGGCCACAGCAGCCACCTGCCGCCCGCCCCGCCCCAGCCCTCATCGGTCCGCAGATCGGGTTCAAAGGTCATCGGGTCGCTCGCCGGCGGATCAGTCTCGCCGAGGGCCGGCGGACGCGGTCGCGGTGGGCCGAGACCGGTCGAGCCGAGATAGTAAACGGGCGACTGCGTTCCGTTACCGGACTTTGGCCCGCGAACCATCACACCTCCGCACGTTTCCGCGCCCGCTGAAGACAGGAGCGGCCGTCCCTTGTGCCGGCCTCGCCGTCCATTCTGCGTCATGAAGTCTCGGTTAGGAACCGGCTACGGCCGATCACCGGAAACATGTGCCTGGACAAATGACCAGCACCCTCTGATACGTGATGGGTACTGAATGAGTTCAACCGGGTTCGGAACGTGTTCGGGGCCTCGCTGACAGCCCGGACCGCTACCGCCCGCCGGGGCGGTGGCCGCACGGAGCCGACAGCATCGACGTCGCTGCAGGTCACGGGCTTGCAGCTGTCGATAACCCGGCCGCCTGGGCTTGCGTTTCTTCCCGTGGAAGCGGAACGGCTGGGCTTGGGCGCGAGGCACCGTTCGTTCGGCGTAATTTTGCTCTTTTTGCCGGTTGAGCAGGGGAAACATGCTCGGGGCGGGAGCGGGGCGGCGGGAGGTATTACCGTGCGCTTACGGCTGCCAGTTTCGGTCGATCCAGCGCACGAGCGGCGGCGGGTCCAGCATCATGGCGCTCAACGACACGGGTTATGGCGGCGACGGTTCGCCGATCATAAACTGGCCGGCCGGCGAGAAGGCAACGAGTTCTTCTCCCCCGTCGTGTCCGCCTGAAGCCGCTGGGTAGCGCCTAGACGTTGAAGCGGAACTCCACGACGTCGCCGTCGCGCATGACGTAGTCCTTGCCCTCGATGCGGGCTTTCCCCGCCGCCCGGGCCGCGGGCAGCGAGCCGGCCGCGATCAGGTCGTCGAACGAGACCACCTCGGCCTTGATGAAACCGCGCTGGAAGTCGGTGTGGATGACGCCGGCCGCCTCCGGAGCGGTCGCCCCGGCCTTGATCTCCCAGGCCCGGGTCTCCTTTGGCCCCGCGGTGAGAAACGTCTGCAGGCCCAGTGCGCGGAATCCGGCCCGTGCGAGCTGGGCCAGACCCGGTTCGCCCATACCCGCCTCGGCCAGCAGTTCCGCGGCCTCGTCTTCGGGCAGCTCGGTCAGGTCGGCTTCGGTCTTGGCGTCGAGGAAGATCGCCTCGGCGGGAGCGACCAGCTCGGACAGCCGCTTGCGCAGGTCCTCGTCGGCGAGTTCGGCGACGTCGCTGTTGAATACGTACAGGAAGGGCTTGGCTGTGAGAAGCTGCAGTTCGCGCAGGTCAGCCACGTCTATACCGGCGGCTGCGGCGCCGGAGGACAACGCGATGCCCTGGTCGAGCAGCTGCTGCGCCGCCGTCGCGGCCTGGGCCACCTGGGCCCGTTCGGGATCCTTGGCGAACTTGGTCTCTTTCACCAGCCGGGGCAGCGCCTTCTCCAGCGTCTGCAGGTCGGCGAGGATCAGCTCGGTGACAACTGTCTCGATGTCGCGCTCTGGCGACACATCGCCGTCGACGTGCGTGACGTCCGGGTCGGTGAAGACCCGGACCACCTGGCAGATCGCGTCGGTCTCGCGGATGTGGGCGAGGAACTGGTTGCCCAGGCCCTGGCCCTGCGAGGCGCCGCGGACCAGGCCGGCGATGTCGGTGAACCGCACGCTGGCCGGCACGATGCGCGCGGAGTTGTAGAGCTTCGCCAGCTCAGCTAGCCGGGGATCGGGCACGCCCACCACGCCGACGTTCGGCTCGATGGTGGCGAACGGGTAGTTGGAGGCGAGCGCGCTGGCTCGGGTCAGCGCGTTGAACAGGGTGGACTTGCCGACGTTGGGCAGGCCGACAATTCCGATAGACAGGCTCACCCGCGCGAGTGTAGTGCCGCCCGCCACGGCCTCGGGTCAGCTGTGGTGGTCTCAAGTGCCATATGCCAAGTGCGAAAACGGTCGGCCTGTACGGCGGCTGAGCATTGAAGCCACGATCAACCTGTGATCGCGCGCCCACTGCGCGGCTATTCGGTGATCTTTGTGAGAAACNNTCGAGAGTTTTCCTGATCGCCTGCGTACTCGCGTCGGCTTTCGCCCGGTGGTCCAGGACGGACAGGCCACCTCCGGCGATCACGGCAAGTGCGGTCAGTTCGGCACCGAGGGCTTCGGTGGCCTGTCCGGGGACGGCGATCAAGATCGCGGTCAGTAGAACCGTCCCGAACAGGCTCAGTGTTTGCGCGGCCCGGTTTCTGAGCTCCTGGGAGCGAGCGATGAAGTCGATCCTGATGGAGACCGCGACAAATAGCAGGCCGATCAGCGAGGCGGCAGCGGTCCCAGCGATCTCGGCGAACGTGCTCCACGTTTTCAAGCGATCCTCAATCTTGATGCGGACGCGAACTGCCATGTCCCGACGCGGGTTCGGTCAGAGAACTGCCGCGGCGGCTGGCCCGCGGCAGCGCGACGGGCGAGGAGCGAGGAGCGAGGTCCCCGTGATCGCGACGGTGATCGCGACAACGATGTAGAGAACGATGATAATGAGGTTGCCGGTGATGCCGCAGGCGCCGAAGTAGACGACGGCACCATACCCGGCCTGGCAGCTCAGCGACCGCATCCAGATCCTGCCGGACGCCCGGGCCAGGCCCCCCGGACCTACCACCCGTTCGGGAGATTGAAGACACGCTCAAGGGGACCCATTCTGCCGTTGTTTTGGCCGCTGGCGGGCGTGTCGCCGTCAGGTTCGCCACTTACGGTGAGATCATCACTGCATATGAGTACGATCTCGCTCTTTGCCGGACTGCTGCTCGGGATCGTCATCGGGGCAGCTATCGGATTCCTGTACGCCCGCGGGCGGCTGGCCGCCGCCACCGCGGACGCCAGCGGCCATGCTCGCGCCGCGGACGAGCGGGTCCGCGCCGCCGAGGAGCGGGCCCAGATGATCGAGCGGGTCGCTGCCGACCGGGCTGCGCTGGTCGAAGGCCAGCTCGCAGAGCGGTTCCAGGCCCTGTCCGCGCAGGCGCTCGACGCGAGCACCTCGCGTTTCCTCGAGGTCGCCGAGGGGCGGCTGCAGGCGGCGAACGCGACCGCGGCCGGCGAACTCGAGACCCGGCGGGCCGCGGTCGAGCACCTGGTCGGGCCGCTGAAGGAAACCCTGGCGCGGGTCGAGGCCCAGCTGCGCGAGTCCGACGCGGACCGGAGCCGGTCGCACGCGGCGCTGGCCGAGCAGGTCAGTATCGCGCGGCAGACCTCCGAGCAACTGCGGGTCCAGACCCAGGCGCTGGTCACCGCGCTGCGGCGGCCCGAGGCCCGGGGCCGGTGGGGCGAGCTGCAACTTCGCCGGGTGGTCGAACTCGCCGGGATGAGTCCCCGCTGCGACTTCGAGGAGCAGGTCTCGGTGTCCTCACCGGACGGGGCGCTGCGCCCGGACATGGTGGTGCGGCTGGCCGGCGGCAAGAACATCGTGGTGGACTCGAAGGTCTCGCTCGCCGCCTATCTGGAGGCCGCGGAGGCTGATGCGGCCGACGTCCGAACGGCCCGGATGGACGCGCACGCCCGGCACCTGCGCGAACATGTGGACCGGCTGGCTGGTAAGGCCTACTGGACGGCGCTCAGCCCGTCGCCCGAATTCGTGATCCTGTTCATCCCGGGCGAGGCCTTCCTGGCCCCGGCGCTGGAACGGGACCCCGGGCTGCTGGAGTACGCGCTCGCCCGCAGGGTGCATATCGCCACTCCCACCACGCTGGTCACGATGCTGCGCACCGCACAGTACGCCTGGCAGCAGGACGCGCTGGCCGAAAACGCCCGTGCGGTCTTCGACCTCGGCCGCGAGCTCTACCAGCGGATCGCCAGCCTAGGGGGGCACGTGGATCGTTTGGGTCGCGCTCTGACCACAGCCGTTTCGACCTATAACCAGACGGTCGGTTCGCTGGAGGGCCGCGTTCTGGTCACCGCCAGGCGGCTGAACGAACTCGGCGTGGTGGACGCGGAACTTGCCGCGCCGGCGCCGGTGGAGCAGACGGCCCGGGCCCTGTCCGCCCCCGAGCTCACCGGCACCGAGCCTGCGGAGATCGAGCCCGCCGGGAACCGGGCGGCCGAGAACGGGTCGGGAACGATCGACCACCGGGTCAGCCTGGTGCGTGCCGCCCGATGACGCAGACCCGGACTCCGACCCGGCCAACCGGGACCAGGAGACCTCCACGTCTGGCGCCATCGGGGTCCATCAAGCTCACCGCGCGCGGCGCGGTCGTCGGGCTGTTCGTGGCCAGCCTGCTCGGCCTGCTGGTGGCGGCCTGGACCGGCTGGACCGCCGTGGCCGACGCGATGTTCGTCATGAGCTGCGGTGTGGTCGCCTACTACACCCGCGTGCCAGGGCTGCGCACCGTGATGGTGAGCCCCCCGCTGACCTTCCTCGCCGGTTTGGTGTGCGCCGAGCTGATCACCGCGCCGGACTCGTTCTCGGCCGCGGAGGGAATCCTGGTCACGCTGGCCACTTCGGCTCCGTGGCTGTTCACCGGGACGGCGCTCACCATCGCGATCGCGTTCGGCCGCGGTTTCCGGCCCAAGATGCCCAGGTCGCCCCTGATGCGCAGGCTGGCTGAGATGCCCTGGCTGGCCAGCATGCCGGCCAAGATGCGCAGGCTGGCTGAGATACCGGTGATCGGACGGCTGATCGAGACAGCTCGGCACCTCACCGAGGCAGCGCGGCGCCTCCTGGTGTCACGGTCACGATGGAAGGACCAGTGGATCCGGCGGCGTTAGGGTGTCGCGTCAAACGGGTCCGGGCGTTAGGCGGGTACCGCGTTAGGCGGGCCGGCCGGCTCCGGAGGCTCGCAGCTCCCGCGGCAGCGCGAACGTCATGTGCTCCTCGACCGCCTCGACTTCCTCGACCGTGCCGAACCCGAAGCCGGCCAGCTTGGCCAGCACGGAGGTGACCAGTTCCTCAGGCACCGAGGCTCCGCTGGTGACACCGACCGTGGTCACCCCGTCCAGCCAGCCCTCCTCGACCTCGCCGGCGTCATCGACCAGGTAGGAGGCCTGGGCGCCGTAGTCCTTGGCCACCTCGACCAGCCGCACCGAGTTGGAGGAGTTGGGCGAGCCCACCACGATGACCAGTTCGGCCTGCGTCGCGATGACCTTGACCGCGGCCTGGCGGTTCTGGGTGGCGTAGCAGATGTCATCGCTCGGCGGATCGAGCAGGGCGGGGAAGCGTTCCCGCAGCGCATTGACGGTTTCCACCGTCTCGTCCACCGACAGGGTCGTCTGCGACAGCCAGACCACCTTGGACGGGTCCCTGACCTCGACGTCGGCGGCCCCGGCGACCCCGTCGACCAGGCGCACGCTGGCCGGAGCCTCTCCCGCGGTCCCGACGACCTCCTCATGGCCCTCGTGGCCGACCAGCAAGATGTCGTAGTCCTTGGCGGCGAACCGCCGTGCCTCGTTGTGCACCTTGGTCACGAGCGGGCAGGTCGCGTCGATCGCCCGGAGCCCGCGGCGCTCCGCGTCCAGCCGAACCTCGGGAGCGATGCCGTGCGCGGAGAACACGACGACCGCGCCGGGCGGCACCTCGTCGACCTCCGTCACGAAGATCGCGCCGCGCTGTTCCAGCGAGCTCACTACGTGCGTGTTGTGCACGATCTGCCTGCGTACGTAGACGGGCGGCCCGAACCGGTCCAACGCTGTCTCGACCGCTTGCACAGCCCGGTCGACCCCGGCGCAGTAGCCTCGAGGCTTGGCGAGCAGGACCCGTCGCTGGCTTGATGACATGCCTCCATGGTAGGTGAGCATCTCCGCCAGCCTGCGAGGCGTAGCCGCCCCCGGACCTGGGTATTGCGGCCCCATAACCAAAGGCGCGAAGATTACCCGTCCGGGAACGCGCTGACTGACAATGGATAGGCGCCAGGGAATGCCGGGAAGCCGCCTGGGCGCCGAGAGGTACCCACGTCCGCAGGAGTCGAAGGCCCTAGGAGTGCGAGGTACCCGTCTTCTAGGGAGAGTGTGACATGCGCGTTCCGCAAGTCAGTGAACGCATCAAAGAAGCCCCCGCTCAGGCTCTGCGCGGCGTCTTCGCCGGGATCGGCCAGTTGCTGCTCATCACGGACAAACTCAGGAACAAGACGCCGGCCGGCGCCGGCGTGCCGCGGGCCCGCACGCCCGAGCGGTCCGAGCCGGTCGCAGACGCGACGGTCAGCGAGCCCGCCGTCCCGCAGGAAAAGGCGGCCCAGCCAGCCCCGGCCCAGCCAGCAGGAGCCAAGTCCTCGTCGGTGAAGTCCGCTCCAGCGAAGCCGGCTCCGGCGAAGCCAGACGCAGCCGAGCCAGACACGGCCAAGGCGGCCGCAGCCAAGGCGGCCGCGGCGAAGCCGACCCGGGCGGAGGCGCCGAAGCCCCCGAAGACACCGCGCACCAGGGACTTTGACAAGACCGGCAACGTGCGGCTGCTCGACGAAGCAGAGACCTCCGCCGCCATGCCGGCTGAGGCCGAAGCCACGTACGTCGACGCCGCGGCTGGGAGCGAGTCCGGGGATTCCGGGCCGCCGCTGCCCAACTATGACGAGCTGTCCGTGGCCTCACTGCGAGCCCGGCTGCGGAACCTGGACGCGGCGCAGGTCAGGCGGCTGGCCGAGTACGAGAGGGCGCACGCCGCCCGGGCTGACGTGATCGCCATGTTCGAGCGCCGGATCGCCAAGCTGGAGGCGGACGCTTAGTGACGCTCGACACGTCGGCGGAGGCCCCCGTCCCGGTTCGCACCGTCCTTCAGCTGGTCGGGGGGTGGATTGGCCGGCTCGGCCGGGTCTGGGTGGAAGGGCAGATCGCCGAGTGCGCGGTGCGCGGCAGCGCGGTTTTCCTGACCTTGCGCGATCCGGTCGCGGCTGTTTCGGTCCGGGTTATCTGCTCCCGGCAGGTCTTCGATGCCGCCGAGCCGTCGCCCGCCGAGGGAGCCCGGGTGGTCATCTGGGCGCGGCCGGATTTCAACGCCAACCGCGGGTCGTTCGCCCTGACCGCGCTGGAGATCCGGGCCGTCGGCGTCGGGGAGTTGCTGGCGCGGCTGGAAAGGCTGCGCCGCCAGCTGGCCTCAGAAGGGCTCTTTTCGGCCGAACGAAAACGGCCGCTTCCTTTCCTGCCAGGTGTCATCGGGCTCATCTGCGGACGCGATTCGGCGGCTCAGCGCGACGTCGTGCAGAACGCCAGCCGTCGCTGGCCGGCCGTCCGGTTCCGGGTCGAGCAGACCGCGGTCCAGGGGCCGTACGCGGTGGCGGAGGTGATCGACGCGCTGCACCGCCTCGACGCGGACCCCGAGGTGGACGTGATCGTGATCACCCGCGGCGGCGGCTCGCTCGAGGACCTGCTCCCGTTCTCCGATGAGACGCTGATCCGGGCGGTGGCCGCCTGCCGGACGCCGGTCGTGAGCGCGATCGGGCACGAGCAGGACACCCCCCTGCTCGACTACGCGGCCGATCTGCGCGTCTCCACGCCGACCGACGCGGCCAAGCGGATAGTGCCCGACGTCGCCGAACAGCTCGCGCTCGTCAGCCAGCTGCGACAGCGGGCCCGGAGGTGCATGACCGGCTGGCTTGACCGGGAAACGGCCTGGCTGGAAGCGGTCAGGTCCAGGCCCGCGCTCGCCGACCCGGTGCGCGAGGTCGAGCGTCAGGCCGAGCGGGTGGACGCCCTGCTGCAGCGGGCCAGGATGTCACTGGACACGAGCCTGGTCCGGGGCCGTGACGACGTGGCGCACACCCGGGCCCGCCTGCTTGCC
Organism: Actinomycetota bacterium; assembly: GCA_003168295.1. The sequence continues at coordinate 13,547 of PMST01000231.1, forward strand.
CTGTCGCCCGCCTCGACGCTGCGCCGCGGCTACGCGATCGTGCAGCACAGCAACGACGGCGTGGTCCGCAGCGCGGCTGAGGTCGACCCCGGTGAGCTGCTGACCGTCCGGTTCGCCGCGGACCAGCTCACCGTACGGGCCAGTAATGACGCTGACGGCGGATAGGGTCATGGTCGTGACAGAGGGCAGTACGGACGCGGCGAACGGCAGCCCCGCGCAGGCCGACCCCCGGAAGGCAGGCACCCGGAAGGCCAGCGCCCAGAAAGCCGACCCCCAGAAAGCTGGGCCCCAGGCTGGCGCCCAGCAGGCCGGGTCCCAGCAGGCTGCCGCCGCGCCCAAGGAGGCGCTTTCCTACGAGCAGGCTAGGGACAAGCTGGCCGCGGTGGTCAAGCGGCTCGAGGCGGGCGGGCTGACCCTGGAGCAGTCGCTCGAGCTCTGGGAGCGCGGCGAGCGGCTCGCGGCGGTATGCGGTGAATGGCTGGACGGCGCGCGCGCCAGGCTCGCCGCCGCGATGGCCAAGCGGGACGACGCGGAGGCGGACCGGACTGGGGAGGACGCGCCCTTCTGAGCTCGCTTAGCGCGTTTGCCTGCCCTTTTGCGGGGCAAGCGCACTGTGAGGGCAACAGCGAGGTGGGCGCGGATGAATCCATTCGAGCGGGCGATCAGGACGGTCGACGCGACGCAGCGGCGGTACACGCCCACGGCGTTCGTCTTCGGGGTGGTGAAAAAGTACGGGGACGACAACGGCGGCGTGCTGACCTCCAACCTCGCGTACTCCGCCTTCGTCTCCATGTTCCCGCTGCTGCTCGTGCTGGTGACGATCCTCGGCCTCATCTCCTCGGTCGACCCGTCGTTCAAGAATGCTGCTATCAAAGCGGTGTCCAGCCAGGTCCCGCTGATCGGCAACCAGCTGACCGGTAACGTGCACAAGCTCAAGCGGTCAAGCGTCATCGGGCTGATCGTGGGCCTGGCTGGCCTGATCTGGGGCTCGGCCGGGCTGGCCCAGTCCGGCTTGTTCACGATGGAGCAGGTGTGGAACCTGCCGGGGCCTGCCAGGCCCGGCTACCTGCAGCGGCTCGGGCGGGCGGGGCTTTTTCTTGTCCTGCTCGGCGGCGGCGTGATCGTTACCACCGGGCTGTCCAGCCTGCCGAATTACGTGCATAACCTCGGAATCTGGGCCGAGATCTTGATCGAGGTGGTGACCGCGGCCTTCAACGTGGGCATGTACATCGGCGCGTTCCGCGTGCTGACCCCGAAGGGCGTGCCGGTCCGTCAGCTGCTGCCGGGAGCGATCACCGGCGGCATCCTGTGGACGGTGCTGCAGTTCGTCGGCACGTACCTGGTCCACCATTACGCGCACAGTGACACCGTTTACGGGGTGTTCGGGACCGTGCTCGCCCTCATCGCCTGGATCTATATCGCCGTAGAGGTCACGGTGTACTGCGCCGAGATCAACGTGGTGCTCTCGCGGCGGCTCTGGCCGCGGGCCATGGTCCAGCCGCCGCTCACCGAGGCCGACCGGGCCAGCATGGCGCTGCAGGCCCTGCAGAATCAGCGGCGTCCGGAACAGCACATCGAGGTCACGTTCGACGACCGGGACCCGGCTGAGGACGAGCCGACCAGGGTACCGCGCACCCCGGACGAGGTCGCGCCGCCCGCGGACGTGACCGTTTCCGATTCCGAGTCGCGCGACGAGGTCCCCGGGTCCAGCCCCAGCTCAAGCGGGGACCGGGTGAAGTGAGGCGGCGAGCTCGCGTAGCTGGGCCCAGGTCGCGTTGCCGGTGACCACGACGGTTCGGCCCGTGGTGCTGGTGTAGTACATCGAGCGCTGGCCGCGGGACGGAGCTGAGCTGAGGTGCCAGGTTTGCGTGGCCAGGCGCGTGGGAGGCAGTGCCGTTCCGTCATTGGTCATTCGCCTGAGGAAGGCGGGGGCGCTGGCGTTGGTCTCCTCGAGTGAGGCCAGTGAGCCGTCTGGGGTCATGTAGCCGAGCTGCCATGTGATGGTGCCCGCGCCGTTCGCGCCGCCCACGGCCAGGCCGGAGCTCACCGGCTGCCAGGAGCCGGGCAGGCCGACCGGGGCCACCGCCGGGTAAGGCGCCAGCCTGACCAGCCTGGCCAGGTCACCGCGGTAGCTGACGGTGACGGGCTCGGCGGCGTGCGGGAGCGGGACCGCCACCACGACGAACGCGGCGGCCAGCAGGCAGCCCAGCGCGGCCCCGCCCGCGTGCAGCACCCTGTTCACAACAGTCCAGGCTAGCCCCGGGCCCGGGGTGAGGGCGGACGGCTTCGGTCCTGCTGCATAGGATCGACACACGGCCAGCCGGAAGGACACCAGCCATGACCGCGGGACAGCCAGAACACCAGCCAGCCAGTCAAGCCCCGGACCGCAACCTTGCCCTCGAGCTCGCCCGGGTGACCGAGGCCGCGTCGCTGGCCGCCGCCCGGTGGGTGGGCCGGGGCGACAAGAACGGGGCGGACGGGGCCGCCGTAAACGCGATGCGGATGCTGATCAACTCCGTGTCGATGCGTGGCGTCGTGGTCATTGGCGAGGGCGAGAAGGATCGCGCTCCGATGCTGTTCAACGGCGAGGAAGTGGGCGACGGCACCGGGGCGGCCTGCGACGTGGCGGTAGACCCGATCGACGGCACCCGGCTGTGCGCCGACGGCATGTCGAACGCGATCTCGGTGCTGGCGGTGGCCAAACGCGGCTCGATGTACGACCCGTCGGCCGTGTTCTACATGTCCAAGCTCGTCACCGGCCCCGAGGCGGCCGGCATGGTCGACCTCGACGCACCCGCGGCCGCCAACATCGCCGCGGTCGCCAAGGGCAAGGGCTGCGCGCCGCAGGACGTCACCGTGGTCATCCTGGACCGTCCCCGCCACGCCGAGCTGATCTCCGAAGTCCGCGCCACCGGCGCCCGGATCCACCTGATCACCGACGGAGACGTGGCCGGCGCCATCATGGCCGCCCGCGAGGGCACCGGGATCGACCTGATGCTCGGCATCGGGGGAACGCCCGAGGGCATCATCGCCGCGTGCGCCCTGAAGTGCCTCGGCGGGGTCATCCTGGGCAAGCTCTCGCCCAAGGACGACGCCGAACGCCGCCGCGCGCTCGACGCGGGCCACGACCTCGACCGGGTGCTCACCACCGATGACCTCGTCACCTCCGATGACGTGTTCTTCGCGGCCAGCGGGATCACCGACGGTGAACTGGTCGATGGCGTACGGTACCTCCGCGGCCACGCGACCACTCACTCGCTGGTCATGCGCTCACGCTCCGGGACCATTCGGAGCATCAAGAGCGAGCACCAGCTGTGGAAACTACGCGCCTACTCCGCTATCAATTTCGGCTGAGCTTGGGTTAGTTCCGGCGCAGCAGGCGGAACCGGCGGGGCTTGGGCGGCGTGCGCACGGACAGCTCGCCGCCGAGCACCAGCGCCTTGACCTCGATCACCGGTGAGCCGGGGCCGGCCGGCGCCGGGGTGCCGCCGCGCTTGCGGCCGAGCACCATATGCCCGCTCACGATCACCGACACCCCGTCAGGAACGATCAGCCTGAGGCGGCCGCCAAAGACCGTCGCGTACAGCTGCACCCGGCTGGTCTGCAGGATCGCCTGGGTGAAGTCGATCTCCACCTCGCCGAACATGGCCGTAACGGTCAGGTTCTCCGGCACTACCCAGCGGCCGTCCCGCCGGGCCGGGCCGAAGATCCCGGCGATGACCCGGCCGCCGTCCAGCCGGACCGGCTGCGCGGACGGCACCGCCAGGTCCGTGGTCAGCTCCGAGAGCTCGCCCAGCGTCCGGGCCGAGAAGGCGCACTGAACCCGTTCCGCGTGCTCGTCCGGGGTAAGCCGCCCGTCGCTCATCGCGTCGGAGAGCAAGGCGAGCACCCGGTCGCGGTCAGCGTCGGACGCGCGCAAGTCGCGAGGTGCCTGCCGTGGGCTCATTGCCTGAAAATATATGCTCTTCTTCGCGGTGTCTCCCGCGCCCGGTATCCCGCTCGCCGGTATCGGCTGTACGAGAGCGGGTTGAACGTGCTACCCATGTTGCATGACTGACGGAGCTATCGAAGCGGCGCTGGAGCGGACCAGTGAGGAACAGATCCGCCTGGTCCGCTTCCTTTACGCCGATCACGGCGGGATCATCCGCGGCAAGGCCGCGGGCACCTCGCGGCTGCGGGAGCGCATGGCCAGCGGCATCGGGCACACGGTCGCGATGATGGCGATGTCCATGCTCGACCAGCTGCAGCCGGTCGCCGGGATGGGCCCGGTCGGCGAGGTCAGGATCGTGCCGGACCCGGAAACCTTCGTGCCCCTCCCCTACGCGCCGGGGGCCGGCGCCATGCTCGCGGACCTGGTCAAGCTGGACGGCTCGCCGTGGGAGGCGTGCCCGCGCACATTCCTCAAGCAGGCCATCGTCGAGCTGGCCGGCGAGGGGTACGGGATGCAGGCCGCGTTCGAGCCCGAGTTCACCGTCGGCCGCCGCGAGTCCTCCCCGGGCGGTCCTTCCATTCCGGACCGGCTCATCCCGATCGACGACAGCCTGTGCTATTCCGCCACCGGCTTTCATCTCGCGCACGATTTCACCATGGAGCTCGTCACGTCGCTCGAGGCACAGGGCCTGGAGGTCGAGCACTACTACCCGGAACTCGGCCACGGCCAGCACGAGCTGTCGGTGCGGCACGCGGGCGCCCTGCGCGCTGCCGACAACCACGTGCTGTACCGGGAGACGATCCGCGGCGTGGCCTTCAGGCACGGCCTATGGGCCAGCCTGGCGCCCAAGCCCATCCCCGATCAGGCGGGCAACGGCACGCACCTGCACGCCTCGCTCACCGACCTGCTGCCTGACGGCGCGCCCGGCGGGAAAAACGTGTTCGCCGATCCGGCCGACCGCAACGGCCTGTCCCAGGTCGGCTACCACTTCATCGGCGGCCTGCTGGCGCACCTGCCCGCCGTGGTCGCCCTGAGCTGCGCCAGCGTGAACAGCTACCGCCGGCTGGCGCCGCAGATGTGGGCGAGCGCCTACAGCTGCTACGGGATGGACAACCGGGAGGCCGCGATCCGGATCTGCTCGCCGTTGGGCGCCGACCCGGGCAGTTCGGTCAACCTGGAACTGAAGCCGTCTGACTCGAGCGCCAACCCGTACCTCGCGCTCGGCGCGTTCATCTACGCGGGTCTGGACGGCATCCGGGGCAAGCTCGACCCAGGCGAGGCGGTCAACGTGGACCCGGCCACGCTCAGCGACTCCGAACGGACCAGCAATGGCATCCACCGGCTGCCCGCCTCGCTGGCCGCGGCCCTGGACGCGCTCGAGGCGGACGAACTGCTGATGGACGCCCTCGGCCCGCTGCGCAGCACCGCGTACCTGGCCGTCAAGCGGTCAGAAGCCGCCCACTTCGCCCACTCCACCGACCCCTACTACGAGTGCTTCCACCACTTCACCAAGCTCTGAGGGCGGGGAAGCTGCGGATGGGCTCGCGGCACGGCCCGTTCGGAAGAATGGTTTTTGATCTTTGTGGTGGCTAGAAGGGCGGGTCGTCGGAGTAGTTGCCGGGGGTGTCGGCTGCCCACGGGTCGGACTCCGCGCTGCTGGCTCCGCCGGGAGCGCCGGACGGCCTGGCGCCTGGGCCATCGCCCGGGCCGGAGCGGGTGGCCTTGGTCACCTTGGCCGAGGCGTTGCGGAGCGAGGGACCTACGTCGTCGACCTCGACCTCGTAGACGGTGCGCTTCTCGCCTTCCTTGGTCTCGTANNGCCGTCCTTCCACTCGTTCGTGCTCTTGTCCAGGTATCGCGGGGTAGATGCGACGCGGAACTTCGCGACGGGCTGCCCGGCCGGGGTGAATCTCAGCTCGGGGTCCTCGACGAGGTTGCCTGCGATCGTGATCTGGGTGTCGCCTGCTGCCATCAGATGTCCTTAGGTGAGTTTTTTCGTGCTCAGGACATCGTGCACTCGACCACTGACATTTAGTCGCCGGCCGAGGGGGTCAGGCCTCCGGAGCGGCCGCCGGACCGGAAGATGGCCTCGCTCGGCTTGGCGATGACGCCCAGCGGTTTGGCGACGTCCTCCAGAGACTTGCCCTCGGCGTCGACGGCGAGGAAGACGGCGACCAGGCCACCCGCGATCATCGCCCCGGCGCCGATGAGATAGCCGACGTAGAGGTTGTTCGAGTTGTTGCCGGTGCCGATCAGGTGACCGTACAGGTGCGATCCGAGCGAGCCGAAGCACTGGGCGATGGCGAAGAAGACGGCGATGGCCTTCGCCCGCACCTCCAGCGGGAAGACCTCGCTGGCGGTCAGGTAACCGGCGCTCGCGCCGGCCGAGGCGAAGAAGAAGATCACGGCCCAGGCCAGGGTCTGCGTGGTGGCGTTCAGGTCACCGGCCTTGAACAGCTGCGCGCTGATGATCAGCAGGACGCCGGACACGAGGTACGTGCCAGAGATCATCTTCCGCCGGCCGATCGTGTCGAACAGGCGCCCGATGGTGAGCGGGCCGGCCAGGTTCCCCGCCGCGAACGCGAGGAAATACAAGGCGGTGTCGGCGGGCTTGACGTGGAAGTAGATCTCGAGCACCAGCCCGTAGGTGAAGAAGATCGCGTTGTAGAGGAAGGACTGCGTGATCATCAGGGCCGCGACGAGCACCGAACGGCTCGGGTACTGCGCGAACAGCACCCGGAGCAGGGCCAGGTAGCCGATCTGCCTGGTCGGCGTGATCTCGATTTCCATGCTCGGGTCCACCGGCGGAAGCTCGCCCTTGGTCGCCGCGACGTCCGCTTCGATCTCGGCGATCGAGGCCTCGGCGGCCGCCTCCCGGCCGTGCATGATTTGCCAGCGGGGGCTTTCCGGCAGGTTCTTGCGGACGTAGATGATGACCAGCGCCAGCACCGGGCCGAGCAGGAAGGCCAGCCGCCAGCCCAGGCCAGCCGAGATGTGGTTCAGTACGTAGAACGTGGCCAGGGCGCCCAGGATGGCGCCGCCCCAGTAGGTGCCGTTGACCGCGAGATCGACCCGGCCCCGGTACTTCGCCGGGATCATCTCGTCGATCGCGGAGTTGATGGCCGCGTACTCACCGCCGATGCCCATGCCCGCGACGATCCGGGTGAGGTAGAGGAAGATGAACCACTTACCCCCGGCCGGGGTGGCCGCGGTCAGCCCGCTGCCTATCAGGTAGACGCCGAGCGTCACCATGAACAGGTTCTTGCGCCCCAGCTTGTCGGACAGCCGACCGAAGAAAAGCGCGCCGATGACCTCGCCGATTAGGTACCAGGTGGCGATGTCGGCGGCCCCTGCCACCGACAAGTGCAGGGTGGCCTTCTGCGTCAGCTCGGGACTGACGTTGCTGGCGATCGTGATCTCCAGGCCGTCCAGGATCCACGCCACCCCCAGCGCCATCACCAGCCGGGTGTGGAACCTAGACCACGGCAGCCGGTCGATCCGGGCCGGGATCAGGCTCCGGATGGCGGAGCTGCTGCTCGTCGTGTCGGGCGTTGCGGTCACGGCGCCCCCCTTCTTGCGGCGGTTTGGGCGGCTGTGCCCGGTCCGCCGATTACCCGAGGGGCGGACAAATATTCCGGACCGGGCGAACCGAACTGATATGTTTAGCTCTGTGAACGATATAGTTGACCACCCGGCGCGACCTGCCGAAGAGACGCTGGTGCTGGCGACTGAGCTGCTGGGCACGATCAGCGCGATCCGGCGGATCGCGCGGCGGGCGGCGCGGCTGGTCTGGCAGGACGAGCCGCTCCCGCCGGCCCAGTCCGAGCTGCTCAGGCTGGCCGCGACCCGGCCCGGCCTGTCCGTCGCCGACGCGGCCCACGAGCTGCGGCTCGCACCCAACACGGTGAGCACGCTGGTCGGACGGCTGACCGCCGCGGGCCTGCTGGACCGGGCCCGGGCGGTATCGGACGGACGTTCGGTCCGGCTGAGCGTGACCGAGGCGGCTAGGCGGCGGATCGCGGGCTGGCGCGACCTGCGCGCCGAGCTGGGCGCCCGGGCCCTGGACCAGCTTTCCGCCAGCGACCGGGACACGCTCGCGGCCGCCCTGCCCGCGCTGCAACGTTTCGCCGCCCAGCTGGAGGAGAACCAGTGACGGGCTGGCGGTCTTATGTGCCGGGCTGACCTACCACTTCGGCAGCCCCCGAGCCAAAGGGGCGCCGCGCCGCCTGGACTGAGGAGCGAGGAACGAGCGACGAGGGAAGGNNCCGCATAGCGTCACGATACAAGTTCTCTCATACCGATACAAGTCGTGATCATCAAGGCACGCAGTTTGTTTCTCCCGACTTCCGGCTGGTCACTGTCGGTTCCGGCCTAATTCACGGCTGGGGCCTTCGGAATCGGTGGGCTTGCAGATTCTGCCGGGGTCAGAGTTCTCCGGCCCCCTAGCCGGTTCGGCTGCGCTTGAGGCGGCCTAAGCTTGGCACCGGAAACAGGGCCAGCACGAGACAGGGCCGGGGAACACACGAGAGGCTGAGGGCGTGCCTGAGTTCACCTATACCGACCTGCTGCCGCTGGGCGCGGACGGCACCAGCTACCGGAAGCTGACAGGTGACGGACTGACGCGGCACGTCTCGTTCGGCCGAAATTTTCTTGAGGTAGAGCCGCAGCTGCTCACCGGGCTGGCCGCCACGGCCATGGGCGACATCGCGCACCTGCTGCGGCCCGCCCACCTCCGCCAGCTACGGTCCATCCTGGACGACCGGGAAGCGAGCCCTAACGACCGGTACGTGGCCCGGGACCTGCTGAAGAACGCGTGCATCGCGGCCGGCCGGGTGCTGCCCATGTGCCAGGACACCGGCACCGCCATCGTGATGGGCAAACGCGGCCAGCAGGTGCTCACCGACGGGCGCGACGAGGAGCACATCTCCCGCGGCATCTACGACGCGTACACCACGCTGAACTTGCGGTACTCCCAGCTCGCGCCGCTGACCATGTGGGAGGAGAAGAACACCGGCAGCAACCTGCCCGCCCAGGTGGAGATCTACGCCACCGCCGGGGATGAGTACAAATTCCTGTTCATGGCCAAGGGCG
>PMST01000231.1:22621-22771 GCA_003168295.1 Actinomycetota bacterium
TGAAGACGGCCAAGTACGCGTCCGCGAAGTACCTGGACGGGCTGCCGGCGGCCGGCTCGGCGGACGGGCACGGATTCCGGGATCGCGAGCTCGAGGAGCAGGTGCTCGGGATCACCCGGCGGATCGGCATCGGCGCGCAGTTCGGCGGCA
>PMST01000280.1 GCA_003168295.1 Actinomycetota bacterium
GGCTGCGGTCTCCGGGGCTGCGATCTCCGGGGCTCTGTCCGGCTCGCGACACAACATGGCAGCTTACGCGCTTGGCCGGCGGGTGCCCTGGGCCTAGCGTCGAGGCCATGAACGAGAACCACGCGAAGCTGATGCCGAGCCAGGAATGGTTCGCGCACATCCAGGATGAGGTCCTGCCGCAGGCGACCGCGGGAGTGTCGCTCGGGTCCGATCTGCTCGAGCTCGGGCCGGGCTGGGGCGCGGCCACGGAATGGCTGGGGCCCCGGGTCGCCCGGCTGGTCGCGGTGGAGCACGAGCAGGAATCGGTCACCCGGCTGGCGGAGAAGTACGCGGGCAGCAATATCTCGGTCGTGTTCGGCGACGCGGCCGCGCTGGAGTACCCGGACGCCTCATTCGACACGGTGGCGACCTTTACGATGCTGCACCACGTGCCCACCCGCGCCCAGCAGGACCGGGTGCTGGCCGATGCGTTCCGGGTCCTGCGGCCGGACGGGGTGTTCCTCGGTTCGGACAGCCTGCCCAGCGACGGGCTGCACCAGTTCCACGAGGGTGACACCTACAATCCGGTCGAGCCAGCCGCGTTCCTCACCCGGCTGCAGACGGCCGGCTTCGCCACGATCACCCTGCATGTGGGGTACAACCTGGTCTTCACCGCCCGGAAGGAGGGCTGACCGGGTCGTAGACCATTCCGCCGGGGCGGGCACACGGGACTCGGCTGCGCAGTAGCCTCGCGTGTGGCGCTCGCTAGCCTCGCGGGTGGCGCAAGCTAGCCTCACCGCTCAGCCTCGCGGGAGGCGGCGCCTGTCGCTTGTCGGCCGTCGGAAGGAGTTCTGTGTTTCATGCCACCAGCTTTGGCCTCGTTGACCTTTCAGGCACGCTGACTGGCAGTTGCGGAAACAACCCGGGGATCGCCTGCCGGCTGGCCTGGGACCTCAGCCACAGCACCAACGCCGCGCAGCTGGTCAACGTCTACCTGGCCGGCCCGGCCGGCCGGGTCGGCCGGATCTTGTTCATCATCATCCTTGCGCTGCTGGTCAGGACCGTTCTGTGCCGGCTGCTCAACCGAGTGGCCGAACGCGCCGCCACGGCCAGGCTGGGGGTGGCCCCTAACGGCCGGGTGCACAAGGCGGCCGTGGCGGTGCACGCGGCCGGCCTGGAGCGCCGGGCGCAGCGGGCCCGGGCCCTCGGCTCGATCCTGCGCAGCGCGATCTCGGCCATCGTGTTCGGCGTCGCGGCGCTGACCATCCTCGGTATTCTCGGCTTCGACCTGGCGCCGCTGCTGGCCAGCACCACCGTGCTGGGCGTGGCGCTCGGTTTCGGCGCGCAGAACCTGGTGCGTGACTACCTGGCGGGCATCCTGATGCTGGTCGAGGATCACTACGGGGTCGGGGACACGATCAACGCGGGGGTCGCGACCGGCACCGTCGAGGCGATGACGCTGCTCACCACCCAGGTGCGGGACGTCAACGGCGTGGTGTGGCACATCAGGAACGGCACCATCGACAGCGTGGGCAACGAGTCGCAAGGCTGGTCCCGCGCGGTCATCGACTACCCGGTCCCCTACGGCGAGGATCTGGCCCGGATCAGGCAGCTGATGGAGCAGGCCGCGGGCAGCCTGTACCGCGAGCGCGGCTGGCGCAAGGTCATGCTGGAAAAGCCGGAGGTCTGGGGGGCCCAGGAGCTCTCCAGCAAAGAAGTGACGATGCGGATCGTGGCCAAGACCTCCCCCATGCGGCAAATGGAGGTCGGCCGCGAGCTGCGGGCCAGGGTCAAAACGGTGCTGGACGCGGCGGGCGTGCCGCCGGCCGGCCCGGACACGATCGTCATCACGGCGTCGTCGGGCCAGGGCGGCGAGGCGGGCGCGCTGGCCGGGACGCGGGAGGGTACCCAGGCAGAGGATTCCACCGCGGAACCTGCGGAGGACGAGGGAGGCGCCGGGCCGCTGAGGGAAGGTGCGGAGCGCGGCACGCCGTAAGATTCCAGCATGAGCCAGCCGACCAGCTTCTACGAGGCAGTGGGCGGGGAAGAGACCTTCCGCCGACTGGTCCACCGGTTCTACCAGGGCGTCGCGGAAGACCCTGTGCTGCGGCCGGTGTACCCGACCCAAGATCTCGGCCCGGCCGAGGAGCACCTGGCGCTGTTCCTCATCCAGTACTGGGGCGGCCCGCGCACCTACGACGAGCTGCGCGGGCATCCGCGGCTGCGGATGCGCCACGCCAGGTTCGCCATCGGCGAGGCCGAACGAGACGCCTGGCTGCATCACATGCGGGTGGCTCTCGACGAGCTCGCCCTCGACGGCGCGCTCGAGGCCCAGCTCTGGGACTACCTGGTCATGGCCGCGCACAGCCTGATCAACGTCGAGCCTGCGCACGGTCACGGTGACCTCGGACTGACGCCGAGGAACTTAGATCCTTCGTAAGTTCTGATTGCTAAGGCCGGTGGCAGACGTTGGCGTTCGGAGACGTCTCAGCGCGTGAACCTTTCCACCAGCGCTGGGTCGGCGAAGACGGTGATCCCCGCGATTGTGTCGCGACGTATATCGAGCACGGCGACGCCGAACGGTCGCCCGCGCTGGTACGCCGTGACCGCGGGCTGGCCGTTCGCGACCGTGCGGTCCATACGCCAGTCGCCGGGGTTGCCCACGGCGTCGGCGAGGACGCGTGAGCAGGCGACCTTGCCGGCGTACCACGCGCGACCTGGCAGCAGCTCCAGGGTCGCGTCGGCACGGAGTACCGCTGTCAGGACCTTGACGTCCCCTGTTTCGAAGGCGGTCACGTAGGCGTCGAGCAGCCGCCGTGCCTGCGGGGCGGCGGGCTCGACCACGTCGTCGGGGCTGGGCGCGACCTTGGCCATGCGGGCTCGCGCGCGCTGGAGGCTGCTCTTAACCGCCGCCACGGATGTGTCCAGCATGGCGGCTACGTCGGCGGCGGGGAACGCCAGCACGTCGCGCAGTAGCAGCACCGCCCGCTGGTTCGCCGACAGTGTCTGCATCCCCGCGATCAGTGCCAGCCGCAGGTCGCTGCGGTCGCTGGCGAATGGCTGCACCCAGGTCTCGGGAGGCAGCACCTCAGACGACCCGCCGACCTCCTCGGCGGGCGCGCCGATCCCAGACGGCAGCGCGCGGCGGCCGCGGTCGCGGATGGCGTTGAGGCAGACGTTGGTAGCGATCCGGTGCAGCCAGGTGCGTTCCGAGGCGCGCTGATCGAAGCCGTCCCAGGCCCGCCAGCCACGCAGGTAGGTCTCCTGCACCGCGTCCTCGGCCTCGTCCCAGGTGCCGAGCATCCGGTAGCAGTGCGCCAGAAGCTCGCTGCGCAGCGGGCCGGCCGCTTCCTCGAATCCGATCACGACATCAGTATTGACCGCAGCCACGACCCTGCCCGTCCGATCGCGTCGTCGGCCACCTGCGTGCGACCGGCTCCCATCTGGAAGGTATGCACCTGATCGGCGAACTCGTCGAGGCGCACGTCGACGCCCGCATCCCGCAGCCGGTCCGCGAGCCTCCTGCTGTCGTCGAGTAGCGACTCCTCGGTGCCTGCCTGCAGGTAAGTTCGAGGCAATCGCCGCAAGTCAGCGTGTAGCGGCGCGGCGAGCGGGTCGTGCGGATCTGCCCCCGCTAGGTAAGCCGCGGCGAGCCCGCGCACCAGCTCGCGAGTGAAGAACGGATCGCTGCCGCTGTCGTAGGACGCGCCGGTGGCCTCGAGGTCGGTCCAGGCCGACATCAGCAGCAGCGACGCCGGCCGCGGCAGGCCCTCGTCCCGGGCTCGCAGCGCAAGGCCCATGGCCAGCGTGGCGCCGGACGAATCGCCAGCGACGGCCACGCCGGTCGTGCCCCGGCCCAGGAGCCATCGGTAGGCCGCCACAACGGTGTCGAGCTGGCTGGGGAACACATGGTCAGGCACCAGCCCGTACTCGACCGCCAGCGTCGCCACTCCCGCCGCGCGGGCCAGATGGCCGAACATCCGACGATGAGTCGCGACCGAGCCGCTCACGAAGCCGCCGCCGTGGATCGCCAGGACCACAGATCCAGTTGCGGCGCCAGGCGGCCGCAGCCATAGCCCGGCCGGAATGTCCACATTCTCCTGCTCGATACCGTCCGGCTCGCAGGACAGCGACTCCCAGGTGGGGGTTTCCTCGCCGCGCGCCTGTGCTTCCCACAAGGCGCGGTTAGGGTCTGTTGTCGTGATCGTCATGAGGGGTAGACCCCGCCCATCCCCAGAAGGAATCGGCCGGTGAGGTGGTGGGTTACGGGTTTGCGCTTACCCGAAGGCCGGTGACGTCGTAGAGGTGGTGCACCGGGTCGTGGATGAAATAGCGGGCGAAGGTCTCCACGGTGAAGCTGGCGCCGTCACTGCGATTGGCGGTCCGCTGCCACTGGTCTCCNNGTCACGCCCTGGAAGTGGTTCGCGATCACCTGGGCTGACTCGCCCAGTTCCGCGGCGACCTTCTCGGGGTGCTGCTCGGCGTAGCGGTCCGCGATGGCGGTTTCGTCCTGGTCCCAGTTCGGGAACTGCGGATCCTCGAGGTTGAGCATCATGTCGAGCCGCTCGTCGAACAGCCGGAACACGTCGCGGACATGGCAGCCGTACTCCAGGGCCGACCACTTGCCCGGCGCGGGACGGGTCCGGGTGTCACCGGGTCCGGTCAGCAGGTCCTGCCAGGCCTCGGTGTTCGTCATGACCATCTCGGGCACCGCTTCGCGGGGGAAGCCCTGGGTATCGAAGCCGCACTCGGGGCAGGGTCGCCGCAGCACCCACGTCCAGTCCTTGGTGTCGGGGATGATCGTCATGCCGGAATGCTACCGGCGCATAGTGTTGTCCCATGGACCAGGAGATAGTCCCGTTCCTGATCGACGTTCCCGAGGCGGAACTGAACGACCTGCGGCAGCGTCTGCGCCAGACGCGCTGGCCCGAACCGGAGCTCGTTCCCGACTGGTCTCAAGGCGTGCCGCTCGCGTACCTGCGAGACCTTTGCGGTTACTGGGCCGACGGCTATGACTGGCGGGCGACCGAGGCGCGGCTGAACGCACTGCCGCAGTTCCAGACGGTGATCGACGGGCTGAACATCGTCTTCGCGCACGTCCGCTCCCCGCGCCGGGACGCGTTGCCGCTGATCATGACCCATGGCTGGCCTGGCTCGATCGTCGAATTCAGCAAGGTGATCGGGCCGTTGTCGGATCCAGGCGACGGGGCTGACGCCTTCCACGTCGTGTGTCCGTCGCTGCCCGGCTACGGGTTCAGCGAAAAGCCGGACCAGACCGGCTGGGGGGTCGAGCGGATCGCCAGGGCGTGGGCTGAGCTGATGTTGAGGCTCGGCTACCGGCGCTACGGTGCGGTGGGCAGTGATTGGGGAACGAGCGTCAGTGCGAGCCTTGGCCAGCAAGACGGGGCTCATGTCGCCGGCCTCCACCTCATCCCCCCGCTCGCCGGGCCGGACCCGGCGACGCTCGGCGACCTCACCGACGCCGAACGCGCGGCGCTGGCCTCGCTGCGGCACTCCGCCGAATGGGATTCGGGGTACTCCGCCGAGCACGCTACCCGGCCGCAGACGATCGGCTACGGCCTGGTCGATTCGCCGGCCGCCCTGGCGGCGTGGATTATCGAGAAATTCTGGTCGTGGGCTGACCATGACGGCGACCTAAGCACCGTGCTCAGCCGGCACGAGCTGCTCGACAACCTGATGCTGTACTGGCTTCCCGGCGCCGGTGCCTCTTCGGCGCGGCTGTACTGGGAGAGCATCCGCCAGGTGAACGAGTGGATCTCCGGGGCCGCGGAGGATACGGTCGACGTGCCGGTCGGCTGCTCCGTCTTCCCGGGGGAACTACAGCGCCCTTCCCGGCGGTGGGCGGAGAAGCGCTTCACCGACATCCGGTACTGGAATGAGCCGGCCAGGGGCGGTCACTTCGCTGCGTTCGAGCAGCCGGAGCTGTTCGTCGGGGAGGTGCGGTCGTTCTTCCGGCTCGTCCGGCGCTGATCGCAGGGCCGATCCGCCGGACTTCAGGTCGGACATTTCAGGCATATAGTCCGCCGGAATTTCTTGCCGTCCGCCAGATGATTCGGCCCTGGATCCGGTGTGGTGTTCCCCGGAAATGTCGTACCCTGCCGCTAGAATCGAACTAGAAAGCTAACAATGAACCCGGCGGGCCGCCGGGGAAAGGGACCGCCCGCACGCCACACCGGGAAGGGAGGTGAGCACCGGCCATGACCGCTGCCGCGCCGCCGGCCAGCGCTGGCGAGGCGCTGGGGATGCTGACCTCCGCGATGAGGTACCTGGCGACTGCGGACGCCACCCAGATGGGCGCCGAGGTCCAGGCGCAGTGCCTGAAGGGCCTGGAGCAGGCCACGGCGATGGGCACCGCGGCGCGGGCCGGCATCCTGGGCGCGTTCACCGCCGGGAAAGGCTACTGCGACGACGCGGCCTACAGCCCCCGCGCCTGGCTGATCCGCCACACCAAGGTGACCAAAGGCGCCGCCAACGGGCACACCGGCTGGGTCCGCCGGCTCCGCGCCCACCCCGTCATCGCGGACGCCATGGCCGCGGGAGAGCTGACCGAGTCCTGGGCCCGGGCCATCTGCGGCTGGACCGAGCAGCTGCCCGAGGACAGCCAGGACACCGCCGATGACATCCTGGCCGGCGCGGCCAGGGGCGGGATGGGCCTGCGGGACCTGGCGGAACTGGCCGCCGAGATGCTGGCTCGTGCCGACCCTGGCACCAGTGATGACGATGACCCGGGCCAGGTGTTCGAGGACCGCGCCCTACGGCTGGAAACCACCTTCGGCGGCGCCGGGGTGATGTCAGGCGACCTGACTCCTGAGTGTGCGGCCGTGGTCCGGACCGTGCTGGACGCGCTGTCCGCACCGCGCGGCGCCGGCGACACCCGCACGCACCAGCAGCGCTACCACGACGCGATGGAAGAAGCGATGCGCCGGCTGGTCACCGCCGGGCTGCTGCCCGAACGCGCCGGGCAGCCCGCCAAGGTCCTGGCGCACATCTCGCTGGCCGACCTCCTGGACCTCGACACGAATTCCGCGCTGCAAAAGGAATGGACCCGGCGAGTCCACGCCCAGTGGGCCGCGCACCGCGCCGCCGCGTCACTGTCCGGCAGCGACGGCGGCGCCTGGCTCGAAGCACAGGCCGCCAAAGGGTTCGCGTGCGATGCCGCGGTCACGCCGATCGTGACCGGCGAGGTCAACCCGGCCGTCCTGGAGGACCTTGTGCGGCTGGCCGTGCAACTGGCCGGCTACGGACCCAACGACGACAGCGGCCCGGGCGACCAGGCCAGCTCCGCGGGTGACCGGACCGGACCCGGCCACAGCGGACCCGCCGGCGGCCAGGCTAGCGCGGCCCCGTTCGGCCGTGACGCCCTCCAGCTGGCCATTATCGGCAAAGCCGTGGAGCTGCTGTCTGGCCCCGGCGGGCTGGCCTCGTTCCTGCGGCGCCGTCAGCTCGGCGGGCGGCTGGGCGGCCCGAGCCTGCCGCTGGACGTCGGGGTCAGCCGGGACATCCCAGCCGCGATCCGCACCGCGGTGATCGCCCGGGACAAGCACTGCCGGTTCCCCGACGGGTGCGACCAGCCCGCCGCGGCCTGCGAGATCCACCACACGACCCCTCAGGCCCACGGCGGCAAAACCAGTATCGGAGATTGCGGGCTGTTCTGCTGGTTCCATCACCACATCGCGATCCACCAATGGGGCTGGACCGTCGTACTGAACCCCGACGGCACCACCACCGCCTACAGTCCCGGCAGAACCCAGACCCTGCACAGCCACGGGCCACCCCGCCCACCCGGGTAACCCCCCGGGGGACCAGCGCAGCATCAAACACCACCAGGCTCACCGCCCGCCCCCTGGATTTCCCCGAAGGCAAGGGGGCGGGCGGCGGCTGAACCACCGGGGCTGATTGACCGAACCGGCCGGGTGGGCTAGCCGCGGGTCAGCTTGCGGTAGGTGACGCGGTGCGGGCGGGCTGCCTCGGCGCCCAGGCGGCCGATCTTGTTCTTCTCGTAGGCATCGAAGTTGCCCTCGAACCAGAACCAGTTCGCGCCGCCCTCCCAGGCCAGGATGTGGGTGGCGACCCGGTCCAGGAACCAGCGGTCGTGGCTCGTTATGACCGCGCAGCCGGGGAACTCGAGCAGCGCGTTCTCCAGCGAACCGAGCGTCTCGACGTCCAGGTCGTTGGTCGGCTCGTCCAGCAGCAGCAGGTTCCCGCCTTGCTTGAGGGTGAGCGCCAGGTTCATCCGGTTCCGCTCGCCGCCGGACATGATGCCGGCCGGCTTCTGCTGGTCCGCGCCCTTGAAACCGAACGCGGCCACGTACGCGCGGCTGGGAAACTCGACGTTGCCGACGCGGATGAACGCCTCGCCGTCGGAGATCGCCTCCCACACGTTCTTGTTCGCGTCGATCCGCTCACGGGACTGGTCAACGTAGGAGATACGCACCGTCTCGCCGATCCTGATCGCGCCGGAATCCGGCAGCTCCTCGCCGACGATCATCTTGAACAGGGTGGTCTTGCCGACCCCGTTGGGGCCAAGCACGCCCACGATGCCGTTGCGAGGCAGGCTGAACGACAGCTTCTCGAACAGCATCCGGTCGCCGAACCCCTTGACTAGGTCCTCCACCTCCACCACCACATTGCCCAGCCGCGGGCCCGGCGGGATCTGGATCTCCTCGAAGTCCAGCTTGCGGCTTTTATCGGCCTCCGCGGCCATCTCCTCGTACCGCTGGAGCCTGGCCTTGCTCTTGGCCTGGCGGGCCCGCGGACTAGCGCGAACCCATTCAAGCTCGTCGGCGAGGCGCTTCTGCTTCTTAGCGTCCTTGGCGCCCTCGACCTTCAGGCGGGCCGCCTTGGTCTCCAGATAGGTGGAGTAGTTCCCCTCGTACGGGTAGGCATGGCCGCGGTCGAGCTCGAGGATCCACTGGGCCACATCGTCGAGGAAGTACCTATCGTGGGTGACCGCGACGACGGTGCCCGGGTACTTCGCCAGGTGCTGCTCGAGCCACTGCACGCTCTCCGCGTCCAGGTGGTTGGTGGGCTCGTCGAGCAGCAGCAGGTCGGGCTGGGACAGCAGCAGCCTGCAGAGCGCGACCCGCCGCTTCTCCCCGCCCGACAGGCTGGTGACGTCAGCGTCGGGCGGCGGGCAGCGCAAGGCGTCCATGGCCTGCTCGACCTGGCTGTCCAGGTCCCAGGCGTCCCTGTGGTCCAGCTGCTCCTGCAGCTGGCCCATCTGTTCGAGCAGCTCGTCCGAGTAGTCGGTCGCCATCTTCTCGGCGATCTCGTTGTACTCGCTGAGCAGCCTCTTGGTCTCGGCCACGCCGTCCTCGACGTTGGCAAGGACCGTCTTGCTGTCGTCAAGCTGGGGCTCCTGATCGAGCAGGCCCACGGTGAAGCCCGGCATCAGGCGGGCGTCGCCGTTGGACGGCTGCTCCACACCCGCCATCATCCTGAGCAAGGTCGACTTGCCGGTTCCGTTCGGGCCCACGACGCCGATCTTGGCGCCGGGTAGAAACGCCAGCGTGACCTCGTCGAGAATGACCTTG
The DNA here is from genome assembly GCA_003168295.1 of Actinomycetota bacterium. Next base: position 9,534 of record PMST01000280.1, read on the forward strand.
TCGCCGTGCGCCTTGCGCACGGAACGCATCTGATAAATAAACTCCGGCATGTCTTCTAACCTATCTGTTGTGGCAGCTAAGCTGCCCACAACCCGCTTCCAAGCCAGGGAAAAGTCAGGGAGCCTGACATGGCACTCGCTGTCAATCGCACGGGCGTGATCTTCAAGAAGTGCGACCTGTCCAATCATCGTCCCGAGACGGTCAAGCAGTGCGTCAGTGGTACCTGCCAGCATACGTGCCCATCAGAGACTGTGGAAAAGTGTAAGCATGCCTGGACACTGCGTTACTGGGTTAACGGCAAGCAGCTTGAGAAGTCGTTCAAGGACTCGATACGCAACGGGCTCGTCAGCTACGGGTCGGGCCGCAAGCTTGCCCAGGACTTCCAGCTCAAGCTCACCGTGGACAAGCGGTCCGGCGACATCACGTTCGCCAGCCACGGGCGAACCGGCAGGCAGAACTTCGCCGAGGCGGCCGAAGCCTTCATCTCGCGCCTGCCCATCGGCGAGAACAGCAAGCACCAGTACCGCAGTGTGTACCGCAAGCACGTCGAGCCCGTGTTCGGCAGCACGACGCTGGCTCAGGTGGCCAACGACCGTGACGGCGTGATGGACCTGCTAGCGGTCAGCATGAAGCACCTGAGCAATACGTCTCGCCAGCAAGCGCGGTATGTCATCGCAGGCACCGTTGACGAGGCAGTGAAGGCGGGCAAGCTCAGCAGGCACCGTCTCGACGGCATCGACCTTGCCGACACCGGCCGGTACTCCCGCAAGAGCTTCGTGTTCCCGACGTACGAGCAAGTCGCGTTCGTGGCGGATGGTGGCTACAACCCGGACAATAAGCGCGCCGTAAGCGGGGCGGGGCTGTGCGTGTGGCTCATGCGCGGCTGCGGCCTGCGCATCGAAGAGGCGCTAGCGTTGGGCAAGGAAGACTTCATCGAGGACGGCAGCGTCTTGCGGGTGGCATGGCAAGCGTCGCAGGACGGCAAGACGCGGGAGCCGCTGAAGCACCGCAAGCCGGGTGAGTACCGGGACGTACCCGTGCCCTCGTGGCTGTGGGAGATGATCGAGGACATGCCCGATGGGCCACTCATCCCTGGAAACGGGAAGCTGTTTCAGCGGTACGGGACGATCTACTTCCGGTTCATGCGAGCTGCTGAGGCGGCCGGTATTGATGACGGGTTCACGCCGCACTCGCTGCGGCACGCTTTCGCCTCCGCGATGCTCGCGCGGGGGGTACAGATCACCGAGCTTGCTCACTTCCTCGGACACCGGGACATCAACGTGACTCATCAGGTATATGGGCACCTGCTGCCTTCTGCTGCCAAGCGCGCCGTGGCGGCGCTGGACGCTGAGTTTGCTGACTGGAGCAAGCTGGCGCCTCAGTTGTGACTCACTGCTTAGGAAGTCGTTTCACGTGCAGGTCAGACGTGGGAACAAGCGGGTCAGGGTTCATTTGCGATGTCCGTGAGTGACTGCCGATGACCGCAGTTTCCCGCCAGTTCTGGCACGGACGTGGGACATCGCCTTCAAGCGCAGGGAACCGACCGCCCGCTCAAGATCGTCGGGTCTGATCAGTACGTCCCGCGCTTTCGAACCCTCGGCTGGTCCGACGATTCCGTGGCTCTCCATCAGGTCCATCAGCCTGCCTGCCTTCGCGAAGCCCACCCGCAGCTTGCGTTGCAGCATTGAGGTCGAACCGAACTGGGTTGAGATGACCAGTTCGGCCGCCTGGATCAGCAGGTCGACGTCGTCGCCAACGTCGGAGTCGACGTCGCGGGAGCGTTCCGGCTCGGACTGCTTCTTGCAGTGCGCGACGATGTCGCGGGTTTCCTTCTCCGACACGAACGCGCCTTGAAACCGCACCGGCTTGGATGCGCCCATCGGCAGCAGCAAGGCGTCACCCCCTCCGGCCAGCTTCTCGGCTCCCGGCTGGTTCAAGATGACCACGCTGTCGGCCTGGCTCGCAGTGAGCCGCCCCGGGTTTCTTGGAGGCTATGACTTCTGGGAAAGTTGGGGCTCATGGCATCGAGGAATCAGCACCCCGCCGAACTGCGGGAACGTGCGGTGGCGATGGTCTTCGAGCTGCGTGCGGAATCGGGTAGCGCACGCGGCACTCTGGCACGGGTCGGCGAGCAGCTGGGCATAAATCCCGAGACGCTCCGCAACTGGGTCGAGAAAGCAGAGATCGATTCGGGGCAGCGGCCCGGCACGACGAGTGACGACAGGAAGCGCATAGCGGAGCTGGAAAGGGAAGTCCGCGAGTTGCGGCGGGCGAATGAGATCCTGAAGGCGGCGAGTGCTTATTTCGCCCGGGAACTCGACCCCCGACTTCCGCGCTAGTCGAGTTCATCGATTCGCACAAGGACCGGTCGCGCTCCGTAGCCGTGATCGGGTCGCGGCGGTGGGCTGGCGTCGTGACGCTGCGGGGCTCAGTGCGGAGTGTGCGCCTACTCGCGTTTGAGCGAGAGTGCCAGGCTGGGGACGATGAAGGACGCGAGAAAGATCGGCAGAATGCTCTTTCCAGTGCATCGGTAGGCGACGGTCTCGCCCTCGGCGGCGTCGAAGGTCTTGGTTCGGCTGGAGTTTCGGCCGTTGCGCACTTGCAGGGTGTGACGTCCGGGTTCGACTGCCGTCTCGAACGTGTCGTTCATTTCGACTGACCCGACAGGCTTACCGTCGAGCACGAGGTCGTACGTGCCGCGGCGGACTTCCACTCCAATGGTTTTGTGCGTCAGCTTCAGCGTTGCAGGCATTTGCTGGTCTCCTCCGGTTTTGGATGGCGTTTCTCTGAGTGCTCGGTGACGGACGCCACGTGCCGGCGGCGGTCATCTGGGTCTGCCGGTCACGAGTCGTTCGCGGTCGAACATGGCAGCCACGACGCGCCAGGCGAGCAGGTCGATGGCCAGCAGCGCGGCGGCGAGTCCGAGCGCGAGGGCGGTCGACACGGTGATCACGTTCAGGGAGATCAGGGCGACGATGACCAGCGGCGGCGTGCTCGCCAGCACGCTTAGCTGCTGCGCGACGCGCACGTCCGTGGACCGTGCGGAGACCCCGATCCCCACCCAGATCGCCCAGCCCGCAAGCAGCGGCGTGAACACCAACTGGACCAGCACGTGGGTTCCTGCGTAGATCGCCGAGGCGATCGCAGGATGGGCGAACAGCCCCGCAATGGCGAGAAAGATCCCGAAGACCGCATACGCGATCACGAGCGTCGGGACGAAAGCGGCCAGCGCCTTCCCGATGAGGAACTCCTCGCGGCGGATCGGAGTGGTCAGGACCGGCTCAAGCGTGCCCTGCTCGCGCTCGCCGACCACCGAGTAGGCGGACACGACAGACGGCATCATCACCGGGATCACCAGCATGTAGAGAAGCGAGAGCCCAACGCGAACGCTGAGCTCCTTCCCCGTCACGTTGGCTGCGATCAGCTGGATCGTCGGCAGGATGATGAAGAGCACCGGCGTCGCCGCCATCGTGCCGATCACGGAGCGGTTGCGCCGGTAGTCCCGCAGCTCCTTGATGAAGATCGCGCCGACCCGCGTCCAGCTGAAGCTCATCGGCTCCTGGCCTCCACGTCCTCGTCGATCAGCTTGAGATAGATGTCCTCCAGCGAGTGGCGGGACTCGGCGAGCGACAGAATGTCGGCGCTGGCGGCGACGAGGGCTCGCGCGAGGGCCGGAGCTGCGCGGTCGGGGTCCGAGACGGTCAGCGTGTAGCCGGATGGCGTCTGCTCCCATCCTTCGACCTCGGGCACGGCGCCGAGCACCGCCTGCGGGTCGTCGAGCGGCGCGCGGAGCCTTACGTCCACGGAGCGGCTGAACAGCTGCTGGCGTAGCTCGTCGGGCCGGCC
>PMST01000498.1 GCA_003168295.1 Actinomycetota bacterium
AGGTCCAGGTCCAGAACAGCTGCAGCGGCTTGCCGTGCCGTTCGTTCAGCGGGATGAACTCCGCGCCGCCCGGTTCGACCTCTAGGACGCGGGTACCGTAGGTGCCCTCGCGGACAAGGACGCCAGGCTCGGCGCCCGGGTCACTGACCGGGACATCTTGGTCGCGTGTGGCCATCACGTGCTCCTTCGGCGGCTGGCCTGATCAGCCTGCTAGATGGCGTGATCATATTTCTTAATTCCCCGCCCGATGTATCCGGAAAGTTAACTTTCGCGTCATTAACGTCCCGCCGGTAGAGATCAAAACCATGAGGCCGAACGGTCCTCCTGCGTGCGCCCGCCACCCGCCCGCCCCACGTCAGTTAGGGTACGGTGCGTGACCGATTCCGCGGACGTGGCTGCCCCGGGGCGTTCCCTGCTGCCGGGTGCCCCGGTGGTGGGCATGGTGGGGGCCGGCCAGCTCGCCCGGATGACCTGCCCGGCCGCCATCGAGCTCGGCATCGGGCTGCGCATCCTGGCCACGGCGCCGGACGAAAGCGCCGCCCAGGTCTGGGCCGGCACCCAGCTGGGGGACTACCGGAGCCTGGCCGACCTGCGCGCGTTTGCGGCCGGGTGCGACGTGCTGACCTTCGACCACGAGCACGTGCCCGGCGAACACCTGGCGGCGCTGGAGCGCTCTGGCGTGGCGGTGCGGCCGGGCGCCGCCGCGCTGCGGCTGACCCAGGACAAGCTGGTGATGCGCGAGCGGCTGACCGGGCTCGGCATCGCCTGCCCGCGCTTCGCGCCGGTCGCAAGCACCGCGGCGGTCCAGGAGTTCGCCGACGGGTCCTGGCCGGTGGTGCTAAAGGCGGTCAGCGGCGGTTACGACGGCAAGGGCGTGTGGGTGTGCGAGTCCGCGGCGCAGGCCGCGGACGTGCTGTGGCACGGAGCGGGGCTGGCGTTCCTGGCCGAGGAGTACGTCGAGTTCACCCGCGAGCTCGCGGTCCTGACGGCCTGTTCCCCGCACCGGCAGGGCGCGGTGTACCCGGTGGTGCAGACGGTCCAGCGCGACGGCATCTGCCGCGAGGTAATCGCGCCCGCGCCGGGGCTGGCGCCGAGCCGGGCCGAGCAGGCGGCCGAGCTCGCGCTGCGGATCGCCGCCGAGGTCGGCGTGACCGGCCTGCTGGCGGTCGAGCTGTTCGAGACCCCGGCCGGACTGCTGGTCAACGAGCTGGCCATGCGCCCGCACAACTGCGGGCACTGGACCATTGAGGGGGCCAGGACCTCGCAGTTCGAGCAGCACCTGCGNNTCGACCTGCCGCTCGGCTCGCCCGCCCTGGCCGCCCCGGCCACAGTGATGGTCAACGTCCTCGGCGGCGACGATGGCGACATCTACGACCGCTACATCCACGTCATGGCCGCCGACCCCACCGTCAAGATCCACATGTACGGCAAGGCGGTCCGCCCCGGCCGCAAGATCGGCCACGTCACGATCACCGCCGACCGCGACCACCAAGATCCGCACGAACTAGCTGACCGCGCCCGCCGCGCCGCCAGCTACCTCCGCTGGGGCAAGGAGGACGGCGAATGACACCCGACCCAACCGACCCAGAACGCGGCAGCCCCCCCGAGCCAAAGGGGCGCAGTGAAGAGGGAATGGGGAGGCGGGTGGGGCCCCGGCGGCGAGAAACTAACACCGTGGGGATCGTTATGGGCAGCGACTCGGACTGGCCGGTGATGCGGGCGGCCGCCGAGGCGCTAGACGAGTTCGGCGTGGCCTACGAGGCCGACGTGGTGTCCGCGCACCGGATGCCGCGGGACATGATCGAGTACGGCTCGTCGGCCGAGGGCCGCGGGTTGCGGGTGATCATCGCCGGAGCCGGTGGCGCCGCGCACCTGCCCGGGATGCTGGCCTCGGTCACACCGCTGCCGGTGATCGGGGTCCCGGTTCCGCTGAAGAACCTGGGCGGCCTGGACTCGCTGCTCTCCATTGTCCAGATGCCGGCCGGCATCCCGGTCGCGACGGTCGCGGTGGGCGGCGCCCGCAACGCGGGCCTGCTCGCCGTCCGTATCCTCGGCGCCGCCGACGGTCCGGCCGGCCAGGCGCTGCGGGCCAAGCTGAGTTCCTTCGCCGAGCAGCTAGCCGATCAGGCCCGCGCCAAGGGGGCCGCGCTCCGGGAACCCAAAGACTCTGACGCCTCCTGAACCTCGTCAGTCCCAGATCGGGCACCCGCCTCTGGACGAAGAGGTAGTTCTGATTCACGGTGGGTATACAAGAAGCGGATCCTCCGAGGCAAGGACATCGGTGATGAACGGCAGACCCAAGCCGTGAGCATCGGCGAGGTACTGGCGGAGGCGCGGCACCAGCGGGGCTTGACCGTGGCCGAAGTCAGCCACTACACCCGGGTCAGGGAACCGGTCATCCGCGCCATCGAGCGCAACGACTTTTTACTACCAGGCAGCGACTCTGCGACCCGCGATCAGATCCGTCTCCTCGCCCGCGCCCTAGGTGTCGACCCCGGCCCGCTGGTAAGCGAGTTCGATGCGAGCTACGCCTCGGCGCCGGAGCCGGACGGCGCCGAGGCCGTCCGGTCGACCATTCCGTTCCGGGTACCGTTCCGGATCCGCGGGCTCCGCCGGCTCCGCCGGCGGCGGATCAGCTGGCAGCCGGTGCTCGCGCTCCTGGTTCTGGCCGTAATCGGCGGCACCGCCTATTACCTGGTCTCCGGTCACGCACCCACCTTCGGCGTGCTGGGCCGCACCAGCCCCGGCCATCCGGCCGGCTCGGCTGCTCCGGCGTCGGCCCGCGCCACCGTTCTCGCCCCGGTCAGCGTGGTGGCGTTCGGTCCCGACGGCACGGCCGATGGCGACAATCCGCAGCTCGCATCGCGCGCAATCGACGGCAACCCGGCCACGGCCTGGACCACTAACTGGTACGGCACGCCGCGGTTCGCGAACGTCCAGGAGGGCACCGGCCTGCTGCTTGACATGGGCCGCCCGGTCACGATCACCGGTGCGGGAGTCACCCTCGGCCGCGTCCCCGGTGCCGCCTTTCAGCTCCGTGCCGGTAACGCGCCGTCGCTAGCGGATCTGTCTGAAGTGGCGATCGCCACCGATGCGACCGGCGCGCTGGGCGTCCGGCTCACCCAGCCGGTGTATGCCCGTTATGTGCTACTTTGGTTCATCGCGCTGCCGCCATCCGGATCCGGCACCTACCAAGCGAGCGTCTACAACATCAGCGTGTTGGGCATCAAGCGATCCTTATCTGGGAGACAATCAGCCATGCATCGAGCCGTCACCCCCCGTGACGGTGAGGCGACGCGCGGGTATGACCGGAGCCGCCGGTTCGTCCGGGTCCGTATCCGCGCTATCGCCTGTGCCCCCGGGAAGGATCCCGCCGTTGATTGACGAGCATGACGTGACGCAGCGGTCCGCGCGCGAGGCCGCCGCGGCGGCGGCCTTCAAGCCGCCGGCGCCGGTCAGAGAGCGCGAGCGCCGCCGGGTTAAAGCGGCCGCGACGCTGGCCCTGCTGGTCCTGGCCGTCTTGGGTCTCGCCAGCTACGAGTTCGTCGCGAACGCGGGCCACGCCCAGCGCGCCGCCACGGCCGCCCACCCGCGCGTACGGGGCCCGATGATCCCGGCGGGCACCCCCGCCGCTGCGGTGAGCGCGGCCACGGCGGGCACCGCAGCCGCGTCCCCGGCAACCACCGCCCCGGCAACCACCGCCCCGGCAACCACCGCCTCGGCGGCCACCGCCCCCGCTACGACCGCCCCCGCTACGACCGCGCCCGCCAGCACCCCGCCGCCGCGGGTTCTCACCGTCGCCAGCGTGGCCGCATTCGGCCCCGCTGGAACGACCGATGGTGACAACCCCGGGAACGTCGCGCAGGCCGTGGCCGGCGATCCCGCCATCCCCTGGGACACCGACTGGTACGCCAGCCCGGACTTCTTCGATCTGCAGGGGGGCACCGGCCTGCTCCTGGACATGGGCCGGACGGTGACGGTCAGCTCGGTGGACGTCTCACTGGGCGGAGAACCCGGCGCCAGCCTCCAGCTGCGGGCCGGCAGCGAGCCCACTCTGGCCTGGCTGCCTACGGTCGCCGGCGTGTCTGACGCCGGCGGTACCGTGCAACTGCGGCCCACCGCGCCGGTGCACGTCCGCTACGTTCTTATCTGGTTCACCAACTTGCCTCCCAACCCGGACGGCACCTACCAGGCCAGCATCTACCAAGTCGTCATCCAGGGCCAGCCGTGACCCAGGCGTTGTACCACATGGCCGTGGTACAGTCTGAGTATGGTGGATGACCAGGTCATTGGCCGGATCAACGAGCTACTCGACAGCGCCGACCCGGAGACCGTCAATACCTCGATGCGGATACCGGGCGCGCTCAGGGACGCCGCCGCGCTGGCTGTCAGCGAGCTCGACGTGGCGCCCTCGACGACGGTGCTGACGGCGAACGCACTGCGAGCGGCGCTGGAGGCCGCCGTGATGCAGGCGGTGCTCGACCGCCACTACCAGGAGTATCCCGAATCCCGCCCGACGCTGGCCGACCTGGCGATCGCAGCCGCCGAGATAGACGGCCATCCGCTGGCGGCTAACCCCGGACTCATCAGCCGGTCGGCCGCCGAGGTGCAGCAACGGCATCCCGGTGCCAGCCCGGAGGATGTGCTGCTGTGGGCCGAGGCCCGGACGAGCGCCGCGGCATGAGCCGGGTCATCTTGCTGGACAACGAGGCGGTGCAGGCTCTCGCCGATCCGGCGCATCCGAAACATCTCCGTGCTGTCAGCCACGCCCAGGTTGCCGTCAGCCGCAAGGCACGGGCTCTCCCGGTGAGTATCGCGGTGCCCACCGCCGTCCGGGTCGAGGCCGGCTGGGACCGCACGTCTGCTTCCTGGGCGTTCATCAACCGCCTGCGGATAGCCGATATCCCCCTCGATCCGGGCCACGCCAATGCTGCGGCGGGCATCCGGAACCGAACCCGGGTTTCCGTCGCCGATGCCCATCTCGGCGCCGCCATCCGAGCCGCGGACCAGGTCACCGTGCTGACCAGCGACCCTCTCGACATGCACATGGTCGCCGAGGGCAGGCACATCGAGGTCGTCACCCTCTAACCTGCCCGAGCCGTTTTCCGACCATCGCCTTACCATCGAGTCATGAGCTCTGATGGTCCTGTCTTTGCCCTGTCAGAAGAGCAAGAGGCGCTCCGTGAAGCGGTGCGCGCCCTCGCCGATGACAAGATCGCACCCCGGGCCGCCGAGATCGACCGCACGTCCGAGTTTCCCTGGGACGTGTACGACGCGCTGGTCAAGGCGGACCTGCACGCCATCCACATCCCTGAGGCCTACGGCGGCGCCGGGGCGGACGCGATCTCGGTGGCTATCGTCATCGAGGAGGTGGCGCGGGCGTGCGCGTCCTCGTCGCTGATCCCCGCGGTGAACAAGCTCGGCACGGTGCCGCTGCTGCTCGCAGCGTCCGAGGAGGTCACGGCCAGGTACCTGACCCCGGTCGCCCTGGGCGAGGCGATGTTCTCCTACGCGCTGTCCGAGCCGGAGGCGGGCTCGGATGCGGCGGCGATGCGGACCAAGGCGGTGCGCACGGATTCGGGTTACGTGCTGAACGGGGTGAAGCGCTGGATCACCAACGCCGGGGTGTCGAAGTACTACACGGTGATGGCGGTCACCGACCCCTCGGCGGGTGCGAACGGGATCTCGGCGTTCGTGCTTGAGAACGAGGACGAGGGGTTCTCGTTCGGGGCGCCGGAGCACAAGCTCGGTATCAAGGGCTCGCCGACCCGGGAGCTGTACTTCGATAACTGTGAGATCCCCGCGTCCCGGCTGATCGGCACCGAGGGCGAGGGCTTCAAGATCGCGCTCAGCACGCTGGACCACACCCGGATCACGATCGCCGCGCAGGCCCTGGGCATCGCCCAGGGAGCGCTGGATTACGCGCTCGGCTACGTCCAGGAGCGCAAGCAGTTCGGCAAGCCGATCGCGGAGTTCCAGGGCCTGCAGTTCATGATCGCCGACATGGCGATGAAGCTGGAAGCGGCCCGCCAGCTCACCT
>PMST01000708.1 GCA_003168295.1 Actinomycetota bacterium
GCCCTCGAACGGCAACCTGCCCGCCACCGGCAACCCGGCCGCCGACGCACCGCCCCCGCCCGAGCCACCAAACCCGTCTGGTCCCGCCACCCCGGCCGGTCCCGGCAGGCTGCCTGCGTTTACCGGGCTCAGCTCACAGGGACCGCGGGCGCCGCAGTTCCCGATCGGCAGCCAGAACGTCCGCGGCAGCGACGGCCCCGGTGTGTCCGACGGCGCCAGCGCGGCGAACGGGACGCTGGGCTCGACCGGGGCAACGGGATTGCCTGGCCGCACCGGGAACGGCTCAGACGCGGACGACGCGGCCACCGACTCGGGCCGCGTAGCCACTCCGCCCGCCGGACCGCACGAGCAGCGACTGCCGATTTTCGACTCGCTCGAGTCCGACTGGTTCCGCCGGAGCGGAGAGCCGCTGACCGGCGCGTCGCGGACAAATGGGGGCCAAGGGGTCCAGGGAGCTCAAGGTCCCCAGGGGCTGCAGGAAACCCGTCCGCAGCCGGCCGTCGGGCGGGGTTCGTGGACCTCGCCCTCCGACGAGGGCTGGCGCGCGGCCGAGGCGGTCGCGGCGCCCGCGTCCGGGGATACGACTCAGGCGGGCCTGCCCAGGCGCGTGCCGCGAGCTAACCTTGTGCCGGGTTCCGTCGGCACTGGCGGCGCCCAGGGCAGCCAGGAGGCGGCAACCGAGGCGCCGGTAAGGTCGCCGGATGCCGCTCGCAGCCGGATGGCCAGCTTCCAGCGAGGCGTGCGCGAGGGCCGCGCCGCCGCACCACCCGAGACCGAGGAGTCCTAGGACCGATGACTGACCAAGGCCCCAGGCACAACGACACCGGAGGAGGAACCTGTATGAGCGGGCGACGAGAGGAGTGCGGATGAGCACGCCAGGGCGCCCAGCGCAGGACCTCAACTGGCTGATCACCAATTTTGTCGAGCGGGTTCCCGATGTGGCGCACGCAGTGGTGGTGTCCTCAGACGGCCTGCCGCTGGCGTTCAGCGCTGGATTTCCGCAAGAACGGGCCGATCAGCTGGCCGCGGTGACCTCAGGGCTGACTAGTCTGACCCAGGGCGCTTCGCGGGTTTTTGAGGGCGGCGCGGTGGTGCAGACTGTAGTGGAGATGCAGCGGGGTGTGCTGGTGATCATGGCGATCAGCAACGGGTCAAGCCTTGCTGTCCTCGCCGCGTCCACTTGCGATCTTGGCCTTGTGGCCTACGAGATGACCCTGCTGGTGGAGCGGGCGGGTCGGGTCCTTACCCCCGCCACCCGCGGTGTCATGCAAGCAGCCATCCCAGGTGATGGACGACGGTGACCGGAGGTTTCAGTGGCGGGCCAAGGGCGAGGTGATGACCGGCCGCCGTTCGTGGGCTTGCCTGGTTCGTGGCAGGGCCGGGCCGGTCTATGGGATGAGGGGCCGGGACCAGGACGTTCTGGCTTCGGCAACTTCGGAACCGACGACGACGGTGCTACCAGGCTCGTCCGGCCGTATACGGTAACAGGGGGCCGGACGCAGCCGAGGTACCAGCTCGCCATCGAGGCGCTGGTCACGGCGACCGTTCTGGAACCTCGCGACCTCTCGGTCCTGGCCCCGGAATGTCAGGCCATCCTGCAGTTCTGCCGGGACTGGAGGTCGGTGGCCGAGGTGTCGGCGGTGTTGCGGCTGCCGCTTGGTGTAGCCAGGATTCTCATCGCGGATATGGGCGCGGATGGGCTCGTCCGCATCCACCAGCGCGATGATTCTGAGGGCCGTCCGGACCTCAATTTGCTCGAAAGGGTGCTTAGTGGACTCCGTAAGATCTAGCGTCGCCCAGCCGCGGTCCGACGCCCCCTCCGCTATGACGTCGGTCAAGATCGTGGTGGCCGGGGGATTCGGCGTCGGCAAGACGACGTTCGTGGGCTCGGTATCAGAGATCACACCGCTGACGACCGAAGCCGTGATGACGGTGGCCAGCACCGATGTCGATGACCTGTCGCACGTGCCGGACAAGTCCACCACCACGGTGGCGATGGACTTCGGCCGGATCACCCTGGATAAGGACCTCGTGCTCTACATGTTCGGGACGCCGGGCCAGCACCGGTTCTGGTTCATGTGGGACGACCTGATCCAGGGCGCGATCGGCGCAGTCGTGCTGGTCGACACCCGGCGGCTGGCAGACTCCTTCCCCGCGGTGGACTACTTCGAGGCGTCCGGGCTCCCGTTTGTGATCGGGATCAACGGGTTCCACGGGCAGTTCCCGCACCGGTCGCGGGACGTGAGCGAGGCGCTGGCCATCTCGCCGGACGTGCCGGTGATCCCGTGTGACGCGAGGAACCGGGAGTCAACCAAGGCCACCCTGGTCACACTGGTCGAGCACGCCATGTCCATGCAGACCGCCGGACGGTTCTGATAGGTGTCCGCTGGTTACTACACGACCAGCACGGCGTTTCTCGAGGCTCTGGCCGAGGCCGGAGTCAGGTATATCTTCGCCAACCTCGGTAGCGACCATCCGGGCCTGATCGAGGCGCTAGCCCAGATCAGCGCCGAGGACAACGCGGCCCTTGCGGGGGGTTCCGGGCCCCCGGGGTCGGGGGTCTCCCCAGGGAGCAGAGCGACCCCCCGGGGTAACAGAGTCCCGCGGCTCATCGTGTGCCCGCACGAGACCGTGGCGCTATCCGCCGCGCACGCGTACGCCAGCGTGAGCCGGCAGCCGCAGGCCGTCTTCGTGCACGTCGACGCGGGTACGCAGAACCTCGGCGGTGCCGTCAGCAACGTTATGCGCGGTCGCGTCCCGGTGCTTATCTTCGCCGGGGCCGCGCCGGTCACGATCTCCGGTGAGCTGCCCGCTGGGCGGAACGAGTTCATCCACTGGCTCCAGGACGTGCCCGACCAGCGCGGCATCCTGCGCGGCTACGTCAAGTACGACTACGAGATACGGGCCGGCCGCAACGTCAAGCAGGTGGTCCACCGGGCCCTGCAGATTGCCCGCAGCGAGCCCGCGGGCCCGGTCTACCTCGTCGGTCCCCGCGAGGCGATGGAAGAGCCGGTCGAACCCTACGCCGCCGACCCCGCGGATTACCCGCCCGTGAGCCCCGCGGCGCTCACCGACGAGACGACCCGCGACATCGCCACCGCGCTGGCCGGCGCCCGCCACCCGCTCATCGTCACGTCCTACCTGGGCCGCAACCCCGATGCGGTGCCCGCGCTCGTGCAGCTGGCCGAGCTGCTGGCGATCCCGGTGCTTGAGTCGGCCGCCTTCTGCGTCAACTTCCCGGGCGGTCATCCGCTGCACGCCGGCTACCAGTTCACCACCTCCGCGCAGAACCCCCGACTGGCCGAGGCCGACGTGATCCTGGTGCTCGACAGCGATGTGCCGTGGATTCCCGCCACCAGCCGGCCCTCGCCCGACGCCACGATCTACGCCGTGGACATCGATCCGCTCAAGGCCGGCATGTCGATGTGGCACGTACCCGTGCGGCGCGTCGCCGCCGCCGACACGAAGGTGGCGGTGGAACAGATCACCAGGTTCGTTCGGGAAAATGTCCTTTTCGAGGCGGGCGAGGTGGAGACCCGGCGGCTGGTGATCACCGCCGCCGGCGCGGCCCGGCGGGCTGTGCTGGATTCCCTCGAGCAGCCCGAGGCGGGCGTGATCACGCCCAGCTTCCTGACCGCGTGCGTGCGCGAGCTGCTGACCGGCACCGACGCGCTGGTCCTGACCGAAGCCATCACCAACTACCAGGTGGTAGCCGAGCACCTGAGGGCCAGCCGTCCGGGATCGCTGCTCGGGTCCGGCGGCGGTTCCCTGGGCTGGGCCGGCGGCGGCGCCGTCGGGGCTAAGCTCGCCGCTCCCGAACGGACCGTGGTTTGCCTGGTCGGAGACGGCTCGTTCCTGTTCGGGGTGCCGTCCTCGGCTCAGTGGGTCGCCCGGCGTTATGGCACCCCGGTGCTGACCGTTATCTACGACAACCGCGGCTGGGCGTCGCCGAAGTCCTCCACGCTGGCGCTCCACCCGGATGGTGCCGCGGCCGCCGCCGACGACTTTCACGTCAGCTTCGAGCCCGAGGCCGACCTGCCCGGCGTGGCCCAGGCGGCCGGCGGCGCCTACGGTGCGACCGTCTCCGATCCCGGCGAGCTGCCCGGCGTCCTGAAGGACGCGCTGGCCGTCGTGCACGGCGGCCGTTCCGCCGTGATCAGCGTGCAGTTGCCGGGCGTGTAATTCCCGCGGGCTTTACTGTAGTGATTACATGGGTGGCGATCGGTACAGGGTAGGAGGTAGGCCCCAATTGGCTACGGGCAGGGTACTGCAGTTCGATCAGGGTCGTGGTTACGGATTCGTCGCCGCCGATGACGGCGGCGACGATGTCTTCTTGCACGCTTCGGTATTCGACGGGGATCCGAGCGGGCTTGTCCCGGGGATGAAAGTCGAATTTCAGGTAATGGCGGGCGATCGCGGCCGGAAGGCGTTCGCCGTTCGCCTCGCCGATGACGACTCAGCCGCGACGGGGCCGGCCGGGCGTCCGTCCCCGCCGGCCCAGGCGTTTTCCCCGCCGGAGGAGGAGCAAATGTGCGATGTGCTGTCCCGGGCCGAATTCAGCCAGGAGATCACCGAAATACTCTTGCATACGGTGCCCGCGCTGACCGGCCAGCAGATCCTTGAGGTCCGGCAGGGCGTGCTGGAGTTCGCCAGGAAGCGAGGCTGGGTCGATGTCTGAGACACCGGCGAGTGCCCAGGTGGAGCAGGAGCGTTTCGGTTTCCAGGCCGAAGTGGTCCAGATCCTGGACCTGGTGGTCCACTCCCTCTACAGCAACAAGGACATTTTCCTGCGCGAGCTGATCTCGAACGCGTCGGACGCTATCGACAGGCTGCGCCTGGAAATGCTATCCCGGTCCGAAAGCCCCACCGACGAGGGCCCGCTGCAGATCCGGGTCAGCTTCGACGCCGACGCGGGCACGATCACCGTGGCCGACAACGGGATCGGCATGAGCCGCCAAGAGGTCATCGAGCACATCGGGACCATCGCTAAATCGGGCACCCGCGAATTCCTGCGCTCCCTGACCGGCGATCAGCGTAAGGACGCCACCCTGATCGGCCAGTTCGGCGTGGGCTTCTATTCCGCGTTCATCGTGGCGGACCGGGTGAGCCTGACCACCCGCCGGTACGGCCTGCCCGCCGATCAGGGCGTCCGGTGGGAATCCGACGGGAAGGGCGAGTACACGCTGGAGACGGCTGAGCTGCCGTCCCGCGGCACCACGATCGTCCTCAAGCTCCGCGAGGGCGAGGACGACCTGCTCAGCGACTACCGGCTGCGCTCGATCATCCGGAAGTACTCGGACCACATCAGCCTGCCCATCGTGATGCCCGCGGGGGAGCGGACCGGTGACTCCGATGCCGACGCGCCCGAGGAGAAGCCCGTCAACCAGGCCTCGGCGCTGTGGGTCCGTCCCAAGAGCGAACTCACCGACCAGGACTACCAGGACTTCTACCGGCACGTCGCGGGCGATTTCGGTGACCCGCTGGCCTGGGTACACGCCAAGATCGAGGGCACCTACGAGTACACGCTCCTGCTGTTCATCCCGGCCCGCGCTCCTTACGACCTGTGGATGCCGCAGTCCGGCCGGGGCGTCAAACTGCACATCAGGCGGGTCTTCATCCTCGAGGACGCCGGCCAGCTGCTGCCGCCGTACCTGCGGTTCATCCGCGGGGTGATCGACTCGAGCGACCTGCCCCTCAACGTCTCACGAGAACTGCTGCAGGGCAGCCGCGTGGTCGACAGCATCCGCTCCAACGCGACCAAGAGGGTGCTCAAGCTGCTCGCTGAGCTCGCCGCCAACGAGCCGGACAAGTACGCCGCCTTCTGGAAGGAGTTCGGCGCCCTGCTCAAGGAGGGTATGGCCGAGGACTTCTCGAACCGCGACGAGATCGCCAAGCTGCTGCGCTTCACCTCCACCAAGTCGGCCGGCGAGCAGGCGGACGTGTCACTCAGCGACTACATCGGCCGGATGAAGGAGGGCCAGGAGAAGATCTACTACCTGTTGGCGCCGAGCCTGGCCGCCGCGACCTCCAGCCCGCATCTGGAGACGTTCTCCAAGAAAGGCATCGAGGTCCTGCTGCTGGCCGAGGACATCGACAACTGGCTGGTGGGCAGCCTGCGCGACTTTGAGGGCAAGCGGCTGCAGTCCGTCGCCCAGGGCACCGCTGACCTTGGTCCGCTCGAGGACGAAGCTGAAGCGGAGGCCAAGCAGCAGGCCAGCGCCGAGTTCGCCGACCTGGTGGCCAGGCTGAAGGCGATCCTGGCGGGCCAGGCCTACGACGTGCGGGTGACCAGCCGCCTGACCACCTCACCGGCCTGCATCGTGGCCAACGAGCAAGACATCGACCTCAACCCGGCGCGCCGGCTCACCGGCACCGGGCTGCCCAGCCAGCCGGTACTGGAGATCAACCCGCAGCACCCCCTGCTGCGACGCCTCAACCGCGAGCCCGCCGATCCGAACCTGGCCGAGTGGGCCCACTTGCTGTACAACCAGGCCATCCTGACCCTGGGCGCGCGGATCGAGGAACCCGCCGCCTTCGTCGCCAAGCTCAACGACCTGCTGGTGACCCTGACCCGGGAACCGGAAGACGCCCCCGAGCCGCCCGAAGCCACGGCCGAGCTGCCCAAAGACGCCGCGGAGCCGCCCCAGGACGCCGCCGAGCCGCCGTCGGCAGGTGAGGGCGGGTAATCTCCTGCGACGGCACAGCATCAACGCCCGGTCAGCCCTCTGGCGCGCCGTCGGCCACGGCAAACTGGTAACCTGCACCGGTGCGGGGCGGTAGCTCAGCCGGTCAGAGCAGCGGACTCATAANNAGCCCCACCCGCCCCACCAGCATCTAGCTGCATAAACGGCTCAGTCCAATTCTCCGGGGCCGGATGGCCGGGCTCGCCGGGGAACAAACTGAGAACGCCTGAACGTGATCATGACCCGCTGGCCGCCTTCCTGACCAGTGTTGCCGTCTGGTCCGAGGCGGTGAAGTGGGCCTGCTCCAGCGGGTGTGTATAGCGGTCGTTCGTCTTCTGGTCGGAGTGGCCGACCTCGCGTATCCGCAGCTCCTGGTCCACGTTGGCGTTTTGCATCAGCGAGTTTCCGGTGTGCCGGCCACCTTCGTGCAGCGTCAGTACCGGGACGCCAGACTCACCCGCCAGCCGCTCGAACCGCTTGGTCACGAAGTCCGGGTTCCACGGGGTGCCATCTGGTCGGCAAACACCAGGTCGTTGTCTTCCCATGCTCCCGGCGGCGCGGCCATCTGAGCCTTGAGCTGCTCACGGTGGTGCTCACGCAGCAGCCCGGCCGTCTCCCAATCGAGCAAGACCAGCCGGTTGCCAGCCCGGCTCTTGGCGGTCGGTTCTTCGTGCAGCTTGCCGCCGAGCTGCTGGACCTGCCGTGCCACGGTGAGGATCGCGCCCAGGCGCTGTTCCCCGGTCTCCGGGTCGCGGTAAGGCACATCCAGCCGCGAGCCCGTCCACCTGAAACCGCACAGCTCGCCCCGGGCACCGCGCAGGACTGCGACCCTGAACATTAGGCCCATCGGGTCATAGGCTACGTAGCTGATGAACCGCGCCGCCTGCGTCCAGGCCGCCCACGTTCCGGGCGCAGTCGCCGTGCGCGACACCAAGGACCCGGCCGGACCCCGCCTGGCCGAATGGGCGGCGTTCACCCGCCGTCTGCGCGACCGCTGATCTGAACGCACGAGCGCCCCCGTCTGCCCCAGAGCAGGCGGGGCGCTCGCGTTCTATCCATCCCTGACTAGTCGCTGGATACTTGCCGTGTGAGTGATCGCGACGATGACGAGCGCCGGGACCGCAATCAGCGGGCCGCTGCCGCTGCTCTTGGAGCTGCTGCCGGAGGGGTTATAGCTGGCCCTGTCGGTGTGATTGCTGGCGCGGCGCTCGGCCCAATGCTGGAGCCGCTGGTCCAAGGGGCCTGGGCAGAGATTTCAGCGAGTGCGCGCCAGCGCCAGACTGATGTTCTCTTCTCCGCTATCCACGCCGGGGTGCCCATCGAAGAGATGGAAGAACGGATCAATGCCTCGGAGCGAACCAAGCTGCTTACCGGCTTGGCGCTGAGCGCCGCCGGGCGGACCGCCTGGGAGGACAAGGTGCGCACACTCGGCAGGTCGCTAGCCGCCGGGCTGTTGGCTGAGGACAACGTGAAAATCGACACCGAGCAAATGATCATCGCGGCCATTGCCGATATTGAGGCACCGCATTTGGCCATGCTTGAGCTTCTAGTCGCCTACATTCCTTCCTTTTCGAGTCTCACCATCCTCGAAGTTCCCAAGACTTCTCAACGTGCTGGGCCGGACGGCGACTGGGGCGTGGCAGGACGCAACTTCCGGCCTTCGGCGTTTGATAGCTTCCGGCCCAATTTGGCTCCTCTAGCACCGAGCCTCCTTGGGACGCTCCAACGTCACGGGCTGGCAACTCAGAATGACGGCTACTGGTCACCTACTGAGTTTGGCGAAAAGGTGTTCCTCCGATTCCGTGACGCTGGAGCCAAACTGGAGGACGTCTGGTCCGCTGGTCCGGCTGACGTGCAGAAGTAAGCGCCGACCGCCCTACGGGGAACACCGGAGGGAACAGACGTCCGGGGACGGCCGGTGTACCGGAGGGGACGGAAAGGAAGCTGACCCGTCCTGACCAGCCACGGGGGGACGGCGGGGGATAGGCGGGGATCAGGCGGGAAGGCCCACGGGGGACTCATAATCCGCCGGTCGTGGGTTCGGCTGCGGGGCCTCGCTGCTGGTAGACACGTTGTTCGACCTGGTCACGACGAGGCAGATGCTCGACGGGATCCGGCCGCTGACCGACCGCGCGCCGCTGACGACCGTGGTGAACACCCACTCCGACGGCGACCATTGCTTCGGCAACGAGCTGGTCGCATCGCCCGGTGTCGAGATCATCGCCTCGGATGCCGCGGCCCGGCTGATCACCCAGCACGCGGTGGAGGAGATCTCCGCCCTGCCGCGACTGGGCGGGCGGGCGGAAGCGTACGCGGCAGCCGTGCTCGCGCCGTTCCGGTTCGACGACATCACCGTTGTCCCGCCGACCCGGACGTTCGCGGGCCGGCTGTCGGTCGATGTCGGCGGCCGGGAGGTGGAGCTGATCGAGGTCGGTCCCGCGCACACCGCCGGTGACGTGCTGGTGCACGTGCCGGACGCGAGGGTCATGTTCGCCGGGGACATCCTGTTCATCGACGGCACGCCGATCGTGTGGGCCGGGCCGCCGCAACGGTGGGTGGACGCGTGCGACCTGCTGCTGGACCTGCCGTTGACCGCGATCGTGCCGGGGCACGGACCCGTCACCGGGAAAACCGGGGTCGCGCAGGTGCGTGACTACCTCGGCTTCGTCATCGCCGAGGCCACCAAACGGTACGAAGCAGGCCTCGATGCCGACGCCGCGATCGCGTCGATCGACCTGGGGAAGTACGCCGGGATGCCGAACCAGGGGCGGCTGGCCCAGAATGTCGCCGCGGTCTACCGCGCCCTGGATCCGGAGCTGCCACTGCGGCCCTTGACCGAGATCTTCGGCAAGATCGCCGACCTGGAAGGCTTCACCGCCGACCCCGGCCTCAGCGCCGCCACCGGAGGCGGGAACTGATGCGCTGGCTCACCTACCGCCACGACGGCGCCGAGCGCGCCGGGATCCTGGACAAAGACAGCAACGTCCGCGGTTTCCCGGCCGGGCTCACGCTGCTCGACCTGTTGCGCTCCCCGGGCGGCCTGCCCGCCCGGGCCGCCGACGTCACGGCCGGCCCCGATCACGTCGCCGCCATCGGCGACGTCACCGTGTGCGCGCCGCTGCAACCGCCCTCGATCCGGGACTGCCTCGGCTTTCTCCAGCACCTGCGCAACTGCGCCGGACCGGCCGGGCTGACCATCGATCACCGTTACGAACAGATACCGGCCTTCTACTTCACCAACCCCGGCTCCGTCCACGG
Organism: Actinomycetota bacterium; assembly: GCA_003168295.1. Next base: position 9,942 of record PMST01000708.1, read on the forward strand.
ACCCAACGACGATGTCGCCATCTTCCCCGGGTCGCGGCAATTCGACTACGAACTGGAAGTCTGCGCCGTGATCGGCGAACCCGGCCGCGACATCCCCCGCGACCGCGCCCTCGGCCACATCGCCGGATACGCCATCTTCTGCGACTGGAGCGCTCGCGACCTGCAAGTCAGCGAACTCCCGATGGGATGCGGCCCGGCGAAAAGCAAAGACGGCGCCACCACGCTCGGCCCGCTGCTGGTCACGCCCGACGAGATCGAACCCCACCGCGCCGGGAAAGGCTTCGCGCTGTCGATGACAGCAGCGGTCAACGGCGAGCAGACCAGCCAAGGACGCTGGGACAGCATCGACTGGGACTTCGCCGACATGATCGCCTACACCTCACGCGGCACCGAACTGCGCCCCGGCGACGTCATCGGTTCCGGCACCGTCCCCACCGGATGCCTGTTCGAGCACTACGCCACGCACCCCGGATCGTTCCGGGGCTGGCTTCAGCCAGGAGACGAAGTCCACCTGGCCATCGAACAACTCGGCGACATACGCCAGCGCGTCATCGCCGGACCCAAGCCGACACCCCTCAGCACCGGCTTTTGAAACCAGCACCACAGACCCCCCGCCGAGGCGCACACCCGTTCATCACTACGCACACCCGCACATCACTAAGGAGCCCGGCATCATGGCCGCAACAACCGAAACGACCGACATCACCGTCGTCTCCGGCCCGACCTCGCCAGGGACCGCGTCGGACTGGGAACTGTTCTTCGCCCGGCGCGCGCTGGCGACGCTGAAGGCCCGGCTGGGCCACCAAGGACTACTGGACCTGCTCCAGCCCGACCTCGCCGCCTCGGCCAAAACCCTGACCGCATGCGCCGCCAGCTCCGGCGGACAATGGCGCCCCGCCCGCACCCAGCTGCACGCCGAGGGCCTGAGCGCCGCCGAATTCCTCTCCTACTTCCACTCCATCTTCGACGACTCACCCCAGCTGGTCGCCGCACACCCCGAGCACTTCGTCCTGGCCGCCGTCGACGGCGGGCATCAGGTCGTCGAGAACCTCGGACCGTACATCACCGATTTCCGTATCACGTACGTCAGCGAAGACCAGGCCATCGGGGAACTCGCGCCCGACTACCCCATCCGGCTGGCGGGCACCGTCGCGCTCCCCGACGGCACCCTCATCGGACACGCCCTGCACCAATTCCGTGACACCGGCACCGGGTTCGACGCCCTCCTGGTCATCTACTTCCCGGCCGCCGCGCCGGAAGACCTCATCGAAGGACATCGCCAGCACCTCGCCGTGGAATTCACCAACTGGATCACCGCGGCCGGCATATCACTCGGCCGGACCAGCCACTCACCCGTCCCACTCGTCGTGACCCGAACAGAGCACTAAA
>PMST01000005.1 GCA_003168295.1 Actinomycetota bacterium
GATGCGCGCGATCTCGACCTGGCCGTTCTCGAGCGGCAGCGCGCGGTGCTCGGCGTCGACCATCCGCACGCGCTGATGACGGCGGGCAGCCTCGCCGCCGACTTCAAGGCGCTGGGCGACTTCCGGCAGGCGCTGATCTCCGATCAGCACACCTACGCCAGCTTCAAGGACCAGTTCGGCGAGGATTATCCGCGCACGCTGGTGGCGGCACACAATTTGGCGATCTCGTACCGGCTGGTCGGCGACTACTCAGCCGCACGCCGCCTTCACGAAGAGACACTCAGCAGGCGCCGCGTTGTGCTGCCTGCTGATCACCCGTACACCCTCGGCACGGCGGCGGACCTGGCGCTCGACATGAGAGCCGAGGGCGCGTTCCGGGAGTCTGTCGACCTGCTGCGAGTGACGTGGGAGAAGTACCGCGAGGTGTTCGACGATGACATGATCGAGCCGCTCAGCACCGCCATCAGCCTCGCGGTCTCGCTCCGCAGGGCCGGCGATCAGGCCGAGGCGTTGAAGCTGGCACAGGACACCTACAACCAGTACAAGGGCCGTTACGGCAGCGAGTCGCCCGAGGCGCAGATCATCGCGCTGGACCTGGCCTGCGGTTATGCGGCCGTCGGCGATTTCCGGCGGGCGCTTGACCTCGCGACCGACGTCAGGGCTGCGCTGCAGGCGACGCTTGGCCCCGATCATCCGAACACGCTGGTCGCCGTCAGCAACCTCGCGTGCTACCTGCGCTCCTCGGGCCGGTTCGCCGACGCTCTCAGGGACGCCCAGGATGCCACCGAGCGGATGCGGCAGACGCTGGGCGAGGATCACCCGCTGACCCTTGCCGCCGCGATCAACCTGTCCAACTGCCTGGGCGACGCGCAGAACCTCGAGGCGGCGGAGACACTACAGCGCAGCACAGTAGCGAAGCTCACCGGGGTGCTCGGCGCCGAGCACCCCGACACCCTGCTCTGTCAGGCGAACCTCAGCGTCACCTTGCGCACGGAAGGCCGGTTCGAAGAGGCCCAAGAACTCGCGACGGCTGTCCTGGCGGGCCTCGAGCGGGTGCTCGGCAAGAATCATCCCGATATCGTTCAGCTGCGCGCGGGCCAGCGGCTCAACTGCGACCTGGAGCCGCAGAACTACTGAAGCGGCCTCGCCCGCGCGCATGGCGTACGCGCACTCTTACCGGACGTCGGGCCCGCGCGGCTACAGCGTGCTTGAGACCTTCCAGCCCACCCGGCCGCGCCGCGAGCGCTCGCTCGGCCGCCTCGGCAACCACGAGGCGGCCGCCGCGGGGTCAGCCAGCCGGGGAGAAATGGTGGGCGGTTAGGGCGGAGCCAGGGACCGTTCGGGATAAAGGATTTGAAAACCATCATCTCGAACGGCCCCTGGTTTCACCCGTCACGCCACCGATGAGGCCCACAGCGCGGCAGGCCCAAGGCGGGTGGCCGGGTCGTACCGCAGCGGGGCGTAGCCGGTGTAGTTCTCGGCCAGCATGGTGGCGGCCGCGCGGGAGGTCACCAGGTTGCGGAGCTGGGCGAGCTGCAGGGCGGACTCGAACTCGTCCTGCCCCGGGACCACGTGCAGCATCGTCGTCATCCAGCAGGCCAGGTGGGTGGCCCGCCACACCCGCTCCAGGCAGTGCTCGGAGTACGCGTCGGCCAGCTCCGACCGGCCGTCGCGGACCAGCCGGACCAGCGCGGTGGCGAGCGCGGCGACGTCGGCGACGGCCAGGTTGAGGCCCTTGGCGCCGGTCGGCGGCACGATGTGGGCCGCGTCGCCGGCCAGGAACAGCCGCCGGTACCGCATCGGCGCGGCGACGAAGGAGCGCATCGGGGTGATGCTCTTCTCCAGGATCGGGCCGTCGGCCAGCTCCCAGCCCGGAACCGCCATCCGGTGCCTGAGCTCAGCCCAGATCCGGTCATCGGGCCAGCGCTCGATGTCCTCGTCCGCAGGCACCTGGAGGTAGAGACGGCCGATCTCCGGCGTGCGCATGCTGTGCAGCGCGAAGCCGTTCTGGTGGCGGCAGTAGATGACCTCGTCGGTCGACGGCGGCGCCTGCGCGAGGATGCCGAGCCAGCCGTAGGGATACGTGCGCTCGGTCGCCGTCAGGAGGCTGCGGCTCGGGATGGAGCGGCGGGTGATCCCGTGGAAGCCGTCGCAGCCGGCGATGGCGTCGCACTCGACCTCGTGCCGCTGCCCGGCCTCGTCGGTGTAGCTGAGCATCGGGCGGTCCGAGTCGAGCTCGCTCACCCCGGTCTCGGTGACGTTGAACTCCAGCTCGGCGTCGTCGGCGACGCGGGCCGCGATCAGGTCCTTGACGATCTCGGTCTGCGCGTAGATGGTGACCCAGCGGCCGTTCGTCAGCTCGCGGAAGTTCACGTGGTGCCGCTCGCCTGCGAACTGGAGGTAGATGCCGTCGTGCTCGAGGCCCTCCGCGTCAAGGCGCCGTCCGAGGCCGACCTCGCGGAGCAGCTCCACCGTGGTCGACTCGAGCATCCCGGCGCGCTGCCGCGCCTCGCAGTAGGAGCGGCTCCGG
>PMST01000378.1 GCA_003168295.1 Actinomycetota bacterium
CGGTGCTCGCCTACGTGATGTCGTGCGTCGGCTGTTTCCTGGGCCTGCGATGCGCCACGCGGAGCAACGCCTCACAGGGCGCGGCCAAGGCCCGCTGGCTGGTCCTGGCCACGATAGCGATCGCCACCACGGGCATCTGGGTGATGCATTTCATCGCCATGCTCGGGTTCGCCATCCCCGGGCAGACCATCCGGTACAGCGTGCCGGTCACCCTGCTGTCCATGCTGATCGCCATCGTGGTAGTGGGGGCCGGGCTGTTCATCACCGGGTTCAGCCGCGGGGGAGCCGGGCCGCTGCTCGTCGGCGGGCTGGTCGTGGGGCTGGGCGTGGCGAGCATGCACTACCTGGGCATGGCGGCGATTCGGGTGCCGGACACGCTGTCTTATAACCCGGTCCTGGTCGTGGCCTCGGTGGTGATCGCAGTGATCGCCGGGACTGCGGCGCTGTGGGCGGCGCTGCGGCTGGATAGCGCGTGGTCGGCCTTCGGCGCGTCGCTGATCATGGGGGTGGCTGTCAGCGGGATGCATTACACCGGGATGGCGGCGCTGCAGGTCTACGCCGATCCCGGCCTGGCCGCGACCGCGCAGGGCGGGGTCAGCGCGGGGGCGTTCCTGCTGCCGCTGCTGATGGGCATCAGCTCCCTCGCGTTCATCTTGTCGATCGTCATCTCGCTGGCGCCGACGGCGGCGGAGATGGTAGAGGAGGCCGGCCTGATGGCGCGGATCGGCCGCCCCGCACCCCAGCAACCGCCGCCTGATCGCCGTCCGTACCAGAATCGGAATCAGCACCAGAATCGGAATCAGCACCAGAATCGGAATCAGCACCAGGATCGCGGTCAGCGCCAGGACGGCGGCCGCCCCGAGCGAGAAGCTTCGCCGGAGCAGGAAGCTGCCCCGGAGCTAGGGAGCCTGTTCCGCCCGCGCCATTCGCGCCCGCCGCAGGAATAAGGGCCCATGGTCTGTTCCCGGTCATGGGTCCGGCGGGGCCCCCAGCCGATGATCGCTTAGCCTCGCGCGCGATACGGTCTAAGCATGGATGTCCGTGGTTATGTGGAGTCGAACGCGCGCGAGTTCATCGACGCGCTGAAGCAGTGGCTGACGATCCCGTCCATCTCGGCTGACCCGGACCGCCATGCTGACGTGCGGCGCAGCGCCGAGTGGCTGGCCGGGTACCTGCGCACGACCGGCTTCCCGCTGGTCGAGATCTGGCAAAGCGCGGCGGACGGACTGCCTGCCGTCTTCGCCGAGTGGCCCGCCGCTGACCCGGATGCGCCCGCCGTCCTGGTCTACGGCCACCACGACGTCCAGCCGGTCGAGCCGCTGGAAGAATGGGACAGCCCGCCCTTCTCACCCGCCGAACGCGACGGCCATCTGCTGGCCCGAGGCGCTTCCGATGACAAGGGACAGGTGCTGTTCCATGCCCTCGGCGTCCGTGCCGCCCTAGTCGCTCACGACGCCGCGGCGCCGCCGGTCACGATCAAGCTGCTGGTCGAGGGCGAGGAGGAGTCCGGTTCTGAGCACTTCGCCGACCTGGTCCGGCGCGAGCGTGACCGGCTGGCCTGCGACGTGATCGTGATCAGCGACACCACCATGTGGGCCGCCGACGTGCCGTCCATGTGCACCGGCATGCGCGGCCTGGCCTCGGCCGAGGTGACGCTGACCGGCCCAGTCCGGGATCTGCACTCCGGCTCGTTCGGCGGCGGCGTGCCGAACCCGCTGCACGCGATGGCGTCCCTGCTGGCCGGCCTGCACGACGAGCAGGGCCGCATCACCCTGCCCCGCTTCTACGACCGGGTGCTGCCGCTGTCGGCGGACGAACGGGAACTGCTCGCCCGGCTGCCGTTCGATGAGAAGCAGTGGCTGGCCGAGGCGGGCGAAAGCGGCGCGACCTACGGCGAGCAGGGCTTCAGCACGCTGGAGCGGATCTGGGCCCGGCCGACCGCCGAGGTCAACGGCATGTGGGGCGGTCACACCGGCCCTGGCGGCAAGACCATCATCCCGAAGGCCGCCCACGCCAAGATCTCGTTCCGCCTGGTCGCGGACCAGGACCCCGCCGATGTGGGGGAGGCCTTCACCGAATTCGTCGCCGCCCGCACGCCGGACGGCCTGACCGCCGAGGTGACGATCCAGGCCGGAGTGAGACCCTGTCACTCGCCGATCAACTCCCCGGCCGTGCTGGCCGGCCGGCGCGCGATGCAGCGGGCGTTCGGCCGCGAGGTGCTGTTCACCAAGGAAGGCGGCAGCGGCCCGGAAGCGGACCTGGCCGAGATCCTGCAGGCGCCGCTGGTGTTCATCGCGGTCGGCCTGGACTCCGACCAGATCCACGCCCCGAACGAGAAGGTGGATTTGTCCCTGCTACTGCGGGGCGCCGAGACCTCGGCGTACCTGTGGGACGAACTAGCCGCCGCGGACCTTCGGTGACGGCGCTCGAAGCGCTGGCGTTGGCTCGAGGGACCGTGGACCGCGTCACCGAGAAGCGGTCCGACCAGGACTGGCTCGACGCGGCCTGGAAGGATCCGCGCACCCGCGTGCTCGTGGTATCCGGCGGGCAGGCACTGGCGTGGATCGACAATGAACACGCCGAGCTGGTCTTCCTCTCGCCCTCCGAGGCGCCCGCAGGTCTGCGCATGCTGCTCGGCCAGGACCCGGATGACGTCGTTTACTTCGGCGTAAACGGCGAGCTCCCCGCTCCGCGGCAGCACGAGCGCGCGGTCTCGCTGCGCGAGGCGGGCTCGCTGCTCGGGGACCGCGACGCGGGACTGTTCACCCATGCGGTCGCGCTGGCCAACTGGCACGATTCGCACACCCACTGCCCGCTGG
>PMST01000400.1 GCA_003168295.1 Actinomycetota bacterium
CTACGCTGCGCTGATCTTGTTCTGCTTCCTTGAAGCAGCGTGCATCCCGATCTCGTCCGAGATCACGTTCGGTTTCGCCGGAGTGCTCGCCTACCAGGGCCACCTCAACCTTGCCCTGGTCATCATCATCGGCTCGCTGGCCGAACTCGCCGGGTCCTTCGCTTCGTACGCGGTCGGTCGGATCGGCGGCAAGCCGCTGGTACACAGGCTCGGACGCTACGTCCTGGTGACCGAGTCCGACATTGACCGCGCCGAGCGCTTCCTGACCGGCCGCGGCGCCTGGGCCGTTCCTGTGGGCCGCATGCTGCCCTTCATCCGGGCCTTCACCTCGATCGTCGCGGGCCTGGTGCGGATCCCGGCGGCCCGTTTCGGGGTGCTCAGCGCGATCGGTACCGTCATCTACGCGGCGGCGCTCTCCTCGATCGGGTACGGGCTCGGCAGCGCCTGGAAGAGCGTCAGCCACGGTTTGACGCTGGTCGGCTATGTCCTGTTCGCGCTGCTGGTCATCGCCATCGTCGGTTTCGTGGCGTACCGCTGGCGCCAGTTCCGGCGCGAAGCCCGCTCCGGCGGGCCTGGCCCCGATGGCCCGGGCTCTGGCGGGCCTGTTGCCGGCGGACCTGCTTCTAACGGGGGCAGCCACGCCAAGCCGCGGTCGCGCTAGGCTCAGGCCGGTCCGGCCTCCCGGAGTGCTCGGGTGCCGAGGTCGGGCCGTTTCGACGTCGGGGAGTGCTCAGATCCCGAGGTCGGAGAGTTCGTAGGCGGCGCGGAACGTAAGTCCGCGGTCGGCAACCTTTTCCCTCGCGCCGCGGTTGACCAGCACGGCCACGCCCGCGACCTCGGCCCCGGCCTCGCGCACGGCATCCACCGCGGTCAGCGGGGAAGCGCCGGTCGTCGACGTGTCCTCGACTACGAGCACCCGCCGGCCGGTCACGTCCGGGCCTTCGATCCGGCGCTGAGTGCCGTGATCTTTCTCTTTCTTCCTGACCACAAAGGCGTTAACCGGCGTGCCCTGGCCGGCCGCCGCGTGCATGATCGCGGTCGCTACCGGATCGGCGCCCATGGTCAGCCCGCCGACCGCTTCGTAGCCCAGATCCCAGGTGAGGTCGAGCATGACTCGGCCCGCGAGCGGCGCCAGCCGCCCGTCCAGCAGGATCCTGCGCAGGTCGACGTAGAAGTCGGCCCGCTGGCCCGAGGAGAGGACGAAGTCACCGTGAACGACGGCATTCGCCTTGATCGCCTCGAGCAGTTCTGCGCGCTCGGTCACGGTAGCTGATCCTACGGGACAAGGGTCTTCCCGTCCGGGCCTCGTCCGGTCGTGTCCGCCGGCGCCGGTTTCCTGTCCCCCTCACACAGGAGCACCGGCGCCGGCGGGGTCAGGGGGATAGTTCGTCCACGATGCGTAGCGCCTCAGCGAGCACACCAGGCAGCGGGGTCATCCGGATTTGAGCACCGAACGTGTCCTGGATCCTCCGGCGCAGCGTGGCGTACCGTATCGCCAGGTCGGCGCGCTCGCGGACCAGCGCGATGGCCGGCCCCGACCCGGTGAGCCCGTTGCGCCGGGCCAGGCAGAGCGTGTCACCGCCGGGGAAGACGGCCCGCAGGTCATGTCCGACCAGGATGGCCAGGGCCATCCGGCCCCACGGATCGGGGCGGCGCGGGAGGTTGACCACGAGCAGCCGATGGGTGTCCGCCGGGCTGCTGCCGCGCTGCGCCGCCTCCCGGTACACCTCAGCCAGTCGTGTGCGCAGGTAAGGCACGGTGGCCAGGCCGCTGAGCGGATCCTCGCAGCCGCCTAGGGAAAGCTGGGCCATCCCCTCCTCGGCCCAGCCTTCGGCGACGGAGCAGACCAGTGTCAGCGGCGGCCCGCTGTTCGGCTGGCCTCCGCCGCCATGCCTGTTACCGTGGGCAGCCGGTCGGCCCGAGCCATCCTGACCAAACTGCTCGCTGTGCTGGCCGTCCTCGCTGTGCTGGCCGTCCTCGCCATGCTNNCGCCATGCTGGCCGTCCTCGCCGTCGAGCACCTCGAACAGCGCGCCCAGGTCGCCGATGGTCTCGGCGATGCCGATGCCGGCCTTCGCCCGGGATCGGCCGAGGCGGACGCAGGCCAGAGTCAGCGCGCCGCCATCGCCGAAGGCGGCCGCGCTCACCGCGGTGGCGGCCTCGCTGTCCCAGTCATCCGGGGCCAGCCAGCCGTTGGTCAGGCTGCGCCGCTGCCACGCGTCGCAGAGCGCGGCCGGGTCGGGCCAACCAGCCGTCCGGTCGGCGGCGGACAGGTTTTCTCGGTCTGGCGTCATCGTGCCGTCGGCTCCCTCCGCTTGCGACGCTTTTGCGTGTCGAGGGAGAAGACGGCAAAGGAGCCCCGGCATGACGCCGTATGAGCCAGATTCCTTTACGTAACGACTTGAGGACGCTCAGTTACCATTTCGCTGGAACCCCGCGGCACCTTCGGCAGCGGAGCCCGGTTCCTGAGCCTCCGGCGGCTGAGCCCCGGGCGTAGAGTCCCGGCGCAGCCCCGTCGCGGAGCCCCGGGCGCGGAGCCGTTCCACCTCTGCTAACTCCACCACCTACCGTCCCAGAGGCCCCACACTTTAGTGCATGGTTGTGACAACCTGCACCAAGGGGTGTGCAGGTTGTCACAACCATGCATTTTACCGAGTGAGGATCGCGTGAGAGTGCGAGATGTGAGCGCCGGAACTCTGCAACTGCGCAGGCAGGGGAGCCTTGAAGGTCCCCTGGGGCCTCTGATGCCCCTGGGGCGCTTGAGGCCCTTTAATGACCTGGATAGTCAATGTGCAGGGGGTTTGCGTAGTTACTGTGGTTCTCTGGGCAGCGGGAATGCGCGGAAAGCCATCCCGGNNACTACGAGGGGCTCCTGCAGCTCCTGTCCAGCCTGGCCAGAGAACGGTCCGGCCTGCCGTTGCTGCGCTGCTACTGGTACGAGGCGACCGTGGATGGCCGTCGCAGCGCCGAGCAGGACGCGCTGGCCGACGTGCCAGGCATCAAGCTCCGAGTGGCCAAGATCCGCCCGGGCCGCCGGGAAGGCGTAGAAACCGAGATTCACCGTGACCTGACCACGCTGGCCCGGAACAACGCGATCAGCGACGCGCTCGTGATCAGTGCGGAAGAGGACCTGGCGCAGGTCATCGCCGATGTGCAGGATCTCGGCCTGCGGGTCACCCTGGTGCACATCGCGGTGGACGGCAACTGGACCATCTCGCGCGCGCTTCGCCAGGAGTCTGACGACATCCTCGAGATTGGCGGCGAGCACCTGCGCCCCTACGTGGAGTTGATCGCGGGAGCCGAGCCCGTCCATGCCAACGAGCAGGACGATGTCGAACCGGTCGCGGCCAGGCCACTGGCCAACGGTCACTCGACGGCGGGCGCGGCGTCTTACCAGCCGATACCCGCGGCGGTGAACCACGCGCCCCCCGCCATTTACACCGCGCCAGTCGTGGCTGAGTACCAGCGGCCCGCCCTGCAGCTGCCTAGGGCCCCGGCCCGTGACGACAGGGCCAGCCGTGACGACAGGGCCCGCGACGACAGGGCAGCGCAGCCCGCTGTTAACGCTAACGGCGAGGCCCCGCCGGCTCCGCCGCGGCCGGATATGCCCTCCCGGCAGGACATCTACGCCGGCGCCCCCGCGCGCGGCCGCCAGGAGCGTCCAGACCGCCAAGAACGCCCAGACCGGCAGGAACGCCCGGACCGGCAAGAACGCCAAGAACGCCAAGAATGGCAGGAACGTCAGGACCCGGCGCCGCCGAACCCCGCCAGCTGGGCTCGCAGCACCGAAGAGGGCCCCGGTTACCCCCAGGGACTGCAGGGATCGCAGGGTACGCAAGAAGCGGTTCCCGGATCAGCGGGCACTACCGGCCCGGAGCCCATCCAGTCGCCTCCCGGTCAGGTGCGGCGCCTGTCCTCGGCGCGAACGCCCAGCCCGGCGCCGATGGCGCCGATAGGACCGATGGGCGGCCCGCCGATGGGCGGCGGCCAGGGGTCAGGTCAGGGGTCAGGTCAGGGGGCAACCCCGCCGCCGGGTCAGCACGGCGGGCCAGGCCAGGGTTCGTCTCGCAGCGCTCCTTACACCGGTCCGCAGCCGGTCGCGGCCCCGGGGACGCCCGGTTACCCCCCGTCGGCGGGCGGGGTCTCGCTCACCGAGGCGGTCCAGGCGGCGCACGAAGAAGGTCAGGAGTTCGGCGGCTCGGTGGCCAGGGACGCGCCGGCGCTGTGGCTGGAGGCGGTGCTGGCGCGGAAGCCGCGCATGCCGTCGGACCTTGAGGCCCGGCTGCTGCAAGGTTCGGCGCTGCCGATCGACTTCCTCCTGCACGACGAGGTACGACACGCGCTGCGGCGGGGTTTCTGGGATGCGCTTGAGCGTACCCGCCGGTAAAAACGAGAAGACGTCCGGATTGTCCACAGCGACGGTGGGTAGGTTTGCAAGCGTGGTTGCGCTGTCCGGCGAGCTGTTCGACGCCATCGAAGTAAACGCGGCGCGTACCGGTAACCATAAAAGGGCTGCGGTGCGGATGAGCCGCCTGGCGGCGCAGGCGACTCCGGTCGGCATATCACGGGCCGAAGCCCACATGCGCGCGGGCGAGCAGTGGCTGCTCGCGGACGAACCTGATGCCGCGGTCGATGAGTTCAGTATCGCCATCGCGGACGCCGGGCCGACGTTCGACGATCCCCGGGTTCCGCTGGCCCGGGCGATGTTCGCGCTCGGCCGCAGCGCCGAAGCCGACGCCCTGCTCCGCGAGCTGAAGGAATCCGAGGGCAGGTCCCTGGCCCGGACCTGCGACCTGGTGGCCGAGCTGCTCACCGAGCAGGGCGACCTGGAAGGCGCGCTCGACTGGACCACCGCGGGCGTTGACGCCTGTCTGAGCAGCGAGGACCAGGCCGAGCTGCAGTTGCTGCTGCGGCTGAGGTACCGGCTCCGCGTCGACCTCGGCCTGCCGGAAGACGACTACGACAAGCTGCTCGACGAACGCCGTCCCGGACCAGAGACCCCTGCGGCCGGGGCCTGACCTAAGTCAGAACCCCGGCCGCGAGCTGGCCTCCGGTCGCAGGCCGACCGCTCGCGCGGCCGGCCGAGCCAACCGTGCAAGCCGTCCGTGCAAG
>PMST01000416.1 GCA_003168295.1 Actinomycetota bacterium
ACACCCTGATCGACATGCACGTCCCGCCGGGCGGAGGGCCGCCACCGCACCGGCACGACTTCGAGGAAATGTTCACCGTCCTGGACGGGGAGGTCCAGGTGACGTTCCGCGGCGAGACCATCGTCGCCCAGGCCGGCCAGACCATCAACGTGCCGGCCAATGCGCCACATGCCTTCACCAACGCCGGACAGGCAGCCGTTCGGTTGCTGTGCCTGTGCGCGCCGGCCGGGCAGGAAGAGTTCTTCACCCTGGTCGGCCAGCCGGTGGCCACCCGGACCGAGCCGCCGCCGCCGCTGGACGCCGAGGCGCAGGCCGCATTCATCGCGAAATCCATGAAGCTCGCCCCGCAGTACAAGACCGCGCTGCTGCCACCGCCCAGCCACGGCTAGCGGATCGTGGCAGTGACCGACACGCTGATAACCGGGCTGGCCGAGGTGTGCGGGCCGCCCCCGGTGCCGGGCGAGCCCGCATGAGCCGCCGGGTTCAGTTCGACCGGTACGGCCCGGTCGACGTCCTTCACGTCGCCGAGGTCCCGCGACCGTCGGCGGACGAGGGGCAGGTCCTCGTCGAGGTCGCCGTCGCCGGCCTCAATCCAGGCGAGATCGCTATCCGCAACGGCGCGATGGAAGCGATGTTCCCGGCCACCTTCCCGTCCGGCCAGGGCAGCGATTTCGCCGGCCGGGTGGTCGAAACGGGGCCGGGAGTCACCGGGTTCGCGCCCGGCGACGAGGTCCTGGGATGGTCCGACCGCCGGTCGGCGCAGGCCGACCATGTCCTGTCCGATCCGCGTCATCTGATCACCAAGCCGCCGGCCCTGGACTGGATCCGGGCCGGAGCGCTGTGGGCGATCGGCGTCACGTCATTCTCGGCCGTCCGCGCCGTCGCCATCCGGGCCGGGGACGTGGTGGCGGTCAGTGGCGCCACAGGCGGCGTGGGAGGACTCGCCGCGCAGCTGGCCCGCCGCGCCGGTGCTCGGGTCCTGGGCATCGCGAGCGCCGGTCACGCTGACCTGCTCAGAGCCATAGGCGTCAAGCCGGTCGCCTACGGCGACGGCCTGGGAGACCGGCTGCGCTCGCTCGCCCCGAACGGGATCGACGCCTTCGTCGACGCCCACGGCGGCGGCTACGTTGATCTCGCCGTCGCACTGAGGGTCGCGCCGCACCGGATCGACACCATCATCGACTTCGAAGCCGCTCAGCGTCATGGCGCGAAAACCGACGCCAGCCCGCAGGCCAGCGATCCGGACATCCTCGCCACGATGGCCGAGCACGTCGCCTGGGGCCGCCTGACGATGCCGATCGCCGCAATCTACCCGCTGGAGCAGGTGCGTGCCGCCTACACTGAGCTGGCGGGCGGCCATGTCCACGGCAAGATCGTGCTGTCTACCGTGATGCCGGCCGCCGCCCCGCCGCGCCGGGGGTGACGAGTCTCCCAGCGTCCAACTTCTCCCCATGCCAGAACGCGGCTCCCGCAGGCTTGCTGACCGCGCGCTGGCGTGGCATGGCTGTGACGTTCTGTACAGAAGAGTGAGCAGAGTGTCACATCCATGGAACCCGGGCTGGGGCGTACGGGGCTGGAATGCGCTGGCGTTGCGGGCGGTTCACGCAGCAGGACGACACAACGGCCGGGTGGCATGAGGCCAGCTCCGCTGAGCCGCGGCGAGGAAGATGTTTCCGTTCTGATCGCATGTTGAGGAGGGCGGCTTTGGCTTAGCTGGCCGGCGGGCCGGCGAGACCATAGAGCAGCAGGCTGGTGACGCTGTCGATAACGTCCGGCTCTGAGTAGCTGGGACTAGGGCGGACTGCCTGCGGACGATCCGGCTCCAGGTGCGCTGGCTCCGGGTGTGCAGACTCTAGGGGCAGCAGGGCGTAGGCGAGCATCGACAGCATCCCGCCCATCGCGGCTGCGATTAGCGTGGGATCGCCGGGCAGCTGGTGTCCCCTCCCCCGCAGGTACTCCAGGTGCTCGCGAAACATCACGGTGTCCTCGGTCAGCCGTTCCCACAGCGCGCCTGAGACGGGACCGGCGGCCATGGCCGACTCGAACAAGGCGGTCATGACCGAACGGTTGTCGCGCATCACGCTCCAGGCCACGGCCAGGTGGTCGCGGAGCTGGCCAGGGTCGGTGAGGTCGTGCGTCGGGTCCTCCACGGAGTCGAACTGGCTGCCCGCCTGCTCGTGCATGTCGGCGAGCAGGACGCGCAGCAGGTCTTCCTTGCTCGCGAAGTGCTCGTAGAAGGATCCGGTGGCCCGGCCCGCGGCGGCCGTGATGTCCGTGATCTTGGTGTTCAGGTAGCCGCGATCGGCGAACAGCCGCCGGGCCGCCTCCTTCAGCGCCGCCTCGGTCTCCGCTGCCCTGATCTTCCGCACTCCCATCGCACCCCACCCTTCTGGCCTGCCGGACATTATCCGCTTGACGGCAAGCTCACACATCATGATACTGAGCTTAAATTCACTGAAGCTAGATTCAGTGAAATTAGATTCGGGGAGTTTCAATGCGAGTGGTCGTCATAGGTGGCGGAGTGGCCGGATCGGCGAGCGCGATCGCGCTCGCTAAGGTCGGTTTCGAGGTCACCGTGTACGAGGCCTACGAGGATCCGGCTGGGCCGGTCGGGTCCTACGTAAGCCTGGCGGTCAACGGGCTGCGCGCTCTGGCCGCTCTTGGTTGCCTTGAGCAGGTGCAGGAGGCCGGGTTCCCGGTCGCGCGTCAGCTCATGTGGTCCGGCCGCGGCAAGCTGCTTGGTGACGTGGCCCGGGGCCGGAGCCCGGAGGACACGCTGCCCAGCGTCACGCTGATGCGCGCCGACCTGGTCACCGCGTTGCGCGAGGAGGCCCTGCGGTCCGGCGCTCGCATCGTCACCGGTCAGCGACTCGCAGGCAGCAAGGACGCGGTGGCCGAGGGCGCCGATCTGATCGTGGGCGCGGACGGAATCTGGTCAGCGACGCGCCGCGGGCTGGACGCTGCGGCGCCCGAGCCCGTTTACGCCAAGATCTACTACATCTCGGGGATCTCGGACGGAAGCCGGGTCCGGACGGAGATATCGCGGCAGGGCTTCAACTGGATCTTCGCCAAGCGCGGCGTCTTCATCTACCTGCCGGCCCCGGACGGGTTCATCTGGTGGACGGCGCAGGTCGCCGCCCCCCAGCCGCCCCCGGATCCGGCGGCGGTGAGCCTGGAGGACCTGGCGGAACTCTTCCGCACCGAGCCGCAGGCGGAGGCCGTGCTGCGGGCGGCCACCGGCGTGCGCGCCGCGAACATCGGACACGTACTGGCCCCCGTTAAGCGCCGCTACCAGGGCACGACCGTTCTGGTCGGCGACGCCGCCCACCCGGTCGGCGCGGGCCAGGGCGCATCGATGGCCATGGAGGACGCGGTCGTGCTGGCCAGAGAACTTGCCGCCGCCGACAGCATCCCGGCGGGCTTGGCCGCCTTTGACCGGATGCGGCACCCCCGCTCAGGCAAGCTGGCCAAGACCGAGACCGCTAACCGGGACGCCAAGACCGCGGGCCCCATAACCACCCGGATGCGCGAGATGATCATGCCGCACGTCTTCAATCGCTTCTACGAGAAGGCGACCAGCTGGCTCTATGAGTACGACCCAGGTTCGCTGCCCGCCCGCCAGCCTCGCTAGGGAGCGTGTCTCGCGGCGGCGGGCCGCCCGGGGCCGGGGTGGGGCCGTCACGGGCTTACGCGGCAGGATGGGGGCATGGTCCGTTCCGCGCCACGTCATGATCGCGATGCTGGCGGTCCGGCCGATGTGCTGGCCGCTAAGGCGGCCTTGCGGCAGGAGGTATGGTCCGCGATGCGCGTGGCCAAGGTGGCGCGGTTCCCCGGCGCGGCCGGGCGCATCCCGAACTTCACCGGGGCCGAGGCGGCCGCCGAGCGGCTTCGCGCCATGCCCGCCTGGCAGGCGGCCAGGACCTTGAAGGCCAACCCGGACTCCGCGCAGTGGCCGGTGCGCCAGCGCGCGCTTGAGGACGGCAAGACCGTGTACATGGCGGTCCCGCGGCTGGCGGGCCCTGAGCCGTTCTTTGCCCTGGATCCCGACCACCTGAGCGAGCCGCCGCGCAAGGCGGCCTCGATCAGCGGCGCGACCCGATCCGCGCGGCGGGTCTCGGCAAGGGCGGCGGGTTCGCGGACCTGGAATTCGCGCTGGCCACCGCGGCCGGGCTGATCGGACCGCATACCACCTCCGTCACCACCGTGCACGAGATCCAGGTCCGCCCGGCCGGGGCGATCCCGCTGACCGGTCATGACGTCCCGGTGGACTTCATCGTCACCCCGGAACGGATCATCGACTGCCGTCCGCAGCACGGACCACGCCGGACCGCCAGTATCTGCTGGGACGACCTGACCGAGGAGAAGATCGCGGCGATCCCGATGCTGGCCGCGCAGCGCGCCGGACAGGCATAACCCAGCGCGGGGCGGCGTTAGCAGGTGGGCGAGAGCACGGGGTGGTGCCGTTCCGAATAATGAATGTTCCAAGGTATGGGCGCGGGCGTTTCTACATGCGGAACACACGTCTGCCTGGGCGGCCTGCCGGCATCTAGGCTCGGAGTTGTGACAGACATGCTGACCAGCGACCATGAGGCCAAGGCGCGGCGGATGGAGGAGGCCATCCGCGGCTACTTCGACGCCTGCAACACCGGCGACGCGGCCGCCGTGGCCGCGTACTTCGCGCCGGGCGCCGTCCACTACTTCCCGCCCGACATGTACGAAGGGCCGTTCCGCGGCGGCGCGACGATCGGCGCGAAGTGGTCCTGGGCGGTGCAGACGCTCGGCTCGCACTGGACCGTGGACGAGATCATCTGCGACCCCGATACCGACCGGGCGGTGATCGAGTGGACGCACGAGAAGACCAAGTCCGGGGTCGTGCTGCGCGGCGACGAGTGGTACCGGTTCGACCCGGCCAGCGGGCTGATCACCGAGATCCGCGCGTACTACGCCTCGCCGCAGGCCGCGGGCCTGGACCGGCTCGAGCTTGGCGGGTTCCCCTACGCTGAGCGCGGTTATGCCGCCAGCCACTGAACCGGCAGCCACTGAACCGGCAGCCACGGAACCCGGGCGGCCGCGCGGGCTGCTGCTCGACATCGGCGGCGTGGTGCACGCCACCGGCATCCACCTGGTGGGGCGGCTCGCCGAGGCCGAACCCGCGCTGCGGCCGGTGCTCGAGCGGATCGGCGGGGTCGCGAGCGACCGGGACGAACTGTGGCAGCAGATGCTGCGGCGCCAGGTGACCGAACGGGAGTACTGGGCGCAGCGGGCCGCCGAGCTCGGCGCCGCAGTGGGCGAGAGCTGGGACACCCGGGCCATGATGCACCGGATGTACGAACTGCCCAGGCAGGACTGGCTGCGCACCGAGATGGTGGACCTGATGGCCGACACCCGCGCCGCCGGGCTGCGGCTGGGCGCGCTGACCAACGACATGACCGATTTCCACGGCGCGGACTGGGTGGCGCGGCAGGAGCACCTCAAGCTGTTCGACGTCATCGTCGACGCGGGGCTGCTCGGGGTGCTGAAGCCGGATCCGCGGGCGTTCGGGCGGGCCGCCGGTGAGCTTGGCCTGCCGCCGGAACAGATCGTGTTCCTCGATGACATGCCGTGGAATGTCGAGGGCGCGCGCCAGGTGGGGCTGCGGGCGGTCCGGGTGCCATGGGATGACCCGGGGCAGGCCATCGACACCGCCCGGGAGCTGCTGGGGCTGCCGGCCAGGCGGCCGGGTTCGGTCAACGACAACTAAGCCGGCCAACGACAACTAAGGGAGCAGCCATGCCGCTAGTCCGCATCGACATCATGGAAGGCCGGCCGCCGGAGAAGATCCGCGAGCTGCACGGCCGGGTCGCCGCTCTGGTCGCGGAGATCCTGGAGACGCCCATCGAGCGGGTCCGCACCTACATCACCCAGTTCCCGCCGGAGGGCTGGGGCATCGGCGGCGTGCCCGCCGACGTGGCCCGCGGCGACGAGGTCGCGGCCCGGCGCGCGGCGACCGCGGAACGGCTCCAGGAGGGTTCCGGTACGTGAGCGACGGCCCCCGCGAAAGCGATCTGGAGGCGAGCGGGG
Organism: Actinomycetota bacterium; assembly: GCA_003168295.1. The sequence goes on from PMST01000416.1 coordinate 6,061, forward strand.
AAATTGCAGTCGTGGTGGGGGCGACTGGTGCGATCGGGGCGGCTGTGGTCCGGCGGCTCACCGGGCGCGGCCTGCCGGTGCTGGCGGTGGCGCGGAGCAAGACTGACCTGGACGAGCTCGCGGCTACGGTCGACCTGGTGACGGCGTGCCCGGCTGACATCGGCAGCAACGACGCGATCGAGGCCATCAGCTCGGCGCTGGCCGGCCCCGACGTCCCGGTCCGGATGGCGGTGTTCGCGGCCGGGCTGCCGGTCCGCGGTTCGGCGGACAGCATCGATCCGGACGCGCTGGCGGCGGGCAGCAATGTCAAGCTCGGCGGGCTGCTGCGGCTGCTGCACGCGGTACGCGACCGGCTCGTCCCCGGGTCGCGGTTCGTGACGTTCGCCGGCTCGCTTGGACTGGAGCCACGCGCGCACGAGGCCGGTCCCGGCGCGGTCAACGCTGGCGTGTTCAACCTGATGCGGCAGATCAGCCTGCTCTACGGGCCGCGGGGCGTGACGACCCACACGCTCAGTCCGGGGCCGGCCGATACGCCCCGGCTGCACCGGATCGTGGCCGCGGTCGCCGCCGAACGGGGCGCCGCCGAGGAGGACGTCTGGCAGGAGTACGTGGCGCAGAACTCGCTGGGCCGGCTGCCGACCGCGGGCGAGCTGGCCTGGGCCGTGGAGCTCTTGCTGGACCCGGAGGCGGACCTGCTGCACGGGAGCGTGCTGTACCTGGACGCGGGCGGTCACCGCGGCATTCACTGAGCTGCATTCAC
>PMST01000095.1 GCA_003168295.1 Actinomycetota bacterium
GGCGATCGGCCACTACGACCTCGAGGACGGTCAGCTGCGCCGTACCGAACTCCCGCCCGACCAGCCGTCCCCGCCAAGCGCCGCACTATTCGAGGCAATGCACCCGCCCGTTTGGGCCGACTCGGCCAGCCCCGAGTCCGTTTAGCGGGCGCCTGGCTGGACGAGCCCGGCCTCGTAGGCGAGCACCANNTCGCGCAGGCCGAGCTTGGCCAGGATCCGCCCGACATGGGATTTCACGGTCGCCTCAGAAACGAAAAGCGAGGCCGCGATCTCGGTGTTGGAGAGCCCGCGGGCCACCGCGACGAGGACCTCGCGCTCGCGTTCAGTCAGAGCGGACAGCTGCGGGTAGCGCTGCGATAGACCGGAGAGGGGAAGCACCTGGGCGTACTCGTCCAGCAGGCGGCGGGTCACCCGGGGCGCGATAACCGCGTCTCCGGCCGCGACCGTCCGGATGGCTGTGACGAGCTCACCAGGACGCACGTCCTTGAGCAGGAATCCGCTGGCTCCAGCCCGCAGCGCACCGAAGGCGTACTCGTCGAGGTCGAAGGTCGTCAGGATCAGCACCCGCACCCGGGCGTCCGCGGCGGCAATCCGCCGGGTGGCCTCGATGCCGTCGGTACCCGGCATCCGGATATCCATCAGCACGACGTCCGGCGCGTGGCGCCGGGCGAGATCGACCGCTTCCTCGCCGTTGCCCGCTTCCGCCGCCACCGCGATATCGCCTTCGGCCTCGAGGATCATGCGGAAGCCCCGGCGAAGCAGCGGCTGGTCGTCCGCCAGCAGCACGGAAATGCTCACGCAGGTACTCTCCCGGGTCGCGGAGCCGCGGTGCGCAGGATCGCTTCGACCAGCCAGCCGCCGCCGGGAGCGGGCCCCGCGCTCAGCGTGCCGCCGTGCAGGGCCACCCGTTCGCGCATGCCATCGAGGCCATGCCCGGGTGCCCGAAGCTGGCCTGATGCGGGGGGCCGGCCTGATGCGGAGTGCTGGCCTGGTGCTGGGCCGTCATCGGCTACTCGCACCCGTACCTCGGGATGGTCATAGGTGATCGTGACCAGCGCGCGCCTGGCCTCGGCGTGCCGGAGCGCGTTGGTCAGCGCCTCCTGGACGATGCGGTACACGGTCAGCTCGGCGGCCGCGCCGAGCGGGAAGACCGGCCCTTGCACGTCCACTTCGGCCGCCAGCCCGGTGGCGCGGACCTGGTCGACGAGCGCCCCGAGTTCGGCGACTCCGGGCTGCGGAGCCAGTCCGGACGGAGCGGCTAGTCCGGACGGGGGAACTAGTCCAGACGGCGACTTGTCGGTCCGCAGCACGCCGAGCATGGCTCGCATGTCAGCCAGGGCGCGGCGGCCGGCCTCGGAGACCTCGGTCATCGCCTCGGTCCCTTGACCTGGATCGGCGCGGCTCACGATCGCCGCAGCGTCGGCCAGGGTGATCACGACCGACAGGCTGTGGGACACGATGTCGTGGAGTTCCCTGGCGATCCGGGTCCGCTCGGCGGCGGCGGCGATCTCGGCCTGCTGGTCCCGCTCGATTTCAAGCCTGCGGGCGCGCTCGTCCATCCAGGCCAGGTACCTGCTGCCCGAGGCCGCGGTCAGTCCGGTGAACAGCGCGGCGACCACGGTGGCGGTGAGGAAAAGCAGCGAGCGTTCCGGTGTCCCGGCAGGCTCCCACTTAACCGCGGCCATGACGGCACCGGCTTCGAGCAGTCCGGCGGCCAGCAGGGCACGGAGCCGCGACTGGTGGGCGGCCACCGTATACAGCGCGACCAGCAGCGCCGCGTCACCCATCAACGGGAAGCCGAGCAGCCACTGGCCGAACGCGATGGCGCTGGTCAGCAGGAAAACGGCGGACGGCCAGATGCGGCGGGCGGAGATAGAGGCGATCAGCGCCGTCTGGATGACGATGGTGCGAGGGCTGGCGAACCCGGACCCGGCGAGCCACACGGTGGACAGGGCCAGGAGCACCGCGGCGACCAGCGCGTCGGTCGCCAGCGGGTGGGTTCGCACGACGCGGCGGCCGCTGGCGAACAGGCCGCCGGGGATCTCCTCCGGCCGCGGTGCTGGGGGGAGCTCGGTCATGGTGCCCAAATGTGCGTCCTTCGTGATGACTTAACGGCAGCGTACCGCTTTCAGCCGCGGCCCCGAGGACCAGTACAGCCGCATTTTCGCAGGTAAAACCCATACCACCTGGGTCGCTCTCCAACCTGGGGATGAGACGGGGCGACTAGATTTCGGTCTCCCGGCTATCCCGCTGGAGGGTGGGAGCGGCATATCTTGGCGTATCACCGTCGCAGCGTTGGAGAGATTCGTGCCTGCTCCCGTGGAACTGCCGTCGTGGCTGGACCGCGTGCTGCGGGCCGTCCGGGTCGACTTTGCCCCGTCTGACCGGCCGCCTTCGGCCCTGCGCGTGCTGGTTGCGCTGGTCATCTCGGTGGCCGGGTCGCTGACGGCCGACGCGCTCCTGGTCGCGGCGGGCACGGCGCTCTTCCCCTCCACCAAGGGTTACCCGCACTTCCAGTTTCACGACTACGCCAAGCTGACGATCATCGGTGTCGTGATCGCCTGCCTGGCGTGGCCGGTCGTGACCCGCATAAGCTCCGCGCCGCGCTGGTTGTTCTTCCGGCTGGCGATTCTGGTCACGCTGGTGCTTTGGCTCCCGGACCTGTACATCCTGGACCTGGGCCAGCCGGCCCGCGCGGTCGCGGTGCTTATGCTCATGCACCTGGCCATTGCCCTGGTTACCTACAACTGCCTGCTGCACATCGCCCCGGTTAAGGCCGCCGGGCACGCGGACTACCGCGCGGGGCAGCCGACGGCCGATCCGGACAACACGGGCAGGCCTGAGGACACGGGGCCTGACCGCTACGCCAGGCGCCGACGGTGAGGCCCGCGACAGAGAACCGGCGCCGCGGGGACGGCGGCTTGTCCTTCTTCGCCGAGCCGCTCGCGGCTAAGGTGCCCGAGATCACGTTGTTGTTCTGGGTGGTCAAGATCATGACGACCGCCGGGGGTGAGGCCCTGTCGGACTACCTGGCCCTGGGCAGCAAGGTCACCGGCGCGGCGATCGAAACCCTCTTTCTGGTCGTGGGCCTGGCGTGGCAGTTCCGGACCCGCCGCTACGTCGCGGCGGCCTACTGGTTCCTGGCCTACGCCATCGCGACCTTCGGCACCGGAGTCTCTGACACCTTGCATCTCGCCGTCGGCATCCCCTACGCGGGCACCACGATCCTGTGGGCCGTGGTCCTGGCCCTGGTCTTCTGGCGCTGGTACCGCAGCGAGGGAACGCTGTCGATCCACAGCATCACCACCCGGCGGCGGGAGAGCTACTACTGGGCCACAGTGTTCGCCACGTTCGCGCTGGGCACCGCCCTGGGGGATTTTACTGCCACCGCCCTCGGGCTCGGGTACCTGGCGTCGGGGATCATGTTCGGCCTGATAATCCTGATCCCCGCCGTGGCCTGGGCGCGGTTCGGCCTCGGCTCGATCGCGGCCTTCTGGTTCGCCTACGTGGTGACCCGGCCCCTGGGCGCGTCGTTCGCCGATTACTTCAGCAAGCCGCACTCGGTCAGCGGCTTCGGTTTCGGCGACGGCCGGACCGCCGCGCTCGCGGCGATCGTCACTGCCGTGCTCGTGGTCTATCTCGCGGTGACCCGCCACGACATCCAGCCCGAAATAAGCCCGCAGGTAGGCCCCCGGGCCGCGGTTAATGACGACGCTTTGGGTAGATAACAAGCATGGTCAGGATTAAGCGCTGGGTCACTGGCAAGCGCAAGAACGTGGTGTGGTCCGAGCCGCAGCTGCCTCCGTTTGTCAAGATCAACCCGGACAGCCCGCCCGGTCTCGGGGAAGGGCTCCAGCCGGGAGACATATCGATGGGCGCCGTCATGGAAGAGTTCCTGGCAATGGACGAGGGCGAGGACGAGCCGGTCTGAGACTGTTGGCCCCCGGCGGCAGCTGGGCGGCTCAGCTCAGCTGTGCCCTGACGGCCTCGAGCGCGGCCCGGATGTTCTCGACCGAGTTCGCGTAGGAAAACCGCAAGAACCCCTCGCCGTACGGGCCGAACGCGGTACCGGCCAAAGCGGCTACTCCGGCGTCCTTCAGCAACCTGGCCTGCAGTTCCGCTGATGTGAAGCCGGTGCCGGTGATGTTCGGGAACACGTAGAAGGCCCCCTGCGGCTCCAGGCAGCTGACGCCGGGTAGATCATTCAGTCCCGCGACGATGATGTCCCGGCGGCGCCGGAACTCCGCGACCATCTGATCAACCGGCTCCCACGGGCCTTCCAGCGCGGCGATCGCGGCGTACTGGCTGAACGCGGACGTGCACGAGACCGAATTGATGGCCAGCCGGGTCACCGGCTCGACCAGGGCGGGCGGGAAGACGCCGAAACCGAGGCGCCAGCCCGTCATCGCGAAAGTCTTTGACCAGCCGTCAAGCAGGATGGTCCGTTCGGCCATACCGTCGACGTCCAGCACGCTGGCATGGGCGTGGCCGTACCTGATGGCCCAGTAGACCTCGTCGGACAGCACGATCAGGTCATGACGCTGCGCGATGTCCGCGATCGCCTCGCAGTCCTCGCGGGTGAGCGCGCTGCCGCACGGGTTCTGCGGCGAGTTCAGGATGAGCAGCCTGGACCGGTCGGTGATCAGATGTTCCAGCTCGTCGGTGTCGATCCGGAAGCCGTTGCGCTCACGCAGCGGGACCGGAACCGGGACCGCGCCCGCGAACGAGGTGATCGACTCATACATCGGGAACCCGGGATCGGGGTAGAGCACCTCGTCGCCGTCGGCGGCCAGGGCCAGGATGGTGAAGAACATGATCGGCTTGGCCCCCGGCGTCACGACGACCCGGTCCGGTGTCACCCGCATCCGGCCGGTGCGCTCCAGGAAGGCAGCCACCGCCTGACGCAGCGGCGCGATGCCCGGCGCGGGCACATAGTGGGTCGCGCCGGCCCGCAACGCCTCGACCGCGGCCTCGACGATATGCGGGGCCGTCGGGAAGTCCGGCTCGCCGATCTCCAGGTGGATGATCTTGCCGCCCGCGGCCTCGATGGCCTGAGCGCGGGCCAGCACCTCGAAGGCGGACTCGGTGCCGAGCCTGGCCATGCGGTCTGCGAGCCGGACAGTTGCCATGGCCCTGATGATAAGTCCGGGACGGTTTGATGGTAAGAGAGGTGTGAGGAGGTGCGGGATGTCCGATGGGCCTTTGTCCGATGGGCGCGATCTGGACGCCGGGCGGCTATTCGCCGCGGCCGAATCCGATTTCGCCCGCTACGAGGTGATCAAGGACCTCGTCGACGAGTGCATCGACCTGGCGCTGAACTACCGCCAGAGCGGACATCCCGGCGGGTCGCGCTCCAAGGTGCACATGATGCTGGCGCTGCTGCTGTCCGGCGCCATGCGCTGGGACGTGCTGCGGCCGTGGCGGCGGTTCGGCGACCGTTTCGTCCTGTCCGCGGGACACACGGTGCCGTTGGTCTACGCCACCCTCGCGGTGCTCAACGAGGCGGTCCGGGCCAGGCACGAGCGCACGGGGGCGGCCGAGTTCGCCTTTCCCGATGACGGCCGCTGGGCGCTGACCTGGGAGTGGCTGCTGCGGCTTCGCCGCCGCGGCGGCCTGCCCGGGCACGCGGAGATGGAAGGCAAGACCCTCTTCCTGAAGTTCAACACCGGCCCCTCCGGGCACGGGATGCCCCCCGCCGCCGGCGAGGCACTTAGCCTGAAGCTGGCGGGCGCCGGCGACGTGAAGGTCTTCGTCTTCGAAGGCGAGGGCGGTCTCACCCCCGGTTCGGCCCACGAGACCAAGAACACCGCGTGGGGCCTGGGCCTGGACAACCTGGTCTTCATGGTCGACTGGAACGACTTCGGCATCGACCCGAGGCCGGCCTCGAGCGTGGTCGCGGGCACGCCGACCGACTGGTTCGCGCCCTACGGCTGGCGGGTGGCCGGCACCGAGCACGGCATGGAGTGGGGGCCGGTCACCCGGACGGTCCTGGAGGCGGTGTGCGGCCCCAACCCGGGCCGGGTGCCGACGATGGCGTGGTTCGTGACGCAGAAGGGCCGGGGCTACGGCAAGGTCGACGCGG
>PMST01000165.1 GCA_003168295.1 Actinomycetota bacterium
CCGGCAAGATCTTCCCCACCCCCCGGCTGTGCGGCGAGGTCCCCGGCCACCGGCGCGCTGGGGTTTCAGTCGTCGCGGCAGGCCAGGCGGAGATCTTCTGATGAATTCCGAACGGGCCCTGGTCCCCGAAGTCCGGTCAGCCTTGAGCGCCGCCTGCCCGTCGCTGCGAGACGGCGGTCCCGCCGATGCTGTCGGCGGGCTGACGCCGTCGTTCGTCGCCTCGCCGGCCAGCACGCAGGAGGCGGCGGCGCTGCTGGCGGCCGCGGCCGCGTCCGGGCTCGCGGTGGTGCCGCGCGGCGCCGGAACCGGCCTGGGCTGGGGTCTGACCCCTTCGGCTTGCGACCTGGTGGTGGACGTTCGCGGGATGGATCAAGTGATCGAGCACGCGGCCGGGGACCTGGTGGCGCGGGTGCAGGNNGGTGCTGGCCAAGGCCGGCCAGGAGCTCGCGCTGGACGTCCCGGCGGACGCGACGATAGGCGGGGTGGTCGCCACCGGGACGGCCGGGCCGCGCCGGCTGCGGTACGGCTCCCCGCGCGACCTGCTGATCGGGGTCACCGCGGTACGGGCGGACGGGGTGGTCGCGCACGCGGGCGGCAAGGTGGTCAAGAACGTGGCCGGCTACGACATCGGCAAGCTGCTGGCCGGCTCGCAGGGAACGCTGGCCCTGATCACCGAGGCGACGTTCCGGCTGCATCCGCTGCCGGAGGCGGTGGCGTACGTGACGGCGGAGTTCGGCCCGGCGCAGCGCGACGCCGCGGCGGCCGCGCTGCAAGCGGCGGCCGCCTCCGCGCTGGTGCCGTCGGCGACCGAACTGGACTGGCCGCCGGGCTCACCGCAGTCGCCGCGGGCGCTGCGAGTCGGGGTGCTGCTCGAGGGCACCGCGTCCGGAGTGGCGGAACGAGCCAGGCTGATGTCGGAGCTGCTGGCGTCGGCCGGCGGATCACCGGTGGTCGCCGTGGCGGAGGCCGCGCCGCCGCGGTGGGGCCAGCTGCCCTCCCCCAGCACGGTGATCCGGGTGACGTTCTGGGTCGGCAGGCTGGCGGGCGTGCTCGACGCGGTGGCGGCGGCCGGCGCTCACGCCGGGGTCCGGCCCGCGGTGACCGGCTCGGCCGGCGCGGGGGCGCTGTACGCCTGCCTTGATCCGGGCACCGAACACGACACCGCGGTGCGGTTCGTGCGGACGCTTCGCGAGCGGCTGGATTCCGGCGCGTCCGGGGGTCCGGCGGCTTCCGGGGCTCCGGCGGCTTCCCCGGCTTCCGGGGATCCGCGGGGCAGTGTGGTTGTGCTGACCGCGCCCGCGGCGGTGATGGCGGCGGCCGGGGCGTACGGGGTCTACGGGTCGGTCCCCGGCGCGGCCTTGATGCGGGCGATCAAGGACCAGTTCGATCCGGACCACCGGATGTTCCCCGGCCGGCTGGCGGCCATCTAGCGGCCGGTTCACCCCCGTCACGAAAGGCACCAGATGCAGGACGAGAACACGCTACGCGACGTGGCGAAAGACTGCGTGCACTGCGGGTTCTGCCTGCCGGCCTGTCCCACCTACCAGCTCTGGGCCGAGGAAATGGACTCGCCGCGGGGCCGGATCTACCTGGTGAACCAGATCCTGGACGGCGCCGAGCTCTCTGACAGCGCGGCCGAGCACTTCGATCGCTGCCTGGGCTGCATGGCCTGCATGACCGCCTGCCCGTCGGGCGTCCAGTACGACCAGCTGATCGAGGCGGCCCGGGCCTGGACCGAAGAAGCCCGGTCGGGTACGGGCGTGCAGCCTGCTGTGGCAGCACGGGCAGGCGCGGCGGACCTGGATACGGCGGAGCCGGATACGGCGCGTCCGGGCGTAGCGGACGTGCGCGGGGCGGATGCCGCCGGGACGGCTTCTGCGGGTCCGGCACCGGACGTGGCGCGCGGGACCCCGGCCGAAAAGCGACCGGTCCGGGACCGGGCGGCGCGGGCGGCCATCTTTTCCTTGTTCCCTTACCCCCGGCGGCTGCGGGCGCTGACCGCGCCGCTGCGGACGGTGCAGCGGACCGGGTTTGACCGGCGCCTGGCCGGCAGCACGCTGCCGGGCCGCGTCTCCCCCGCGCTCGGCGCGGCGCTGCGCCTGACTCCTCCGGCCGCGACCTGGAGAAAGCTGCCGGAGCGGGTGCCCGCGCTCGGCTCCAGGCGGGCCGTGGTCGGCATGCTCACCGGGTGCGTGCAGTCGGTGTTCTTCCCGCAGGTGAACGCGTCGACCGCCCGGGTACTCGCGGCGGAGGGCTGCGACGTGATCATCCCGCCCGGGCAGGGCTGCTGTGGCGCGCTGTCGCTGCACTCGGGCCGCGAAGCCGAGGCGGCGGCGTTCGCCCGCCGCACCATCGCCATGTTCGAGCAGGCCGGGGTGGACGCGATCGTCGTCAACTCGGCCGGCTGCGGCTCGGCGATGAAGGAATACGAACGCCTGCTGGCCGGAACGGACCAAGCCGACAACGGGTCGGACTGGCCCAGGCGGGCCGCCGAGATGAGCGGCAAGGTCAGGGATCTCGCGGAGTTCCTGGCCGACCTCGGGCCGGTGGCGCGGCGGCACCCGCTGTCGGTCACCGCCGCCTACCACGACGCCTGCCACCTGGCGCACGCCCAGGGGATCACCAAACAGCCCCGCGAGCTGCTACGCGCGATCCCCGGCCTGAACCTGGTCGAAGTGCCGGACGCGGGTACCTGCTGCGGTTCGGCGGGCGTGTACAACCTGCTGCAGCCCGAGGCAGCCAGCGAGCTCGGCGGACGCAAGGCCGAAGCGGTCCTGGCCGCCGAGGCGCCGCTGCTCATCTCCGCCAACCCCGGCTGCTCGCTGCAGATCGCCTCGGCCCTGGCCCAGCGGGGCGGACACGTCGCGGTCGCGCACACCGCCGAGGTCCTCGACGCATCCATCCGCGGCCTGCCGCTGAGCGTGCTGGGCATTTCCTGACGCCGGGCACCTTAAGCCCGGCGCGGGCCCCGGCAGTTTCTTTGGAGCCCACCCTCCCCGGACCTGGGAAGGAGGGCCGGCCGCCCACCGCATCTCTGCCGGTCGAGTAGTACGAACCTGCGCAGCACCCACAGAGGTCACAGGGACCACGCAAGCAGCACCAACGCAAAGACCGCTCCGTTTACCGTGATGGATCGGGGCTCCGTGGCAGAAGTGGTGTATCCCCGTGTCACAGGCCAAGTCCGAACACCGACCGGCGCGGCGGCTCACGATCGAGGCGACGGTCAGACTCTGAGGTCCGGTCAGCCACCTCGCTGATCCGGGCCGGACACCATCCGGGAAACGGTCAAACAGTAATTAAGGTCCCTAAAATGGGTGTATCCGGGAGCCACGGCTACCAGATATTGCCGGCATGACGGCACATCGTGCCGTGCAATAGCCGGCACAACCGTCCATCGTGCCGGCTGAAAATCCCCGCTAGGAGCCGGTATTTGGAATTCGTGTGCTAGTAGGTGCGTATGAGGCTCGGGAGCCCCGCCATCCTGCACGCGCAGCGCCCGACCGCGGGCACTGTAACGGATGTTGTGGTCCCCGATCCCCGCATCCACCGCCGGGCCGGATCCACCACCCGAAACCCGCCAATGAATACGGTAAGACCGGACAAAGGCGATGCATGGCGGCGGCTGGAATGGGCCGATGGCGGACCCGGCTGCCTGACGGGTGCTCTAGCTAGCTGACGGTGCTGCTTCTCCCTGGAGCGCTCTGCATGCCCCGGCTGCCGCCCCTCATGTTCTGGTTGCCGCCCTTCATGTTCTGGCAGTTGTGGGTGGGTTTGCTTGGCGCGGACGGCGAGGGAGTCGCGGCCGTGCTCACTGACCCGGGGTTGACCGCCGTCGTCGTCGCCGATCCTGATGACGATGAGGTCGATGATGCGTGAGTGGTCGCGGCGCTGGCGACAGCGAGGCTGGCACCGAGCCCCACGCCCAGCGCGCCGGCTCCGATGGCACTGGCGAGGACTATCTTGCCCAGTCTGGTCTTCAACGTGTCCGCCTCCTAGCGGTCGGTTACGGCCCTAGGCTCAGCACATCAGCGGCGGCTGCGGCTTCCCTGCGGCAATCGTCTGCTAACCCTCTGACTTGCCCGCCACCGGGCGATTCGGTGACCCGCTCGGCCGCGCGCACGCGGAGTTCTTCGAGAACATCGGACTGACGCCGGGCCCGGGAGATGAGCTCGTCCAGCCGTGCGGAGTCCAGCCGCTTGTCACTGTCGGCCAGAACCCGCAGCGTGCGCCATCCGGCGGCTTTACCCTCAACGCCCAACCGCATCATTTCCAGCTCTTCCAGGTAGCTGAGGGGCGACTTGGTGAGCAGGTGGCCGTTGAACTTCAGGCGTCCGGCTTTCTCTCCGATCCACGCCGCGTAGACCTTATAACCGCGGACCGGGACGCCGAGGGCACCCATCATGTCCAGGAGTGCGGCGCGGTCCTGCGCGACCTCGACGGCCAGCCGCTGCAAGGTACCGTCGGCGGGCGCGCCGTGTGAGGCCGCTATACGATGCGCCAGTTCGGTGCCGACGGTCGCTCCCGCGAGATGATCATTCAGGTAGATGCCGAGCAGGCCGTACCCGGACCGTCTGGATCTCGTGATGGTCAAAGCTCCTCCTGGCCGCCAGCTGGCGGTACCGCGGAGGCCATCACACGCGCAGCGCGGTCCCAGACCCGGTGCAGGCCGACGGCGGCGGCGAGCTGGCCGGTGAAGGACTTCGCGGCGGAAACGCCTGTCACCACGCCCGGGCTGTCCGCGGTGATGCCGGCCGCCTCAAGAACCGCCGTGCCGTCGCCCCAGGCCCCGAGAACCTTCGCGTGCCGGAACGCCTCTTGCAGCAGCAAGACCAGCTTGATGTCGGTGACCGGAGTCGTTTTGGCCGCGACCACGATCGCGTCAAACTCGACGGACCGGGCGGTCAGCAGCGTGCGGTCCACGATCACCTCGTGGGTACCGTCGGCAAGCACACCGCCAACCGGCGCGATGACGAGCACGGAGGCACCGAGTTTCTTCGCTGCTTTGCGGAGCTTCTCGATTCCGGCGAGGTCCGCGCCTGCATCGGCGATCACGCCGATCTTGCGGCCCGCGATCGGCCCGGGCTCGGTTATCACCTGTGACAGAGCGGATGACAGCACCACATCCTGCGCCGGGCGCCCCTTGGGTGCGGGCAGGCCGAGACCGGCCGCGACCTGCGCGCACAGGTCCGCGTCGACGTTGGCGAGCACCTGCAGTTCCCGCTCCTTGATGGCCTGCTCGTAGCACTTGCCCAGCTCGAAGGTGAACGCCTCGACGATGTGTGCTTGCTCAACCGGCGTCAGGCTGCGGTAGAACATCGTGGCCTGGGAGTAGTGGTCATCGAATGACGCCGGATTGGCCCGGACCGGCGTGCCCTCGATGCGGCGGGCGACCTGTACATAGCCGCCTTCACCGGCCGTCACGACCAGGGGCTTGCCGCCGTCGATGCTGTTCGGGCGGTACGGGGCGAGCCCGGTGTGAACCGCGGTCTGGTGCATGCCGTCGCGCAGCATGTCGTTCACCGGGCAATGCGGCCGGTTGACCGGGATCTGGGCGAAGTTCGGGCCACCCAGCCGGGTCAGCTGGGTATCGAGGTAGGAAAACAGCCGCGCCTGCATCAGCGGGTCGTCGGTGACCTCGATGCCCGGCACGAGATGCCCGGTGTGGAAGGCGACCTGCTCGGTTTCGGCGAAGAAATTCGTCGGGTTCCGGTTCAGCGTCAGCTTGCCGATCAGCTGCACAGGCGCGAGTGCCTCGGGAACGAGCTTGGTGGGGTCGAGCAGGTCGATGCCCTCGAAGCTGTCGCTGCCGTCATCGGGCATGACCTGGATGCCGAGTTCGTATTCCAGGAACGCACCGGCCTCGATGCCGTCGGACATGTCCCGGCGGTGAAAGTCGGGGTCGATGCCCGCGGTGATCTGCGCTTCCTCCCAGACCAGGGAGTGCACCCCGGCCAGCGGCTTCCAGTGGAACTTGACCAGGCTGGTTTCACCGGCCTCGTTGACCAGCCGGAAAGTATGGACGCCGAAGCCTTCCATGGTCCGGTAGGAGCGCGGGATGCCGCGGTCGCTCATGTTCCACATGACGTGATGGGTGGCTTCGGTATGCAGCGAGACGAAATCCCAGAACGTGTCGTGAGCCGACTGGGCTTGCGGGATCTCACGATCCGGATGCGGCTTGGCCGCGTGGATGACGTCGGGAAACTTGATGCCGTCCTGGATGAAGAACACCGGGATGTTGTTACCGACCAGGTCGAAGGTGCCCTCGTCGGTGTAGAACTTCACCGCGAACCCGCGGGTGTCCCGGACGGTGTCGGCCGAGCCGCGCGAACCGAGCACGGTCGAGAACCGGACGAAGACCTCGGTCTGCCTTCCCTCGGCGAGGAACGCGGCCTTCGTCACCGAGGCGGCGGCACCGTAGGACTCGAAGACGCCGTGCGCGGCGCTGCCCCGCGCGTGGACGACCCGCTCCGGTATACGTTCATGGTCAAAATGGGTGATCTTCTCCCGCAGATGAAAATCCTCGAGCAGCGTCGGACCGCGGTCACCGGCCTTCAGCGAGTGATCGGTGTCCGGCAGCCGAAGCCCCTGGGCGGTGGTGAGGGAATCCCCGGCCTGCGCCCGCCCGGCCCCGTCCGGTGATCCGGTGGGTCCCACATTGGCGGGTGCGCTCTGATCGGCTTTACGTGGTGAAGGCACAACTCTCCTGTCATAAGACGGCAGGCGATGGTCTTCACCTCAGCACTGAGCCTACATGCAGGTTGACAAGGTCCCGGCCGGGTAGTCCCCCGGGACAACGATGTGACGCATCGTCACCAGGTCGCCATCCGTCCGCCGGAAGGAGCATGCGGTGAATGTCAGCAAACGAGACCCAAGCGAGTTCCAAGATCACCTAGACGACTGCAGTGATCAGACCATCAGGTCCCTTGACATCATGGCCCGCGCGCTTCGGGTCAAGGATGCCGAGCTGCAGCCCACCCTCGACGTCATTGTGTCCACCGCCGTGAACACGTTGAGCCCGGCCCGGCACGCCGGTCTCATCATCGTTGCCCACGGAGACCTGGTCCCCCGGGCCACCACGGGCGCCCCACCTCAGCGCCTGGACCGGCTGCAGCAAAAACTCGGCGCCGGGCCGTGCGTCGACGCCGCGCAGCAGCAGACCGTCATCCGTATCGAGGACACATGCTCCGATCGACGGTGGCCAGATTTCTGCGCGGAGGCGGCGGACCTCCGCGTTCGCAGCATGCTCTGCGTCCCGCTGCGGGTCGACGAGCGATGCCTTGGAACATTGAGCCTCTACGCGGAAGACCCGTCAGCTTTTGACGACCACCATGAGCAAATCACGACCCTGCTGGCCACCCTGGCCGCGCTGGCGCTCGCCGACGCCCAGCGCGCGGACCAGCTGCATACCGCGCTCCGCAACCGTGACGTCATCGGCCAGGCCAAGGGCATCCTGATGGAACGCCACCGGATCACGGCCGAGGTGGCCTTCAGCTATCTATCTCAGGCGTCCCAGGCCGTCAACCTGAAGCTCACCGCCGTGGCCTTGCACCTCGTCGAAACCGGTGAACTGCTCAGCGCCGACCAGGCATCTCCGGCTCAACACACCCAGCCGCCCGTGACGCCGGTCGGTCGCGCCGTTGATGGCCGCGCATCGCCGGCTACTCGCTGAGGTCGTACCCGACGGCCGCCGTTAGCCGACGATGCGGCGCATTCTGAGCTGGGCTCGGGTTCAGGCGAGCGCGGCGGCAGGTCGCGGATCCGGGAGGGTGGACCGGGATTTGCGGACGGTGAGGGTCACGCCAACGATCAAGCTCCATAGCACGCTCAGCCAGAGGGGGACAAACAGCGGGCTGGCGAGCTGGACCGCCGCGATGGGGAAACCGGCGATGGACAGCCACCGGGGCAGCGAGCCATTACGTAGCCCGAGGACCGACGCGGCCGCGATCATCAGGCCGAAGACCAGCGGCGCGACCATGAACCCGATGGCATATCCCGCGCCCAGCATGGCGGTGCCGTACAGGGCAACGCCCGCGAGGATGAGGGCAGCCGCGATGTAGCCTGCGGCCGTGACCAGCTGCGCGGCGACGATCACGGAAGGCAGAGGAGGAGCAGTCCGCAAGTCCGCGGAGGCGGTCGCGGTCGAACGGACCAGGATCGCCAGGGAAATACACGATGTGGTCGCGCACAGCCTGACCGTCGCAGTCGTTCAGTGCGTCGCGGCCGGAGACGACCTCGACAGCGGTGCAGCCCAGACCGAAACGGTCCGCACTCGCGTCAAGGCCGCCGAGGGCACCTGCCGGGAGGCGCTCGACGAACTGCGCCGCATGCTCGGTGTGCTGCGGTTCGGCCCCGAGCAGCTGGAGCCCGTGCCGCGGCTGGCGGTGCTGCAGGGGCTGTGCGGCGCGATTACCGACGCAGGGATACCCGTCGAGCTGGAGCTCACCGGCGATCTTGACACCTTGCCGCCCGGCGTCGAGCTGAACTGCTACCGCATCGTGCAGGAGGCACTCACCAATACCCTCAAGCATTCGGGTGCCCGCCGCGCCGAGGTGAGATCGCCGCCCGCCTTTTCCTGTCGGAGGCAACGGTCAAAACGCACGTCAACCGCCTGCTGGCCAAGCTCGGACTTCGAGACCGGGTTCAGGCGGTGGTTCTGGGCTACGAGAGCGGGCTGATCAAACCGGGCACCAGGCCAGGCCGGCCCGTCTGACGAACCTTCGTCTCGTGTCCACGTCTGAGCTATGGTCTGCGGGACGGAGAGCGGAGGTGCTATGGACCCGGATTTTGACACTATCCACCTGCCAGGTACGCGGGACGTCGTCGCACCGGACGGCTCGGACGTCCGGATTCTGCTGCAGCTCGGCCGCGGCGGAATGGCCCACTTCGAGTTGGCAGCCGGCCGCGTCTCCCGGGCAGTGGCCCACCATTCCGTCGATGAGATCTGGTACATCCTGCGCGGGCAGGGCCAGATGTGGCGGCGCCAGGCCGAGCGGGAGGAGACCGTACCCCTGGAGCCCGGTACCTGCGTGTCCATTCCCGTCGGCACGCATTTCCAGTTCCGGTCCACTGGCGCCGGCCCGCTCGCCGCGGTCGGCGCGACGATGCCACCCTGGCCAGGCCCGGATGAGGCGTACGAGGTCGACGGCGCATGGCCCGCGGACCCGTTCGGCACGCCTGCCTGAACGCCAGCTGAGGGCTACCTGGGGGCGTCGCCCATGCGGTACTCGTGCGTGAGCTGGTCCAACTGGCCCTTCAGGTCGTCGTCGAGGGCGAACCCAACCGCGGCCAGGCTGGCGTCTAGCTGCTCGAGACGGCTCGCTCCGATGATGGGCGCGGTGATGGCCTGGTTCGCCAGGACCCAGGCGACCGAGAGGGTCACCAGGCTCACCCCGGCTTGCCCGGCCAGCTTGCGGAGCGCGTCGACCGTGTCAAACTCGCGGTCGTGCCAGTAGCGGTCCTGGTAGTTTTGCGCGGCGTTGCCGAGGGTGAAGCGGGTCCCCTCGGGGGGCGCGGCGGTCCGCGAGTGCTTGCCGGACAGCAGGCCCCCGGCGATCGGGTTGTAGGGGATAACGCCGACGCCCTCCTCTGCGCAGAAGGGGAGCATCTCCCGCTCGATCTGGCGGAACAGCAGGTTATAGCGAGGCTGGACGGAATCGAAGCGGGCCAGCCGCAGCGTCTCGCTCCGGCCGATGGCGCGCACCAGCTGGTAGGTCAGGAAGTTCGAGCAGCCGATGTAACGGACCTTACCGGCATGGACGAGGTCGTCCAGGGCGCCCAGGGTCTCGTCGATCGGTGTCGCCCGGTCGTATCCGTGCAGCTGGTACAGGTCGATGTAGTCGGTCTGCAGCCGCCGCAGCGATGCCTCGACGGCGGACATGATGTGCTTGCGTGAGTTCCCGCCATCGAACGGTGCCGGGCCGGTCGGGGCGAAGCACTTGGTCGCGACGATGAACCGGTCGCGCTTTCCGCGTAGCCAGCGGCCGAGGATCTCCT
>PMST01000689.1 GCA_003168295.1 Actinomycetota bacterium
GCGGAGGACGCGGAGGACGCGGGGGCCAGGGAATCCACTGGGTCTACGTCGGCGAAGACCCGGCGGACGGTTGGCGTGCGGTCAAAGGGCAGGCCGTACTCTTCGGCGTTCTCGTGGAACAGCCCGAACTCGTCGTAGTCGACCCGGTCGGTCACTATTCCTGCTCCGCGGGCTCGGCGCGGCCGGGGAGGCCGAGCATGCCGTAGGCCCGGTCGGGGGTGAGGCGGACGACGGCCCGCCGTTCGGCCACCATGGCGGCGCGGTAGTCGTCCCAGTCCTCGTGCTCGCCGGACAGGGCGCGGTAGTAGGCGATGAGCTCGGCGACCGTGTCGTCGTCGGGGCGGGTGGCCACGGGCGACAGTTCGACGGCGCCCTCGAGCACGGCGTAGGCGAAGAAATCCTGGCGGGTGACGTGCAGCGCCGCCCATGGCCGCCTGAGCAGGTTGTGGTACTTCGCCCGGCCGGCCGTGATCGAGATGCGGATGATGCCATCGTCGCCCACGTAGTAGGCCACGTTCGACAGCTGAGGATGGCCATTCCCGCGGATGGTGGTCAGGACGGACCAGCGGTTGGTGCGGGCGAAGTCAATGGCGTCGCGGAGTTCCACGAGGCCTAGTATGGCCGGCTGGCACCATCGGGTGACCAATTGTCTATTTTTCCTATCTGTTTAGTTGTCAAAAGGTATGATCGGGCCGTGAGCACAATCGGACCGCAGGGCCAGGCGCCGATCCGGATCGGCGTCATCGGAGCCACCCCGGCCAGGGGCTGGGGCACCGCCGCCCATCTCCCCGCGCTCCAGGCGCTCGAGGAGTTCGAGGTCACCGCGGTGTCGACCACGAGGCTGAGCACGGCCAGGGCCACCGCCGAGGTCTTCGGGGTTCCGCACGCATTCGCCGACGACGACGAACTGGTGTCTTGCCCCGAAATAGACGCGGTCGCCGTCACGGTCAAGGTCCCCGAGCACGACCGGCTGATCCGCGCCGCGCTGGCGGCCGGCAAGCACGTGTTCTCGGAATGGCCGCTCGGGGTCGACCTCGGCCAGGCGATCGCCCTGGCCGATCTGGCCCAGGCGAGCGGCGTGCATCACCTCGTCGGGCTGCAGGGATACCAGGCGCCGGGGGCCGTGTTCGTTCGGGAAATGATCGAAAATGGCGACATCGGGCAGCTGCTCACGGTCAGCGTGGTCGCGGCCGGGGGGCCGGCGGGACGCCGGATCCCGCAGGCCAACGTCTACGCCACCGACGTGGCCGCCGGGGCCACGGTGCTCAGCATCTCCACCGGCCACATCCTGGCGACGCTGGCCCGGGCGGTCGGGGAGTTCCGCGAGCTGTCGGCCGTCGTGGCCTTGATCAACACCGAGACCACGGTCATCGAGACCGGGCAGACCGTGCCGGTGACCGCCCCGGATCAGGTCGTGCTGGCCGGGCGGCTCGAGGGCGGCGCGGCGGCGTCCGTCGCGGTACAAGGCGGGGCGGCGGTCACGCCTGGCTTCGAGCTGCGCATCGTCGGCACCGAGGCCACCCTGGTGGTCCGGCCGGCCGCGCCGGGCGGCATCCACATCACCGACTGGGCCATCTCTATCAGCAAGCCGGCCGGCTCGGTCGCGGACCTGCCGGTGCCCGGGCGTTTCGGTCCGGTACCTTCGTCGGTGCCGGCCGGGCCGCCGAGAAACGTCGCCGTGCTGTACCGCGAGTTCGCCCGGGCGATCAGCTCCGGTCAGCCTGCTGCGCCGGACTTCGCCATGGCTGTCCGGTACCACCAGTTGCTTGAGCGGATCCAGCGGGCATCGGACACCGGCATCCGCCAGGACGCGGGCGGCTAAGCTAGGCGGCCATGAGCGGTCCTGGCGTGCTGCCCATCGTCGAATGCGGTGATCCGGTCCTGCGCCGCCCGGCCGAGCCGGTCGGCCCCTCCGAGTTGCGCACCAGCGAGCTACAGCTGCTCATCGCCCAGATGCGGGCCACCATGGAAGCCGCGCCTGGCGTCGGGCTGGCGGCGCCCCAGGTCGGCGTGCCCATCCAGCTCGCGGTGCTGCACGACGGCCCGGAGCGCTGGGGTCAGCTGACCGAGGAGGAACGGACCGCCAGGGAACGGAACGGGCTGGACTTCACCGTCCTGGTCAACCCCACGCTCAGGTTGACCGGCGACCGCGGTCAGGTCAGCTTCTACGAAGGCTGCCTGAGCGTCCCCGGGCTCACCGGGGTAGTGGCCCGGCACCGGGCCGTCCGGGTCGAAGCGCTCGACGAGCACGGCCAGCCCGTCGACCGGGTGTTCTCCGGCTGGGCGGCCCGTATCGTGCAGCACGAAGTCGACCACCTCCGCGGCCGCCTGTACCTGGACCGGGTCGAGACCAGATCACTGTCCACCGCCGGCAACTACGCTCGCCTGTGGGCCGGGCGGCCACTGGAGGACGCGGCCGCCTCCCTCGGGTTCACCCTGCGAGGTTAGGCAGACGTCGACCGCGAACGCCGATGAGTAAGAATGCCCGGCCCGGACGCGGGGTCCAGGCCGGGCTGCGCCCGGCACCCGCGGGGGGGAGGGCGGGTTACCGGGCGGTAACAAGCCTATGCTCCGGCTGATAGTAGTTCGTCCGGTATTCGCGGTATATGAGGCCATTTGCCGGACGCCGCGAAATAACTACGCCGCCTCGGATCCGCACGACTACCTGATCTGACGGTGTGCGGACGGGCCGCGGAGGGCAGGCTTGGACGCGGCCTCCGGACGGCCACGTCTGGCTCTTGTGCTACTAACTGTGCTACCGACGAACGAAAGGTTTCCTGTGCCTGAGCGACCGATCATCGTCTTCGATGTCAACGAGACCCTGCTCGACCTTGACGCGATCTGCCCCGTCTTTGACCGGATCTTCGACGACCCGGCCGCCATGCGCCTGTGGTTCGCCGGGCTGATCACCTACTCCGAGGCGCTCACGCTGGCCGGCGCCTACGTCCCGTTCACTGACATCGGCGGGGCCGTGCTGCGGATGCTGGCCGCTACCCGCGGTATCAAGATCAGTGCTGGCGATGCTGCCGAGCTCACCGATCGATTCGCCACCATGCCACCCCATCCCGAGATCCCCGCGGCCCTGCGCCGGCTCCGCGACCATGGCTTCCGGCTGTTCACGCTCACCGACAACACGCTGGAGATTTCCGGGCGGCAGCTGGAGCACGGGGGCGTGATCAACCTGTTCGAGCGCCGGTTCAGCGTCGACGAGACGGTGAAACGCCACAAGCCAGCGCCGGAGGCCTACCACTCCGTCGCCACCGGTCTCGAGGTCGAGCCGGCCGGCATCTGCCTGATCGCGAGCCACGTCTGGGACACCATCGGTGCTGGCGCGGCCGGCTGGCAGACCGCGCTCATCCTGCGCGAGGGCAACGCCCCGCTCGACGTCGGCCCGCAGCCGGACTACATCGGCAAGGACCTCGATGCGGTCGCCGACCAGCTGATCGAGCGGTACGCCGCAGCGGCGAACGCCAGTTAAGCGGGGCGTTGGGGCTCATCGGGCCGGCTGAGATAATTGCGTACTAAGCAATACTTGCGTAGTACGCAAAGTATCTGTTACGCTCATGCCATGAACGGTCCGGTCGGGGCCGTCACCGCGAAAGGGAGCCATCCCATGTTGTTCGTGATCAAGCATCGCTACCCGGTCCTCGGCGTCGTCCTGTCTGCCATCTCCAACGTCGTCTTCCTCGGCCTCGGCCTCGCCGAGCACTCCACGCTGCTGATCGTGATGAGCGCCCCGTTCCTGGCCCTGTCGATCGTCCAGTTCACCTACCGCCGCCGGCACCACACCCACCAGGTCCGCCCGTGAGCCAGTCTGCTGGCGACACACCAGCGCCGATGCGGTACCGGGAAGGCCGGTGGCTGCCCTGACCCGGCACAGAAACCAAGGACCTTTCGGGCGCGCGGAAGGGGCGAGCGGGCCCAGGGTTCGTGGTCTCACGGGGCAGTGCCGGTAGGGTGCGTGCCATGTCGGACGCCCCATCTTCAGCGGCTTCAGGGGTTGGGCCTCGCCCCGAGCCGTTCACGTCGCAGACCACCGCCGCGGCGATCGAGAACCTCCGCGCGCGGTTGCGCGCGACGCGCTGGCCGGACGCGCCCGAGGAGGCCGGCTGGTCGCTCGGGACCGACCTGGCCTACCTCCGCCAGCTCGTCGGCTACTGGGCGGACGGGTTCGACTGGCCGGCCCAGGAGGCGGCGCTGGCCCGGCTCCCCCGCTTCCGCGTCCCCCTCGGCGGCCTCAACATCCACTTCGTGCACGCCCGGGCGGCCGCGTCGGGCGGGCCCGTGCTGCCGCTGGTCCTCAGCCACGGCTGGCCGGACTCGTTCTGGCGGTACGCGAAGGTCATCCCGCTGCTGACCGACCCCGGCGCGCACGGCGCCGACCCCGCCGACGCGTTCGACGTGGTCGTGCCCGACATGCCGGGCTACGGGTACTCCNNTTCGGCGCGGCGGGCGGGGACATCGGCAGCCACGTGAGCCGCTACCTCGCGCTTGACCACCCCGGCCGGGTCGTGGCCGTCCACCGGATGGACGCGGGCGTGCCCGTCTTCACCGGTGACCCGGCCGACCTAGCGCCCGAGGAGCGCGCCTGGATCGAGAGCCTCGCGGTCTGGGGCGCGACCGAGGGCGCCTACGCCGCCATGCATCGCACCAAGCCCCAGACCGCCGCCTTCGGGCTCACCGACTCGCCGGCCGGGCTCGCCGCGTGGATCGTGGAGAAGCTCCGGGCCTGGAGCGACTGCGACGGCGCCCTCGAGCGGAGCTTCAGCAAGGACGAGATCCTCACCAACGTCACGCTGTACTGGCTCACCGGGACGATCAGCTCGTCGATGCGGATGTACCGCGCGAACGCCGCGATCCCGCCCGCGCAGCTCGCCCGCCGGGTCGAGGTGCCGTCCGGCTTCTCGCTTTTCCCCGGCGACATCGGCCGGCCGCCGCGGGCCTGGCTCGAGCGCGCCGCGAACGTCGTCTCGGTGACCGAGCCCAGCCGCGGCGGGCACTTCGCGCCGTTCGAGGAGCCCGCGCTCTACGCGGAGGAGCTGCGCGCGTTCTTCCGCCCCTACCGGGCGGCGGTGGGTTAGAGGCCGCCGCCGCGCCAGGTCAGGCTGGGACCCGGGCGCTCACGAACTCCCGGGTCAGGTGCGCGATCGCGGCGGCTTGCTCGTCTAGGGCGAAATGGCCGGCGTCGAGGAGGTGAATCTCGGCGCCGCGATCCGAGCGAGGAGCTGGCCGGGGTGCCGGAGCTGACGGTCGGGGGCCTGGCCGATGGCGATGCGCGGGCGCTGCTTGATGCGGCCCTGGCCGGACCGCTTGATGAGCGGGTCCGCGACCAGATCGTGGCCGAGACGCAGGGCAATCCGCTGGCGTTGCTCGAACTGCCGCGCGGGTTGACGCTGGCGGAGCTGGCGGGCGGGTTCGGAGAGCCGCCTGGCCGCCTAGTTTTCGCGGTCACAGGTCGAGGGCCAGGTCGCCGGACGGCTGGGAGCAGCAGATCAGGGTGTCGCCTGCGGCGGGGGGATCGACCGGGTCGGGGGCGTAGCTGACCGTTCCGGACAGCAGCCCGGTCTCGCAGGTGTGGCACACGCCGGTGCGGCAGGACCAGCGCACCGGGACGTCGCAGGCTTCGGCCAGCTCCAGCAGGCTGGCGTAGCCGGGATCCCAGGGAACCGTCAGGCCGCTGCGCGCGAACGCGACAGCCGGGCCGGTCCCTGGCTCACCCGCGGGCGGGTGCGGGGGGCGGGTGACCGCGGCGGCGATGCCTGGCGTTTGGGCGGGCGCGGCGCCGAAGATCTCGGTGTGCACCCGGCTGCCGTCGACACCGAGGCCCACGAGGGCGGCCGATACGTCAGCCATGAATCCGGCCGGACCGCAGATATAGGCATCGGCGCTGCGCGGAAGGTCCAGGTCGGCGAGCACGGCCGGCGACAGCCGCCCGGTGGTCTGATAGTCGCGCCCCTGGACATCGTCCGGGCCCGGGTGGCTGTAGCAGACGTGCCGGTGTCCGCCGGCCAGCGTGGCCAGCAGCGAGCGTGACTCCGCGGCGAACGGCTCCTCGGCCCGGTTGCGGGCGCCGTGCAGCCACCAGATGTCGCGGCCGGACCTGGCGGCGGCCAGGGCGTGCAGCATGGCCAGCACCGGGGTCGCACCGACCCCCGCGCTGATCAGCAGCACCGGTCCCTGGCCCGGGCGCAGCGTGAAGGTGCCGCGCGGCGCGGCGGCCTCGAGCACGTCCCCGGCCCGCACCCGGGAGTGAATGAACTGGCTGCCCGCGCCGTGCGGCTCGCGCTTGACGCTGACGCGGTAGGTAGCGGCGCCCGGGGGTCCGGATAGCGAGTAGCTGCGCAGCAGCGGCGGCTGGCCCTGGCTGACGGGCAGTCGCAGGACCAGGAACTGCCCGGGCAGCGCGGCCGGTACGGCCGCACCGCCAGGGTCGGCCAGCTGCACCGAGACGATCGAGTCGGTTTCCCGTTCGACCGCGGTCACGGTCAGCGGGCGGAACCCCGGCCAGGCCGGCGGCGGGCTCACCGCCGTCAGGCCCGCGTTGCCCTCGGCCGCGCCGCCCGCCTCGGGCTCGTCGAGCATGGCCTGGAACGAGGCTTTCCAGCCCGGCGACAGCGCCGGGATCTGCAGCGCCCGCAGCAGCTGCTTGCGAGGATGACCGGGCAGGTAGAGCAGCGCGTCGGTCTCGGCCACGGTCATGGCCTGCGGCCCGGTGGCCACCGGCACGATGTCATCGCCGGCCTGCACGGCGCCCTCGCGCAGTACCCGCAGGTAGAAGCCGGGCCGGTGGTGGGAGACAAGCAGCGCGGGAATCTGCGGGTCATCCATCCGGATGCCGACCCGGTAGCAGGTGACCCTCGGCTGGGTCACCTCGAATACCGCTTCGCCGATGCGGTAGCGGTCGCCGATGCATACCTGGTCATCGCCCAGGCCGGTTACCGTGAAGTTCTCCCCGAACTGGCCGCAGGTGAAGTCGTCGCGGCTCAGCTGGTCCTGCCAGTACTGGTAGGACTCGATCTGGTACACGAACACCGCGCGGTTCTCCCCGCCGTGCCCGGCCAGGTCACCCTGCCCGTCGCCGTCGATGTTCAGCCACCGCACCTGCACCGGACCCTCGACCGGCTTCTTCCAGACGGCGGTGTACACCGTGCGGCCGTGCCAGGTCAGGTCTTGGGGCAGGCCCACGTTCACCGACAGCAGGCGGCCTGTCATGGCTCGAATCTCCAGTCAGTGTCCGGCGATCTCGCCGCCGTCGATGTGCAGGATCTCCCCGGTAATGTACGGCGATGCCTCCAGGAACAAGATGCCGTCGACGACGTCGCTGACCTGGCCGACGCGGCCGAGCGGAGGAAGCTGGTCACCGCTGAGTCCTTCGTAGCTTTCCGCCGGGTGCATCGGCGTCTGGATGATGCCGGGCGAGACCGCGTTGACCCGGATGCCGCGGGAGGCGTACTCGACGGCCAGTGACCGGGTGGCCGAGGCCAGGCCGCCCTTGGTCAGCGCGGCCAGGACCTCAGGCACATGGGAGTTCGCGACCTCCGCCAGGGTGGCCGAGATGTTGACCACGTGGCCGCCGTACCGCTTCAGCATCTCGGCGATGGCCCGCTGGGTCAGCCAGAAGAATCCGCTGAGGTTGACTCCGGTCACCACGGCGAAGTCCGCGGCGGTGTAGTCGGTGAACGGCTTGGAGATGTAGACGCCGGCGTTGTTGACCAGGGTGTCGATGCGTCCGAACCGCTCGAGCGCTCCGCTGATGATCCGGTCGGCGGTCGCGGGGTCGGTGATGTCGCCTTCGACGGTGAGCACGTCCGGATCCCCGGCCGGCTTCATGGTGCGGGCGGTGGCGACCACGCTCCAGCCCTGCCGGCGGTAGGCCGCGACCAGGCTCGCGCCGATGCCCTGGGAGCCGCCGGTGATGATGGCGACCTTCTGGCCGTTGTCGCTCATGGGAGGGTCAGCGCCGGGTCGCTCGGGTGCGGGGTGAGCGGTGTGGTCTCGTCGGTCATCCAGGGGTCCAGGGGCAGCGATGTCAAGATCGCCTGCATCTCGGCCGGGTCCCCGGCGTTCCATAGCCCCAGCGAGCGCGACTCGCCCGGCAACCGCCACAGCCGCAGCAGGTGTCCCTGGCCGGCCAGTTCCTTGGCGCGCTGCGCCTCGCGCGCCTCGGTCTCGTCGACGGCCTGGCTGGGCGTGCCCTTCGGGATGCTGATGGTGAAGGTGACCAGGAACTCGGTGCCTGTCTTTTTGACCGCCAGCGGCGCCGGGCCCGGGTCGTTCGGGTGCGGCGANNCGTCGGCGGCGGCGAACAGCCCGAGCGTGCGCCATTCGCCCGGTTGCAGCGGCGGCCGCCACAGCCGCAGCACGTGCCCCTGCGCCGCGAGCTCGCGCGTGTGGGCGGCCTCGCGCGCGCGGATGTCGTCCACGGCTTGGTCAGGTGTTCCGTCCGGGACGTGGGTGGTCATGGTGACGAGGTATTCCATAGCTGGTTCCTTCGCGGCTGGTGGAACCACCGTCGTTCGGTAAAAAGTTCAATTACCCGAACGGACAGTGGGGTTACGGTCCGCTCTCTCCTAGCTGAAGGTGACGTCGGTGACGTCGACGGCGACCTCGGCCGAGCCCCGGATCGGGGTGCCGTCGGGGGCGCGGACGTAGATCCGGCGGCGGGTCGGGACCATGACCGCGTCGAACTCGCGGTACTCCGAGGGGTAGTGCACCGCGGGGCCCCCGCTCAGGATGTCCACGCTGTAGTCGAGCCGTCGCAGCAGCCCGGCGTCGTCGAAGTAATAGGTCTGCTGGCGGGTGTGCGCCGCGATGGTATCCGGGTAGGTGACCAGCAGGCCGCGCCAGCTCTGCCCGTCCTCGTGCCACGCCTCGGTCTCGGCGGTGACGAAGTCGTCGCGGGCGAACAGGAAGGGCGCGACGAAGTAGTTCCAGAGGCCCTCGCAGGCGAAGTAGGCCACCTGGAAGTCGTCCCACGGCGACTCGCGGGTCATCCCGACGAACGCCGCGGCCGGGTCACTGCGGGTGGCCAGCAGCACGCCGTCGGTCGTGTCGATGGTCTGCCGGTGCGGTTTCCAGGTGGTGTAACGCCCCGGCTCGGGGAACGGGGTGATGGTCAGCCGCTGGTGGCGGGTCTCGCCCTCAAGCACGACCCGGTCCAGCGGGCTTGGCTTGCCCTTGATGGCCCAGATCGTGCCGGTGACCGAGGCGTCCGCGCGGAACCGGGTGATCTGCTCCCAGCGCCGCAGGCCGCCGTGTCCCTCGATGGCCAGTTTCAGCAGGTCGTTCATGTCGATCATGCTCCCGGGACGAGTTGCTCGCCGCCGTCGACGTCGTAGGTCGCGCCGGTCAGCGCCGTGTTGGTCATGATGTGCACGGCGAGCGCGGCGACGTCGGCCGGGCCGACCACGCGCCTGATGGGCAGCGTCGCGCGGAGCTGGTCGCGGCGCTTGTCGAGGTCGTCTCCGAGCAGCGACGCGGACAGCGGGGTGTCGACGAACCCGGCCGCGAGGAGGTTGACTCTGGCCGGCGCCACCTCGACCGCCAGGTTCGCCACCAGGGCGGGCATCGCCGCGGCGGCTATCGCCGCGATGGAGAGGCTGATGCCCGGCCGGCGAGCGCCGGTGCCGGTCATGAACAGCAGCGTGCCCCCCGGTCGCATCTTCCCAGCGGCGTAGCGGGTGGCTTGGAGCGCCATCATGAGATGCTCGTCGATGGCGTGGCGGGCCTGCGCGAAGTCCATGTCGGCTAGGCGCGCGTAGTACTGGCCGCCGGCCGTGACCATCACGTGGTCGATCGGATCCGGGAGGCTTTGGAAGAAGCCCTCGAGCGCAGCGGGATCGGTCGCGTCGAAGGCCGCCGTACGCCGCGCGTCGACTTCCTTCGCGGCCTGCTCCAGGCGCTCGGGATTGCGGCCGGTCAGGATGACGTCGGCGCCCTCGGTCCGGGCTCGGCGGGCGGTCTCCAACCCGATGCCGGAGCTGCCGCCGATCACGACGACGGTTTGCCCGGGCAGTTCCGGTGGGCGCTGGGTGGGAGTGGTCATGATCCCTCCGGTGGATGGTGGGCGCGTCGCATCACGGTGTCCCGATTCACGGTGTCCCGATTCACGGTGTCCCGATCGGGTGTCACGGCGATTCCGCGGCGGCGGGCTGGCGGGCGGCCGTGATCTGGCCGTGCAGCGCTTTGAGCGCGTCGACGTAGATCTCGGAGAAGGTGGGGAAAGGCTGGATGACGTCGCGCAGCACCTCGATCGGCACCCGGGCGCGGATGGCCAGCGTGGCCTGCTGCAGCCACTCGCCGGCCTCGGGACCGAGCGCGTAGGCGCCGGTCAGCCGGTCGCCGTCGCTGAGCAGGGTCAGGAACCCGTTGGATTTGGCGTAGTCGTGGGTGTAGGTGGCCGTCTTGGCCACGTCGGCCAGCTGGGCGGTCGCGCTGAACCGGTCCTGGCTGACGCCGACCTCGGCGGCTTGCGGGTCGGTGTAGACGGCGTCCGGGATGGCCTCGTAGTGGGCCTCGCGGGATTCGCCGAGAATGTTCGCGGCGACGACCTCGCCCTGGTACTTGCCGACGTGGGTCAGCAGCCGCACGCCGGTGACGTCGCCGACGGCCCACAGCTGCTCCCCGGCGTGCAGGTGCGCGTCGACCTCGAGGCCGTGCGGGCCGGCCGTGGCGCCGACGGTCTCCAGGCCCTCCGGCATCCGCGGGCGCCGGCCGGTGGAGACGAGAAGGTGGTCACCGCGCAGCTCACGGCCGTCGGCGAGCGTCAGCACGTAGTCCTCGCCGTCGCGCCGCGCGGCCTTCGCCTGCACGCCGAGGATGAGCTCGATGCCGTCGCGCCGCAGGACCTCGCCCAGGGCGTCGCCCAGCGGCTTGGGCTCCCGGGCCAGGACGTGGCTGGCCCCCTCGACCAGGGCTACCTCGCCGCCGAGGCGGCGCACGGCCTGGGCCATCTCGGCGCCGACCGGGCCGCCGCCGAGGATCAGCAGCCGCCGCGGGACGGCCTTCATGCCGGTCACCTCGCGGTTGGTCCAGACGCCTTCGAGCTCGCGCAGGCCCGGGATGGGCGGCGTGACCGGATCCGAGCCGGTCGCCACGACGACGTGCCGGGCGGTGTGCCGCACGCCGCCGACCTCCACCACGCCCGGCCCGGCCAGCCGGCCGGTCCCGCGCAGCAGCGCGATGCCGTTGCCCGCCAGCCAGCGCTCCTGCCCGGCGTCGGAGTAGTTGGAGACCATGAAGTCGCGGTAGGCGAGAGCGGCCTCGACGTTGACCTCCGCGCTGGCCCCCACCTCGCGCGCTTCGGTTACCGCCTCGCCGGGGCGCAGCAGCGTCTTGGACGGGATGCACGCGTAGTAGGAGCACTCACCGCCGACCAGCGCACGCTCGACCACGGCCACCCGCAGGCCGCCGTCGGCCAGCGCCCCGGCGCAGTGCTCGCCCGGCGAGCCGCCGCCGACCACGATGACGTCGTAGTCGCTGCTCATAGGTTCGCTGCTCCTGGGTTCGCTCATCGGGAGGCTCGTTCCTGCACCATGTACTGCGCGTACCAGTCAGGCCAGTCCGGGTCGGCGTGGCCGATCTCCTTTTCGTGCTCGCCGTGCGCGGCCTCGGCCCGCCGCAGCGCCTCGGCCAGGTCGTGCGCTGATTCGTAGGTCACCGACACGGGGCTCACCGGCCCGGAAGGCGGGTGGTGACTTCCTGGACGAACCAGCCGTTGCCGTCCGGGTCGCTGAACGAGACGAAGGAACCGTAGCTCTGGTGGTCCGGTGCCGGGCCAGTGGCGCGTCCGTCGGCGCCGCCGTGGTGGAACACCCCGCCCGCGTCGTGGAAGACCTCGCTCACCTCGGCGCCGCGGCTGGTCAGCTCAGCCCGGGCCGCGTCGATGTCGTCGACGACCAGCTGCAGGCCGTCGGCGGAACCCGGCGCGGCCGAGCTGACCCCGGTGCCGAAGATGATCGAGGCGGGCGAGCCAGGAGGGGTCAGCTGCACCACCCGGAAGTCCTCGCTCTTGGCGAAGTCGGCGTCCAGCCGCCACCCCAGCGCCTGGTAGAAGGCCTTGGCCTTGTCGACGTCGGAAACCGGAACGACGACAACCTCGAGTTTCATGTCCATGACTGCGAATCCTCTCCCATTGATGCCAGCGGCCCGTCTTGCTCTGGCTCTACGATTCTTTCTCCTGGCTCCACGGTCGCGCTCGCCGGTGCCCGGTCGCGCCCGTGAGTGCCCTGGCCGATGCCCTGGTCTGGCGTCGCCCGGGACGGTGTTTGCCGCCGGGACGGCGGGTTCGCAGCACGGTCCGGCCGTACCGCGGCCCAGGGAGCGGGCCAGGGAACAGCGGACGATCCGGATAAGACGGTGCTGATCATCGACGCGAACCCGACGAGCGGCCCGCCCCTCATATCCTCGCCCACGACCGGCCCGGAATTCCACCCCGACGCGGTCTACCGGATCAACGGCACATCGTGCCGGCTCTGGCCCGGCTCTGGCCGGCACAACCGTCCATCGGGCCGGCTGGAAAACCTGAGATTGGCCGCGCTGTAGTGGTTAGACATGATGACTCCTCGGCGGCTCGGGGTGCGGTGGGGACCCGGGCGTGAGCAGCTGGCGTCGCAAGCTCGCCCGGTCGGCCGCGACCAGCCCGCCCCAGACGCCGTACTGGCCAACGTCCCAGTGCAGCAGCGACAAGGCCAGGCACAGGCTGCGTACCTGGCAGGACCGGCAGACGGCCAGCGCGTCGGCGGCCTCGCGGACGGCGCTCTCCGCATTGGTGCTGACCGGGAACCACTGATCCGCATCGACACCGCTGTCGGCGCACCGCGCCTGCCGGATGAGCTGGGCCCACCGGGCCAGATCAGTGTCTGGGCCGCGGTCGAACGTGAGCACAGAAAGAGCGGCCTGGTTACGGCGGCCGGGGATGGGCTCCGGTCCGGCCGATGGCGATACCGTCACGTGTTCGTCCCCTTTCCCTGGGGTGCTGCGGTCATCACGGTCAGCCGCCAGCCGCGGCGGCGGCTAGGCGGCCGGGACGGCTCGCCGGGCGGGTGCCGTAGCTGGACAGGCGTTCGGCCGACACCGAGGTCCCGGCGAACGCGGCGGCAGGCCCGCGGCGGTGCGCCCGGCAAACCAGGGGGCGAGCAGTGAGGCGATGCTTTCCCTGTGGGTGTAGCGGTCATCGCCGACGGAGAAGTCGGCGCCGAGCAGCTTTTCCAGGAAGGTGAAGGTCCCGGCGAGCCTTGTGACCTTCGCGAGGTCGGCGAACTGTCGCCTGCTGAGTATCGTCACGATGAACCGTGCACGGTCAGCCGTGCCGAAGTCACGGGCGAAGCCGCCGTACGGGTAGCCGCCGATCCGGACCTGATGCACCCTGGTCCGCTGCGCCTCGGCCAGGGTGCCGAGATGGCCGGCGAAAGCGCGGGCCACGTGCTGCGGCGTCAGGTTGATCGCGTGGCCCGGCCCGGTACCCCGCCGGTGCCGGCCGGCGGCGAGCAGGACTGCGGCCGCCTCCAGCCCGTAAGCCACCTCCCAGGCGGGCAGGTAGTTCAGCGAACCGGCGGCGTGGTCGCCGTCATTGGTGTCCTCGGCCAGGTCTTCGCGGTGCCGGACCTGGAGATGGATGAGATCTGAGCACCTGGGAGTCAGTTCGGCGTGGCCAAGCCAGGTTGGTTTGGTCGTGCAGGTAAGTGCGATCCCGCCGCGGCAGCCGGATGTGGCCAGTAGTTCCGCCATAGCCCGGCGGGCGGTCTCGGCTCTGCCTTCGGCCGGGCCGACGCGGATGACTTCGGCGCCGAGTTCGGCCAGCGTGCGGGCACCGAGCGGCAACGCCGCATGAGCGCAGATCTCCAGCACCCGCAGGCCGGCCAGCGGTGCGGCCTCGCCGGTCATGTCGCTTCAGCCTGCTCAGCGGTATTCATTGAGATTGCCCGTTTCCCATGCTCTGGTGGGCGGCACAGTGGGCCGACCGGTCAGTCGTGACAACCTCCACGGTCGCGCACCAGGACGGCCGGTCGCACCCGTCCAGACACTGGCCGGTACCCTGGTCGGCCCTCCCGTGCCGTCCAGGTGCCGCCGTGCCCTGGCCCGCGGGCGGAGTCTGGCCACTTGGGGCCCGGCGGGCGGGTCGCCTGGACCCGGGCGGGCGGCGCCTCGCGGAGCTCTTTCCTTGAGCTGATACCGAGTTTCGTGAACACCTTGCTCAGGTGCCACTCGACCGTACGCGGGCTGAGGAACAATTTCGCGCCGATCTCCGGGTTGGTCTGCCCGTCAGCCGCCAGCCGGGCGATCTCCGCCTCCTGTTCGGTGAGCTCGCCGACCGTCTCGGCCGTCCGCCTGCGCACGGTTTCCCCGGTGGCCAGCAGTTCGCGGCGGGCGCGTTCGGCGAAACCCTCGATACCCATCGCGGTCAGCATCTCGTAGCCGCGGCGGAGCTGTTTGCGCGCGTCCACGCGGCGGTTCTGACGGCGCAGCCATTCGCCGTAGAGCAGGTGCGCCCGGGCCAGTTCCGCGCGGACGCGGGTGCGGCTAAGCCGCTCGATCGCCTCGCGGTACAGCCGTTCGGCGGACTCGCCGCCGCTCAGCAGGGCCCGTGAGCGGGTCTCGATCCCGAGCGCCCAGTCGGTGCCGGCGGCGCTGGTGCACTCGGCCAGGCGACGCAGGGCCCCGGTCGCGCGCTCGGTCTGCCCGGTCCGGGCGGCCGCTTCGATCAGCTCGACCAGCGACCAGGTGGCCGGCCCCAGCTCGCCGGGGTACTGGCTGCCCTGCTCGGCCGCGGCCAGCGCCTCGTCGTAGTGGCCCAGGCCGTTGCCTAGCACCGCATTCGCCCATTCCGTTACGGTTATCCCGATTCCCTCGCCTCGCAGCGTCACATCCTCGATGGTGGCCTCCGCCAGCACAGCGACCTCGTCCTTCCGGCCACTCCACGCGGCCAGGCCAAGAGCGCCGTAGGGCACGAAGCTGTCTGGAGTCGGTTGGAGTACTTCCTCGGTCAATGCGGCCGCGGCGGTCAGCTCGCCAGCGAACAGCTCCAGGTAGGCGCGCGCGGTGAGGGCGAGGGGCAGCTCGCTGAGCGCGCCGGCGTCACGGGCCAGCTTGACGTGCCGCCGGGACAGTACGTCCCACTGGCCGTCATCCCATAGCTGCATGGCCGCCATACACGCCGGCCCCAGCCAGCGGAGCTCTTCCGCCGCGGACATGTCGCGGCCGAATGCGCTCAGCGCCCGGCGCAGGATCGGCAGTCCAGCCGGATAACCTTCGGTGACGCGGGTGGCCAGGCCGTCCAGGAGAAGATCGGGCGCGCACAGCGGGTGAGACGGCCGCGGTGCCGCGCGCGCCGCGAGTGCCACCTCCAGCATGCCTGCGCCCGGAGCACCCGGAACACCCCGAGTATCTGGAGCACCCGGAGCGGCCAGGCGCCCCGCGGACATCGCAGCGTTCATCGTGTCCAGGTAGGCCTCGCGGGCCAGGTCGATGTCGATCCGTTCCAGCCGCTTGGCCGCCTTGAGCAGTAGCGGCGGAGCGTCGCGCCCCGGCCGCGAAACGAACGCGAGCCGAGCGTGCAAGAGGTCGGCGCGAGCGTGCCTGAGCTCGTCTGGCGGTCCGGCCTTCGCCACGTCAAGCCACTTCGGCACCGTGTCCAACGCTCCGGCACCGATCTTGGCCTGCGCTGCCGCCAGCGCTCTTTCGGCCCGCCGCGCCGGGTCCGGCGTCAGCGCCGCGGCGCGCTCGAGGAACGCGGCGGCGGCGGACAGGCCGCCCCGCGACTGGGCCAGGTCGGCCGACCGCTCGAGTTCGGCGGCTACATCCTCGTCGGGCCCCGGCGCGGCCTGGGCCCGGTGCCAGGCACGGCGATCCGGGTCCGGCTGCGGATCGGTGGCCTTCGCCAGGGCGCCGTGCACCAGCTGCCGGTCGCCGAGCGAGGCGGACTGGTAGGCCGCCGCGCGAACCAGCGGATGCTGGAACCGCACCCGGGCACCGAACTCGAGCAGCCCGGCCTCCGCCGCCGGCGCGGCGGCGGCCTGGGCCGAGATTCCCAGCCGTCCGGCGGCTCGCCGCAACAGCACCGGGTCGCCGGTCGGCTCGGCCGCCGCGACCACCAGCAGCAGCCGGGTCGGCCTGGGTAGCCCCTCAGCCCGGCGCAGGAAATCCTGCTCGATCCGGTGTGGCAGCGGCAGCGCCTCGGCCAGCCGGAAGCCGCCGGCCAGCGCGGCCGGCGACAGCCCCCGCGGCAGGTCAACCAGCGCGAGCGGGTTTCCCCTGGTCTCCGCCACGATCTGGGTCCGGACCCGGTCATCCATCGGCCACCGGACCGCCGAGTCCAGCAGCTCGCGCGCATCGGCGGCCCCAAGTCCACCGACCACCAGCTCGGGCAGCCCGCGAAGGTCCGCGCCCGGCTCCTGCGCGGCGAACAGCACCAGCACGGACTCTGTCGCCAGCCGGCGCGCCGCGAACGCCAGCGCCTGCGCCGACGCCTGGTCCAGCCACTGTGCGTCGTCCACCACGCACACCAGCGGCTGCTCGCCGGCCACCTCCGACAGCAAGCTCAGCACGGCCAGCCCCACCAGGAAACGATCCGGTGCCGGACCCGCCTCCAGGCCGAACGCCGTTTCCAGCGCGGCCCGCTGCGGGCCAGGCAGCCGGGCCAGCCGGTCAAGCACCGGCCCGCACAGCTGATGCAGCCCGGCGAACGCCAGCCCCATCTCCTGCTCCACCCCCGCGGCCCGCACCACCCGCAGGTCCGCCGCCGCCGCCACCGCGTGGTCTAGCAGGGCCGTCTTGCCCACCCCCGCCTCGCCCCGCAGGATCAGCACCGCGCTGAGCCCGCCGCGCACCCCGTCGAGCAGCCCGCCAAGCACCGCACACTCACGGCGCCGTCCGCGCAACATCGTCGGCCCCCGGTCTGGCTCCGCGCCGGTCCGGGCCGGGTCCCCGGTACTGATCGGGATGGACCAGCCGGGATCCGGGACGGGCGGGCTGGGGTCGACGCCGCGATAGGCGGCCTGATCGGGCCGGCCCGCGCTCGGGTGGCGGGCCGGGCGTCGAGGAAGGGCTATCGTTGAATCGCTCATGGGACTACCTCGGTCGACGTGATCCTGGCTGGGCGGCCAGACGCGCGGGGCTGGGTTGGCTCGGTGCTGGGTTATAAGACGAGCCTGCCGGGGGCGTGCTCGCACGCCAATGGAGTGCCCTTCAGTTCCCGGGCTCAGGAAGACCCGCAAGCACCATGGGGTTAACCCGAGCAGGCCAGGTCGGCGGCCCGCGGATTGTGGGGTTAGCCCGATGGTTTTTGACCTGGTGCGCGGCCATCATTCCTATGTGGCGAGCCGAATCCTGATTGTCGACGACAGTCCGCGTTTTCGCGCGCTGGCGGCCGAACTGCTCGCCATGCGCGGCTTCGAGGTGCTCGACGAGGCGGCGGACGGGGAGCAGGCGCTGGCCGCCGTGGCCGGGTGTTGCCCGGACGGGATACTCCTGGACGTCAACCTGCCGGGACAAGACGGGTTCGCGGTGGCGGCGTCACTGGCCGCCGCCTGCGC
This sequence comes from Actinomycetota bacterium, assembly GCA_003168295.1. Next base: position 17,532 of record PMST01000689.1, read on the forward strand.
CGGGGCCCGGATCGTGCTGACGTCTGCCGATCTCGGCCAGGTTCCGGCGGAGGTCATGAAGACCTGTCCCGCCGTCGCATTCGTCGCCAAGCAGGAACTGGCCGCCGCCGACCTGGCGACACTGTTCGCCGGCCCGCCGACCTCAGCCGACAGAGGCTGAGCCGGTCAGGTTCGGGNNCGGGCCGGTCAGGTCCGCAGGGCTGGTCAGGTCCGCAGGTAGGTCAGGACGGCGAGCACCCGGCGGTGCGCCTCGGGCGAGGCGTGCAGGCCGAGCTTGTCGAAGATGCCGGTCACATGGCGCTCGATGGCGGCCACGGAGACCACCAGCTCGCGGGCGATGCCGGCATTGGACAGGCCCTGGGCGATCAGCGCCAGGACCTGCCGCTCGCGCGGGGTCAGGTCGTCGAGCGGGCTGGCCTTCCGCTTGCGGCCCACCAGCCGCGCGACCACGTCCGGATCGAGGACCGACCCGCCGTCGGCGATGCGCCGCACCGCGTCGGCGAACATCCCCATGTCGCCGACCTTCTCCTTCAGCAGGTAGCCAACGCCCTGTGCGCCGTCGGCCACCAGGTCGAACGCGTAACGGTCCTCCAGGAACTGCGACAGCACCAGCACGCCCGTTCCTGGATGGGCGGCCCGGATGGCCAGCGCGGCCCGGAGCCCGTCATCGGTACGATCGGGCGGCATCTGGATGTCGGCGATGACCACATCCGGGCCGTAGGCGTCCGCCATCCCGACGAGCTCCTGCGCGTTGTCCGTGGTGCCGACCACGTCGAATCCGCCGTCCTGCAGGACGCTCACGATTCCTTCCCGGACAAAGGACTGGTCCTCGCCGACAACGACGCGGATCTGCTCGGGCTGGCTCACGGCACCAAGCTATGCCCCGCGGCTCGGCCGACGCCAGCGGGCTGCGGCCGGCAAGATCAGGTAAAAAATTAATTCGGAACGGACACCGATGTTACGGTCCGCCCCGGCTCGCGGCGTCCGGCACCCAGGTGCTCTGCAGCGCCCTCAGGGCCGAGCTGCCGTCCTCCCGCGCCGCGCCGGGACCGGCGGCCGGCTGCTGGCTCCGGCCGGCTGCGCGTTCCTGCGCCTGAGAGATGGCCCAGGCGGCGTTGACCAGGCCGATGTGGCTGAACGCCTGCGGGAAGTTGCCGATCATCTCGCCGCTGTCCGGGTCGACCTCCTCGGCCAGCAGGCCCACGTCGTTGATGGCCGCCACGGCACGCTCGAACGTCGCGGTGGCCTGGTCGAGCTCTCCGGCCAGCGCCTGCGCGTGCGCCAGCCAGAACGTGCAGAGCAGGAAGGTTCCCTCCTGGCCGGCCAGGCCGTCCTGAGCCAGGTAGCGGTACACCAGGCCGCGCTGGTCGGTCAGCCGGGCGGCGATCGCGTCGGTGGTCGCCTTCATCCGCGGGTCGTCCCCGGGCAGGAAACCGGTGATCGCCAGCATCAGGCTGGACGCGTCCAGGTCTTCGCGGCCGAAAGCCTGGGTGAAGGCACCGGCCTTATCGTTCCAGCCGCGGCCCTCGATGGCCGCGCGGATCTCGTCGCGGACGGCGGCCCACCTCGGCACCCGGTCGGCCGCGCCGAGCTGCGGGGCCAGGGCGATGGCCCGGTCGAGCGCGACCCAGCACATGAGCTTGGAGTACAGGAAGTCGCGTGGTTCGCCGCGGATCTCCCAGATGCCCTGGTCCTGCTCGTTCCACCGGCTCGCGGCGGTGTCCGCCGCGGCGGCCAGGAACTGCTGGGTAACCGGGTCGAGCTCACCCAGCTGGTCGGCCAGCCGCTGGGCGGCATCGAGCAGCTCGCCGTACACGTCGAGCTGGCGCTGAGCCCAGGCCCCGTTGCCGACCCGGACCGGACGGCTGGACCGCCATCCGGTGAGGTGCGGTAGTGCCCGTTCCGAAAGATCGTGCTCGCCGCCGACGCCGAACATGATCTGCAGGTCTTTGCCCCGCCGCAGCTGGGAGGCCGCGGCGTCGGCCAGGAAGCCGAAGAACTTGCCGGCCTCATCGGGGCACGCCGCCACCCACATGGCCTCCATGGTCAGGCTGGCATCGCGGACCCAGGTGTAGCGGTAATCCCAGTTGCGGCCGCCGCCGATGGCCTCGGGCAGCGAGGTCGTGGGCGCGGCCACGATGGCGCCGGTCGGGGCGAAGGTGAGCGCCTGCAGGACCCGGCCGGAATGATGGACCAGGTCCCGCCAGGGACCCTGATAGGCCTGGTGCAGGGCGGACCAGGAGCGCCATCCGGTGTTGGTGTCCCGCAGCCGGGCGGCGATCCGGCCGGCGTCCCAGGCGGTCAGCGGCGGCTCCTGCATCGGCCCGTATTGGAGCGCGAAGCTCACGCTCTGCCCGGCGGCCAGGTGCAGGTGCGCGGTGGCGGTGTCCCCGGCGACCTGCAGCCCGGCCGGCGCGTCCGGCGCGGAAAGCAGCAGCCTGGTGGCGCCGCCGCGGGCGGCGATGCCGCCGGCGACCGCTTCCAGGATCGGGTGGATCAGGCCGTATTCGGGCCGCGGCGCATAGCTGACATCGACGTCGATCTCCCCGGCGGTGCACTCCAGCCGGCGCAGCAGGACTCCCGGCGACCGGGCCCCCAGGTGGTGGCCGCGGTCGTTGCGGCCCGTCGCCATGGCGTCGGTCAGCACCGCGGTGCCGGCTGGCGTGCCGAACGTGGTCTGCATGGTCATGGTCCGGTCGACGTACGCGCGGCGGGCCTGGAAATCGCCGGCCGGCCGGATCGCGAAGTGGCCGGCGTCGGGGTCAAGCAGGCGGGCGAATACGGACGGCGCGTCGAACCGGGGGAAACATAGCCAGTCCACCGAGCCGGCCCGGCTGACCAGCGCGGCCGAGCGGCAGTCCGACAGCAGGGCATAGTCGCCGATCGGCAAGCTGCTCATCTCGACTCGCCGCCGCTCTCATCGCCCGCGGCCGGAACGTCGGCGTTGTCCCCCACCCGGTGTGCGTCGTCCCGCGCCCGTTGTGCCTCGGCCTGCATTTCCCGCTCGACGGCCAGCAGGCCGGACGGATCACGCGCCGCCGAGCCACCGGCGAACCGTCCCGGATTATTCGTCAGCCACCGGCGCAGACGCTTCCACAGCATGCTCACTTGCTTGGCCACCGGACAGGCTCCTCGGTCGCAGGTCGTTACCAGTATTCACGATCGCGCACCGGGTGGGCCGGTCGCGCCCGTAGACACCCGGGCCGGCCCCCGGTGTGTCACGCCCCCAGCTACCTGGCGCGCCGTACCAGCACTAGTTACGCTGGTGAGGTGCTCCCGCCGCTGCACGCGAACCCGTGCTACCTTTCCGGGCGCCCGTTTCCCGGGGGCCGATGACGTCAAGCGCGGGGGGCGTACCGAGTACCAACGACCTGGATCCGGCGGCCGAAGCCAGGTTGTCGTCGTTCAACGCGGTCTTTACGTTGGCGCTCATCTTGACCCAGGCCTCTTCGCCGGACCAGGTCATGCGGCTTGCCACCACCGCGATCCCGTCGATCGTGTCCTGCCAGCAGGCGCTGATCTGGCATCTGACCAAGTCAGGAGAGTATTACCAGCGAGCACCCGACGACATCGGCGAAACCCTGGCGAAGCTCACCGGATCTGGTCTCCTCGAGGTAGCCGACTTCCCCCCGTCGTGGGCCTTCCCGATTACCTCCCCGCTGGCGGCTGAGCAGATCTTCCTGATCATCGTCGACAGCAAAGCGCTGTCGGACGAGGAAACCTTCCTGCTGTCGGTGTTCGCGCAACTGTCCGGCACCGTGATCGCCAAGCTCGAGCTGATCGCGGCCGAACAGGCTTCGACCCAGCGAATCGCCGCTCTCACCGCCGAGCGGGTGGCCGAGGCCGAGCGGCGCGGCCGGGCCAACCTCGAACGGGACATCGCGCAAGCCCGGGCGGCCGAACTCGCGGCGAGCGACACCCGGCAGCGCGCCATCCTCGAAGCCGCCCTCGACGCGGTCATCAGCATCGACCGGAGCGCTTGCGTCACGTACGTGAACAGCGCGTTCGAGCACATCTTCGGGTACCGGGCCGATGAAGTGACCGGCCGGGAGCTCGCGGAAGCCATCATCCCGCCGTCGCTGCGCGAAGCGCACCGGCAAGGTTTCGCACGCTACCTGGCCACCGGGGAAGCGCACGTCCTGGACCGGCGGATCGAGCTGACGGCCATGCGCGCCGACAGCAGCGAGTTCCCGGTCGAGATCGCCATTACCCGCACCGGGGTGACCGGAGAACCGGCGTTCACCGCCTACGTCCGCGATATCACCGAACGCCAGCGCGCCGAGCGCGAGCTGATGGCATCGCGGGCCCGCCTGGTCGCCGCGTCTGACGTGGCCCGCCAGCGCGTTACCCGCGACCTGCACGACGGGGCCCAGCAGCGGCTCGTCACCACCCTCATCAACCTCCAGCTCGCCGAGCTGAAATGGGAATCCGCGCCGGAGCGCGCGCGGGAGCTGGTCGGGCTGGCCGTCCGTGACGCCAAGCGCGGAATCGAGGACCTGCGCGAGATCGTGTCAGGGATTCACCCGGCGATCCTCACCCAGCGCGGCCTGGCCGCGGCCATCGACAGCCTCGCCTCCGGCCTGCCGATCTCCGTTCAGCTCGACATACCCGACGCCAGGCTCCCGGCCCCCGTCGAGGCGAGCGTGTACTTCTTCTGCTCCGAAGCCCTGACCAACGTGGTCAAGCACGCCCGGGCCGCGTCCGCCTGGGTGCGGGTGGAACTCGTCGATGACCGGTGCGTCGTCGAGGTCCGCGACGACGGGATCGGCGGGGCGCAGCCCCGCTCGGAAACCAGCGGGCTGAACGGGCTGCGTGACCGCATCGGCGCGCTCAACGGAACCATAGACATCACCAGCCCCGGCACGGGCGGGACGGTGCTCAAGGCCAGCATCCCGCTCCTGTTCGACCCTCATCCCACCCAAGCCACCGCACCGTAGTCGTCGGGCGGCCTGGCTGGTGCCGGGCTTGTGCCCGGTTTGTGCCCGGTTTGTGCCCGGCTGACCTGGCCGGCCTATAATCACGGTCATACTTGCCTGCGGAGGTGCGGCGTGGCCCTGGGGATCTCAGAAACGCCTGGACTCGGGTTCGAGATCGGCGATCACGTCTGCGCTTTTTACAACGGCAGCACCAATTCCGTCGACGACATCGTTGTCGATTACCTCTCCACCGGCCTGCGGTCCGGATACAAGTGCTTCGGCATGGTCGACACGCCGGCCTCGGTCCAGGTCCGGATCCCGCGCGAGCTCGTCACCCGGGACGGGAGTCTTAATATCCTCTCCGAGGATGAGGCCTACATGCCGGACGGGCATTTCTCCAAGGACGCATTCATCCGCGCGATGAAAACTATGGTCGCCGAGGCACTGGCGGACGGGTATGACAGCTTCCGGGCGGTAGGGGACGAAAGCTTTATCGTCAGGAACGGCGTCGACATCAAGGAGTGGTTCGCGGCCGAAGCGGAGCTCAACGCGATCGTGCCGGACTACCCGCATTTCTTTTTCTGCCTTTACGATCTCGACCTGTTCGACGGGGATACGGTCATGTACGTGCTCAGGACCCATCCCCGCATCTACGTCAACGGGATGGTCATCACCAATCCGCACTACGTCCCCGCGGATCAGCTGCGCGGCTAGCCGCTCATCGGCTAGCCGCTCATGGCCGGGCCAGCCAGGCCAGGGCGGCGGCGGTCAGGGCTTCGGTGCCGGTGCGCAGGGTGGGGCGCAGCGGGGGCAGGAACTTCGGTGAGTGGTTGCTGGGTAGATCCTGCAGGCGCCCCTCCTTCTCGGCGGTGAGATAGACCTCGCGGTCGGTGCGCCCGATGCTCCAGTAGGTATACGGGATGCCCGCGGCGTCGGGAATGATGCTGAAGTCCTCGCTGACGGTCTGCCTGGGGAGTTCGCCGGCCTGGTCGCCGAAATGGGCGGCAAAGGCGGCCGCCACCCGCTGCGTAGTGGCCTGATCATTGTCGGTGAGCGGGAAGCTGCCCAGGGTCTGGAAGTCGGGGTCCTGGGGTGAGCCGCTGGCCTGGCACTCGGCGCGCACGATCCGCTGGATCGCGGCGAGTATGCGCTGACGGCTCGGCTGGGAGTAGGCGCGCACGTTGAGTTGCAGGACAGCGTGGTCGGGGATGATGTTGCTCCTGATGCCCGCCTGGATGCTGCCGACCGTCACGACGGCGATCTCGCCGGGCGCGACTTCGCGGGACACGATGGTCTGCAGCCGGACGACGATCATGGCCGCCAGTACCACCGGGTCGATCGAGTTCTGCGGCAGGGCGCCGTGAGAGCCGCGCCCGTACACCGTGACCTTGATGCTGTCTTCGGTCGCCATGAACGGCCCGGAACGGGTGGCGACCGTCCCGGCGATGCCCGGCAGCAGGTGCTGGGCCAGGGCCACATCCGGGGCGGGGATGCGCTTGAGCAGGCCATCGTCGACCATGCCCTGGGCCCCGTCGCCGGTCTCCTCGGCGGGCTGGAACAGCGCGAGCAGCGTGCCGTTCCACTGACTCCGGTGATTGGCCATGAGCTTGGCCATGCCGACCAGGCAGGACATATGCATGTCGTGGCCGCAGGCATGGTCCACCGGCACCTCGTGGCCGTCGGCATCTTTGACGGTCACCGTGCTCGCGTAGTCCGCACCGGTGTCTTCCTTGACGGGCAGCGCGTCCAGTTCGGCCCGGAGCAGGACGGCGGGCCCGCTGCCGTTGGCCAGGACGCCGACCACGCCGGTGCCGCCGATACCGGTCTGGACGGTGAAGCCGCAGTCCTGCATCCAGCCGGCGACCCGTCCGGCGGTGCGGTGCTCGGCGTGGGACAGTTCGGGGTGGGCGTGCAGGTCCTGGTAGAAGGCCTCCTGGCCGGCCTGCAGGCCGTCGTAGCCGGCCAGGATCTCATCGATGGCGCTCATAGCGCTTTCATGCCCTTTCCCCGCCGGAGAAAATCTCCAGGAAGAACAGGAAGACGTTCAGCACGTCGAGGAAGATCGACGCGGCCAGCAGCGGCGCCACGCTCATGTCCCTGGAGGTCCGCAGCCGCTGGAAATCGAACATGGTGAAACCGGCGAAGATCACCAGGCCGAGGATGGAGTAGGCCAGGTCGCCGCCCGGGATATGCACGAAGACCAGCACGATGCCGAACACGATGAGGGCGAGCAGCGCCCAGAAGAAGACCCGGGCGACCGCGGTCAGGTCGCGCCGGGTGGCATACCCGGCGGCCCCGAACCCGGCGATGAACAGCGCGGTGGCCCCGCCGGCCTGCCACAGGGCCCGCGGGTCCATGCTGCCGTAGTACGCGGTCACAGGGGCCACGGCCAGCCCGATCAGCAGGCCGAACAGAGCCAGCAGGCCGACCGTCAGCTGCTGAGACCTACGGGCCGCGAACCGCATCCCGAACAGGCAGGCGAACGCGGCGATGAAGGCGACGATGCCCACGCCGCCGGTCAGGTCGCGGCCCAGGTAGGCGCCGAGAGCGAACAGGGCGGCCGTGATCGCGACGTATCCCATCGTCTGCGCGAACAGGGCATGGGTAGCGTCGCGGGTGCCCGCCCTGGCTCCCTGGACGCGGGCCGGCGCCCCGGTTCCCTCGTAGGTCATTGACTCACTCATGACACTCCTGCTCTTCCTATTTGACTAGATCCGCTGATGTACTCCTTGTCCTGGCTTCATGCTCGCCCTCGAAGTCCCTGGCCCGCGCCCGTAGAAGACCCTGGCCCGTGCCCTAGTCCGCGGTCCACGCCGCCTGGTCCTCCCCACCCCGTCTGTCCCTCTGGCCCCGTGCGCCTCAGACCGGATTGTGGTGGTTGCGGCACCGTGCACNNGTGGTCTCGCCGAAGAGGCGCTGGCCGGCACCGAGCACGACCGGGAAGACCGTCAGCCGCAGTTCGTCGACCAGATCGTGCTCCATCAGCGTGCGCCCGAGCTGATAGCTGGCGTAGACGACGATGTCCCCGGCTAGCTCCTGCTTCAGCTTCACGACCTCGTCCACCACCTCGCCCTTCAGGACCGTCGCGTTGCTCCATCTCGGCTCTTGCAGGGTTGAGGACACGACGTACTTGGGCAGGCTGTTCAGCCGGTCCGCCCACTCGCCACTGCGGCCCGCCCACCGCGCCGCGAACCACTCGTCGCTGCGCCGGCCGAGCAGCAGGGCCTCGGTGCCCAGCGCCTCCCCGAGCGAGACCTTGGCCCACTCTTCGAGGTCCTTGCCCCCGAACTCGCCGAACCAGCCGCCGAGCCTGAAGCCCTCCTTACCGTCCGGGTCCTGGACCACTCCATCGAGCGAGACGTTCGTGCTGATGACAATCTTTCCCATGTCGGGTTCTCCCTTTGACGATGTTGGCTTCCGCTGATGCAGAGCCCTCGACGCCGGGAAACTGGGCGGCCGCCGGTCACCCAGTTAGGGTGGGAGTGGCGGCAAATGATCATGGTGCCGCCGCACCGGGAGATCGGATAACCCATGTCCAAGCAGATCGTCAGCAACGTCTCCTACCCGGTCACGCCGGGCACGACCGTCCTGCTCAGCATCGACTGCCAGTTCGGCTTCGGGGCGGGCAGCTGGGAGCAGGTGCCGGACGCCGACGCGGCGGTCGGGAACTTCCGGAAGGCGAGCCGCGCGTGGCGGAAATGCGGCGGCTCGGTGGCGCACGTCCAGACCGCCTACACGCCGGAGCGCGAGCCGTCCGGGCGGATCACCGACTTCGAGCCCGGCATCGCCGGCGCCCTGGCGGCCGGGACGCGGGCCGCCGAGGCCTACCCGGACCTGATCGCCGACGGCGATCTGGTCGTGTACAAGACGGCGTTCTCGGCCGTGCAGTCCAGCGACCTGGTCGATCGCCTGCGCGGCCGGGACATCGACACCGTGGTCGTCGGCGGCCTGACCACCCCGATCTGCGTCCAGACGACGGTCGACGGACTCAGCATGGCCGGCCTGAAGGTCATCGTGCTGGCCGACGCGTGCGCGTCGCAGGCCATCGGCACGCTGTCCGCGGAACAGGCGCACGAGGCGGCGATCCAGCGGATGGCCTACCTGTTCGCCGCGGTCGAAGACACCGGCGCCTTCGTCGCGACGGTGCGGGCTTCCCAGCCCGCCACGAGGTAACCAGCCGCCGTCAGCCCAGGCCGAGGGCGATGGCGTGCAGGGCCAGCCCGATCGCCGCCCCGACCACCGTGCCGTTGATCCGGATGTACTGCAGGTCGCGGCCGAGGAGCAGTTCCAGCTGGCTCGACGTCTCGGCGGCGTCCCACCGCTCGATCGTCCCGGTGACCAGCCCGGCGAGCTCGTCGTGGAATTGATCGGCGAGAGCCCTGACGCCTGATTCGACCATGCGGTCGAGGCCGTCGGCCAGGCGGCGGTCCGACCCTAGCCGCCGTCCGGCCGCCACCAGCACGTCGGCCATCCGGCGGCGCAGCTCAGAGTCCGGGTCGGCCGCCTGGGTCCGCAGCGCCTCCTTGACCCGGCGCCACAGCGACGAAGACCAGTCCCGCAGGACGGCGCTACCCAGAACCTCACGCTTGAGGCGCTCGCCGCGCTCGCGCAGCTCCGGGGAGGTCTCGAGGCGGTCGGGAAGCCCGGCGATCCACGCCTCGAACTGCCGCCGCGTCTGGTCATCGGGATCGGCCGCCATCGCCGCCAGCCGCTGGCGCAAGCGGTTATACAAGCGGTCGAAGAGCCGCCGGTACACCGCGTCGGGCACCCAGCGCGGCGCCTCGGCCTCGAACAGCTCGCGAAGCTCCGCGACGTGGCCGGCCAGGTATCGGTCGGCGCCGGACAGGATGGCGTTGAAGACCTCGGCGTGCTGGCCGCCGGCGATGAGGGCCCGCAGGACCCGCCCGGCCAGCGGCGCCACCTCGACGGTGTCTACCGCCCGGGTCAGTTCGGCGGTGAGCACGCGCTGGACAT
>PMST01000168.1 GCA_003168295.1 Actinomycetota bacterium
CGCTGGCTCAGTCGCTAGCCCGGCTGCCTGAGACCGGGTACGTCTCCATCGGCGGTGCCGGCACCGAGATCCACTGCGGAATCACCGCACCCGCCACCGGCGAGGACGACGCGCCGCTGCTCCCGAGCCTGCACCGGATGAACCGCGTCACCGGCATCAACGCCCACTGCCTGCTGCACGTCTACGACGGTGATCCCCCCGTCTGGTCCACCAAGCAGCGCCCCCTCACCCCCGACCAGCACACCGCCCTGGCACCCCCCGCGCACCGCGAGGCGGAACCGGACGCCGAGCCCGCGGACCTTGACGAGGCCGACCGCTCACTCATCGCCGCGCTCGCCGACAGTGCCAGGGCGACCTACCCGCAGCTCGCCGCAGCCACCGGACTCGCGAGCTCCACCGCGAAACGACGCCTGGACCGCCTGCTGGCCGAGGGCATCGTGCTCATCTGCACCGAGTTCCCCCCGCGCCGCCTCGGCTACCGCCTCATGTCATACCTCTGGCTTCGCGTGGACCCGGCCCGCCTGGACCACGTCGGGACCGCCCTCGCCGGCCACACGCCCATCAGCTTCGCGGCGGCCGTCACGGGGCCGCACAACATGGTCGCCGCCGCCATCACCCGCAACACCAGCGACCTCTACCGATACCTGGCTGAGCACGTCGGCCCCCTCCCAGGCGTGCAGTACGTCGAAACCGCCCCCGCACTGCGACAGGTCAAACGGCTCGGCTGACCCCCGCGCGCCTGCCACCGACGCCCTGCAGACGCGACCACCGCGTGCCCGCGGCCCCGGCTTCGCCGCCCCGGGCTGGCTAGGACCGCTCCGATTGGGCTCTGGGCCACATTCCGTGGAGGCCGGGCGGGGCGGTGCCGGCGTCTGTGCAGGTCCGCAAGGCTACCGCCAAGTGACAACTATCGCTGGGAGTCGCGTCTTGCCAGGGTTTGATGCCGGTGGGCGGGTCCGGGCCGATGTACCGTGGCCTTCGTGGCGGTGAATGCGGAGCAGTCCGAGGCCTGGAACGGAACCAGCGGGCGGCACTTCATCGAGCAGCGTGAGCGGCATGAGCGAATGCGGGGCGGGCTGACGGAGCGGTTGCTGGCCGCCGCGCAGATCCAGAACGGGGAGAACATTCTCGACATCGGGTGCGGCTGCGGTGATGCGACCATCCTCGCGGCACGCGCCACCGGCAGCGGGCACGCTCTCGGCGCGGACCTGTCCTGGATCCAGGTAGCCGAAGCGCGCCGGCTCGCCGCCGCTGCTGGCGTCACTAACGCCAGGTTCGAGGTCGCCGATGTCCAGGTGCACCCGTTCCAGGCCGGGAACTTCGACGTGGTGCTGAGCAACTTCGGTGTCATGTTCTTCGATGACCCGGCGGCGGCGTTTGCCAACCTGAGGAAGGCGCTACGGCGCGGCGGCAGGCTGGCGTTCCTTTGCTGGCGCGCCCGCGATGAGAACCCCTTCTTTACCATCGGGTTCGCCGAGGCCGCGGCGGTTCTCGGCCTCCGAGCGCTGACCGGGCCGGCTGCTGCCTTCTCCCTCGCCGACAGCGGCCGGGTAGGTGCGTTGCTGAGCGGCGCAGGGTTCGGCGGCATCGAGTTCGCCAAGGCGGACGAGCCGATGCTCATCGGCCGCGACGTAGCCGACGTGCTCGAGTACGAGCGTGCCTCTCCGGGCGCCACCGAGATCCTGGCCGGGCTCAGCCCGGCACAAGCAGCCGGGCTGGCCAGACAGGTCCGGGACTGCCTGGTGGCGTACGCATCGCCAGATGGCGTGATCATGCCCGGCGCGGCCTGGCTAGTCACGGCCCAAGCTGTATAAACCGGGCTGGAGCGGCTTCAATCCCAGTAGTTAGTCAAGCTAAAGATAATTCATCGCACCATTATTATATAACGAGGATATCTGTGACTGAAGGTTCGGCAGGGCCAGAATGACAACAGTGGTGCATGCGGCGCCTCGTCGCGATACAGCCGAACGTTCGATTTCCGGAATTTAACGCTGCCTGAATATTATGAGAATTGGAGTAACCGCTGCGCGCCAGTAGGCTTAGCAATATGGGCACAGCGATTTCGGAAATGATTTCCTGCCACCAGGAAGATACGAGATCAATAGCTCCTGCGGTCTGCGCTTGACAAAAGGTACATATCACTCGTTATCGCAAACTGGGTTGTCAAGTTGCTGTCGAGTCTTTTTAATAATGTGATCGTGCCAACTACCTCTCGCGGGTTAGACCACAATGATGAGCCCAGCCAAAGGAAGAGGATTACGATGAATACCGCCCAGCTACCCCCTGTCTCAGCCGGTCCGTTACTAGCGGCCACTGTGGAGCCGCGTGCGGGCCCTGTCGTGATGCTCCGACTGACTGGGCCGAGATGCGCGAGTGAAGGAACGGGCTGATGGCAATACGAGAGCGGGTCCGATTCCCGCCCAGCCCGCGACCCGGCCTCACCGACGAGGCCAGGCGCATCACCTGACTGAAGGAAGACCACCCCCTATGAGGACCGCTGGCGCCCCCCCACGCGGAGACGACGACATGCCTGATCCCCCCGCTACCCAGCCCGGCGCCGCGTACGACGGCGAGAACAACTTCGCGCCGATGCCGACCGCCCGGCACGGCAACGGCCTGCCCGGCAGCTACGCCGACACCCTCGACCAGCTTCACCGGGTCCCGGTATGGCCGGGACCGCAGCCGCCCACGGCGAAGGCCCTCCGCCGCCGCCGGATCCGGGAGACCCTGCCCGAGGTCGGTATCGTGACCCTGGTCCTGGTGGTCCTCGGCGGTCTCCTCGCGGCCGCGGTCCTCACGACCGCGACAGGCGCGGTCTACGACCACGCACGCCACCATGGCGCTGTGATCACCAAGACGGCGGGACGTCCCGCGCCGCGGCCCGGAGCCGGGGTCACCCCGTCCGAGCAGCCCGGCCCGGCGCTGGGAAGCTACCTGGTGCCCAGGATGGTGCCCGCCGCGCCATCGCCGTCCCGGATGCCAGTCCCGGCCAGCAGCCTTCCCGGCCCCAGGACGTCACCCCCGGCGAGCACCGCCCCGCCGAGATCTTCTCCCGCGACTCCGCCGGTGACGGTAACGACGACCCCGCCTGGCAGCCCGCCGCCGGCCTCCGCCTCCGCCACGCCACCGCCGGCCAGCACGCCGACCAGCACTCCCGCCCCGACCACACCACCGCCCGTCCCGACGCCGACGACGACCGCTTCGCCGTCCCCGGCCCTGACCGACGGCTGAGCAACTCCGAGAGTGACCCGGAAATAAAATCGTGAGGTTCCTCATTGTGATGGGTATCAACGTGAGGTTCGTCAGCGTGAGACGGGTCAGCGTCAGTGCGTGGCAGGAAGGCTAGTGATGGTTACACCTGAGCAGGTTGGTGAACGGTATCTCGCTGTCCATCACCGGATGCTGCGGGCTGTCAACGACGAGATGCTTGGATGCGGCCTGTCGATGGCCCGCACCAAGATGCTCCGGCGGCTCCACGAGCAGGGGCCGACCAGGCAGAACGTGCTGGCGGCCGATTTCGGGCTATCTCCGCACTCCATCACCGACCTCGTCGACGGGCTGGAGCGCCATGGCCTGGCCGAGCGCCGGCCGGACCCTACGGATCGCCGGGCCAAGCTTGTGGCGATCACCGACGCGGGCGAGGCCGGCCTGGACGTGGCGAACGCTACCCGGGAGCGGCTGCTCAAGGAGATCTTCGGTGCGCTGAGTGAGGCGGACCGGGAGACGTTCCTGCGCCTGCTCGACGGCCTCGACGAGGCAGCCCGGAGGCTGATCTCGGCATCGGCCCCGGGCGTAGCGGCGGTCTCGGCATGACCGCCGGATCCCGTCGCACCAGTACAGCTAAAGCCAGTTACTTTTCTCACCGGGGGTACAACTCGTTATGTCATCCGTCACACCTGTCACCGGCAGGCAGCGTCCCGCAGAAAGCGACCATCGGTGGCTGATCCTGGTCATCGTGGCACTCGCCCAGCTCATGGTGGTGCTGGATTCTACCGTCGTGAACATCGCCCTGCCGTCGGCTCAGCGGGCCCTGGACTTCCCCAACAGTGACCGGCAGTGGGTGGTGACCGCTTACGCTCTGGCGTTCGGCAGCCTGCTGCTACTCGGCGGACGGCTGGGTGACATGTTCAGCCGCAAGCGGGTCTTCATCACCGGTCTCGCCGGGTTCGCCCTCTCATCCGCGCTCGGCGGCGCCGCCACGTCGTTCGGCATGCTCGTGGCCGCCCGGACCCTGCAGGGCGCATTCGGCGCCATTCTCGCACCTGCCGCCCTGGGCACCTTGGTCAGCACCTTCCGCGACCCGCGTGAGCGCGGCCGGGCGTTCGGCGTCTTCGGGTCCGTCGCGGGCGGCGGCGGTGCCGTGGGCCTCATTCTCGGCGGCGTCCTCACCCAGTACTTCTCCTGGCGCTGGACCCTGTACGTCAACCTGATCCCCGCCGCGATGGCCGCGGCCGGCGCCGTGGTCTACATGCGAACCAACCGGCCGGACACCCGTCCGCGGATGGACTGGGCGGGAACCGCCCTCGCCTCGGCCGGGCTGTTCGCACTCGTCTTCGGGTTCTCGCATGCCGAACTGGCCGGCTGGACCGCCGCCCTGACCATCGGCTCGCTCGTCGGCGGAGTGATCCTGCTGACCGCATTCGCGTTCGCTGAGAGCCGGGTCAGTAACCCCCTGCTGCCGCTGCGGGTAGTCCTGGACCGGGCCAGGGGCGGCTCCTACATCGCGGTCGGGCTGACGGGGATCGCGGTCTTCGGCATCTTCTTGTTCCTCACGTACTACCTGCAGGACGTCAAGGGCTACAGCCCGGTGACCAGCGGGCTGGCCTTCCTGCCGATGATCGGCTGCATCCTGCTGTCGTCGAACCTCTCCAGCATCGTGCTGCTGCCGCGGGTCGGGCCGCGGGCCCTCATCACCACCGGCATGCTGCTCGGTGGCGGCGCGATGGCCTACCTGACCCAGCTCACGGTGACCTCCAGTTACGCGGTGAGCATCCTGCCGACATTGGCGGTCATGGGCCTAGGCTTCGGCATGATCTTCTCACCCGCCATCAACACCGCTACCGCCGGAGTTGCCCGGCGCGACTCAGGCGTGGCCTCGGCGTTGGTCAACACCATGCAGCAGGTGGGCGGTTCGATCGGGACCGCGGCGCTGAGCACGGTGGCGCTCACGGCGACGGCTGGCTACCTGGCCGCGCACCACGCCGGACGGCTGGCCCCGGCTACGGCCGCGGTGCACGGCTACACCGTGGCCTTCGCGGTGTCCGCGGCGCTGTTCGGCGTCGGCGCGGTGGCGGCGGTTCTGCTGCTGCCGTCGCGGCGCAGGCTAGCGGAGATGCGGAACACGGAGCCCACGGCCGGTGCCGTGCCGGCGGCCAGCCCCGCCCTGACGGCCAGCCCCGCCCTGGTGGACAGTGCCGCCGGAGACGGTGTCCTGGGCTAGGCGCTCCAGCCGGGGAGGCGCTGACCGAGGGCGCAATAGCGAGAACCACGGTCCGTTCGGTGGAATCCCGAACGGGCCGTGGGGGCAGCGGCCTTGCGGCGATCCTTGTTGACGGCACCACCCGGGCGGACATGGCCGCCACCGCCGTGTATTGCAGCGCCGGGTTCTGAGCGACTCCGTGGCGTCGTCTCCGATGGCACCTTGGACCGGACGCGCCCGACGTGTCAGCGGTCATTCGGCCGGCGACGGCCGTTCCGGTGCTGCTGGCCGATCTAGCTCGATGCCGATCACCCGCGCCACGCGATCAAGGTCGATGTCGCAGGCAAGCAGCGTCGCCTCATGCCGCCAGGCGACAGCGGCGATCATGCAGTCAACCAGGCCCCGGGGCGTGATACCGGCCTGCCGGCATCGGCGGTAGATGCGCGCGGCACCCTCGAAGTCGGCGGCCGGGTCGAACTGATACAGGTGGAACCGCAGCAGCAGGCGGCGCAGGTCCGTTTCCCTGGCATCGGTGCGCGCCCCGGCCAGCACCTCCATGATCACCGCCTCGGTGACCGCGATCGAGCCATCGGCCGCAATCAGATCCCTCAGGCGGAGATCGACTGTGCTCCCGGTGGCCCGGTCGTATTCGACCCAGGCCGAGGTGTCAGCGAGGATCACGCCGCTCCCCGCGGAGGTGTATCTGCTGGCGGCTCATCGATCGCGTGGGCGCCGCGCATCGCCAGGGCTTCTTCCCGGCTCATGGGCTGTCCGGCCAGATGCCGGAGGGCGAGTTCGACGGCTTCGGTCATGGTGCGCAGGCGGTAGCGGTCCATGACGATCCGGAGGTACGTGTCCTCGATCTCGATATTCGTACGCCTCCTGGTCATACACCTATTCTACACCTCATGTGTACGACAGGTGTATCAGAAGCCCGGCGCGGCCAACGCCGGCAGCCTCGGTCACGTCACTAGATGGCCGGCCCATGTACGCCCGGCCCTCGCCTGGTCCCAGTACCACCGGCCGTCGGCCAGTACCGCCGCTGTCAGCCATCGTCACTCCTTCGCCCCGCCACCAGGCTAGAGCTAAGACACCGTGCTGATGTCAGCCTCGGCGGGACCGGCGAGATCGGCGGGGTAGGTCACCTGGATCTCCGTGATCGCGGGCGGGAAATCGCGCTTGTTGCTGGTGATGAACCGGTCAGCGCCCATGCTCACCGCGGTGGCCAGGTGCGTAGCGTCCGCGGCTTTCAGCCGGTACCGGCTGGACAGGGCGGTCGCGAGTTCGGCGGTGGCCCGGTCGACCGGGCGCAGGTCCAGCCGGGCCAGCAGGCCGGCGAGAATGCGGACCTCGTCGACCGCACCGTCGCGCAGCGGCCTGCCGAGTACCTCCGGGAGCAGCAGGACCGAACCAAGGCCCGCCGACGTCGCCGGGGCTGCAGACCGGAACAGGGCAGCCACCTGCTCGCCCAGCGGATGACCGGGCACAGCGGCGTAGATGAGTACATCGGCGTCGAAGGCATCCATTACCGGGTATCTCGCCCGGCCCTGATCGCGGTGACTAGCTCCTCGGCCCGCTGCGCGGTCAGCCCCGGGCCTTCCGGCAATGGCTCTGCCGCCGCCTGGGTGAGCAGCTCATGGATCCGGCCGGCGTCCTGCAACGCGGCATCCGCCCGGCGGCTACGCAGCGCGTCGGGCCGGACCAGGACGGCCGCCGGACGGCCGTGCCGGGTGATCGTGATTTCCTCACCCCCCTCGACTCTGGACAGGAGTTCGGGGAGGGCAGCCCGGGCCTCGGAGACGGTCATCGACACCATGACAGAATTGTACGTCGTTGTACGTAAGAGTACGAGCGGCACGGCGTCGACGGGCTTGGCCGCCGGGCACCGGTCCTTAGCGCAGCAGCCGGTCGATGGCGAGTTGCAGTACCTGGGAACGGGTCTTGCCACCGTGGTCGGCGGCGACGAAGTAGCTGCCGATCACCAGCCAGTAGGCCGTTATGCTGCGGACCTCGACATCGTCTTCGTCCGCGCAGAACGGCCGGAACAGCGAGCGCACGAAGTCCATGCGCCGGTTGTCGGCCTGCCGCAACCGCCCGGCGACATCACCGTCACGCCGCGCCCAGTCCCGGACCGCTAGCTCTACGGCCAGCCCTTCCGGCGAGGTCGTGATCTCCAGCAGCTTGCGCAGCCTGACCCGCGCATCCCCTGGCTGGCTCTCGACCTGCGCGATGATGTCCTCGGTGCCCGTCTTCTCCCAGGTGTCGAGCATCTCCCCGATCAGCGCCTGGCGATCGGCGAAGTGCCAGTAGAAACCGCCTTTGGACACCCCCAGGGACGCAGCCAGCGTCTCGATCCGCACGGCGTCCGGGCCTCCGGCCGCCAGGGCCTGCAGCGCAGCGTGCACCCAGGCGCCGCGCGGAGTCCTGACCTTGGCCACGGCATATCTATACGGCACCGTATTGACCGGCGCAAGCAGACCTGCTTAAGATCCATACGTTGCCGTATGGATAGAGGGCCGGCATGAGGGTTCCGAACGCAGTGCACGAATCCCGCCCGTGGCGTATCCGCGAGATCGCGCCGGACTTCACGCTGGAGGACGTCTGGGCGCTGCCCGTGTACGGCGGCGCCGGCGACTTCCCGCACCTGCTCGAGGTCATGGCGTCACGCGATCTGTCCCGCGAGGCGCCGGCCATCACCCGGCTGATGTTCGCCGTCCGCTGGCAGCTTGGCCGCTGGTTCGGCTGGGATGACCCCGCCGAACGCCGGATACCAGGCCGGAACGAGACCTCACTGACCGAACGGCTCCCGCCCGACCTCCGCGGCACGGCGGCCGGCCTGAGGTTCGGCTCCCTGTTCGCGCCCGTCTACCGGACCGACACCGAATTTGCCGCGGAGATCTCCAACCAGACCGTGCACGCCGTGATGCACCTAGCCTGGATCGAGCGCGGCCACGGCCGCTACCAGGGCCGGATGGCCGTCTACGTCAAGCCGCGCGGCCGGCTCGGCCGACCGTATATGGCGTTCATCGCCCCGTTCCGGCACTGGGTCGTCTACCCGGCCCTGCTGCGCCAGATCGAACGAGCCTGGAACACCCGCGGCCCTCTCCCGCGCCAACGGCCGTCCGGTTAACGATCTTGACCTTGCCGGTCAGCCGGCTCACCTCCCGTAGACCAGATGGCCGGCGGTGCTGTCGACGTGAGCGGGAATGCCGCCCTCGTGCCGGTCACCGGAGGCTGGCGGCTACCCGCCAGCCTCCGGACGGCGTGGGCCCGGCGCTCAGCTGGCCGCCATGAGCCTTGACCCGTTCGGTCATCCCGGGCAGCCCGGCACCGCCGTGGCCGTCAAGTTCGAGGGGCGCGGATCTGGCTGGCCCGTTGATGATGCCGACGTTCAGGCCGGTGGCTGTCGCCTCTAGGGTTACCGATATGGGTGCGCCCGGGGCGTGCTTCATGGAGTTGGTGAGCCCTTCCTGGATGATGCGCAGGGCGTCGGCAGCCAGGACAGGCGAGAGCACGTGCGGTCCGGCCTTGCGGAAGGTGACCTCAGTTCCGGTCGCCTTAACCGCGTCGACCAGGTGGTCGGCGAGTTCGATCAGTGAGTCAGGCGACGTGCCGTCGCGGCCAAGCAGCGTGGCGGCCCGGGTGATCTCCTCATCGGCCCGGACTGCCGCGGTCGCGATGTCGGCGAAGGTAGCTGCTACTGACTCTTGCTGCGTCAGGCTGCGCACCTGGCCGGCCCTGGCCTGGATCACCACGGCCGTCAGCCAGTGGGCCACCGTGTCGTGGAGTTCTCGCGCTAGGTGGACCCGCTCGTAGCGGACCGCCTCGTCCGCGTACCGCGATCGTTCTGCCTCGAGCAGCTCTCCTGCCTCAGCCAGCTCCGCGGCCAGCCGACGGCGTGAGCGGACGAACTCTCCGGCCGCCCAGGGACCGAACGTGACCATCAGCAAGAACGGGTTGAAGCCGGGGTTGACGACCTCGGCCGTGGCGGCCAGCAGCGCTGGCCCCGTGATCGTGCGCCACCCTCCCGCGTTACCCAGGCGGTAGCTGAGCAGGAACGTCGCGGCAAGAACCGGGATGAGATAGACCAGGCTGGCGGTGCCGCCGCGCGATCCCGCGGCGGCGATGATCAGCGCGGCCGCTGTCGTCGCGGCGAGGAGATGACGGGCCGGCCAGCACAGGCAGGCCGGCAGGAGCAGGGCCAGGTACTCCATGGCCGGGCCTAGGGGCCAGCCGCCGGCTGGTGCCGCAG
Organism: Actinomycetota bacterium; assembly: GCA_003168295.1. The sequence continues at coordinate 9,672 of PMST01000168.1, forward strand.
GTCCTGGATCAGCGCCCGGATTATCGAGAGGCTATTCCGCCCGTACGCCTCGATCTCGGTGAACGCGGCACGCGCCAGCTCCGGGTCGGCGGGCCTGCCGGGAGAAGCTGTGGCGTTGTGGCCGTTCCTGGCCGCAGCGGAGATCCGGTCGAGGTCGAGCCGGAGCAGCGCATCCAGGTCACCGGNNCTCCAGGTGCTGGCCGGCCAGGCGTCCTACCACGCAGAAGGCGAGGATCGCCGGGACGCCGAAAATGAGGAACCCCGGTCCGAGGTTGGGGTCGGAGAACGCCTGAGCCACGTCCGCCATCAGGGCCAGGACGAT
>PMST01000673.1:0-414 GCA_003168295.1 Actinomycetota bacterium
ACCGCGAGCCGGTCCATCACCGTGTCCGCCACCCGGACCGGCGCGCCGGTCGTGATCGCGACGGCGAGACCGTCGGCGAGCCGGGCGGTGACCTGCTGCGGGCCGGCGGGGCCGTTGAGCGCGATCCGCGCCGCGGTCACCTCGGGGCCAAGCTCGTCGATGTCCACCCCGGTCACGGTGGCGCCGAGCGCGCGCAGCATCCGGCTGCTGAGGTCGTCCATGGTCCGGGCCTGCGGTGCGGAGGCTTCGCCGCGTTTGGCGTGCACCAGCCGCTCCAGGCGGTCGCCGTCGCCACGCAGCATCCAGATCGGAAGCTCCCGGCCGCCCGCATCGTCGATGAGCACGACGAGATGGCTGGGGCTGCGCATCTGGTGGATCCGGGGGTGGCGCTGATGCTCGGCGCTGGCGATGCGG
>PMST01000673.1:423-786 GCA_003168295.1 Actinomycetota bacterium
GTCGGCCCGGTCCAGGTCGTCCGCCGACGGCTGCCCATGGCCGTACGCGGGCTGAACGGGGAATGCGGCGGCGAGCGGCGGCTCGGGGGAGCCCGGCAGCAGCGTGACCGGGTCGCGGCGGCGCAGGCCGCGGCAGACGTTGAGCACGATGCCGGCCAGCCAGCCCGCGAACCGGTCCGGCTCCCGCAGCCGGTCCAGCGCGATGAACGCCCGCAGGAATGCCTCCTGCATGATGTCGTCCACGTCGCTGGCGTTGGCGCACAGGCCGGCGGCGCGGGCCCGGACCATCGGCTGGTGCCGCTCCACCAGCAGCCGGAACGCCGCCGGGTCGCCGTCCCGGGCCAGCCGGACCAGGTCGCCGTC
>PMST01000673.1:802-9249 GCA_003168295.1 Actinomycetota bacterium
TGATCTCCCGCCTGGACCAGTCCTGGCTGCCGGTCACGCTGACGGTACGCTCCACCCGGCGGTCGGTCCTGACGCGCCATCCCTTCCCCAGGATCTCCAGCCGCAGGTCGGCCTGGCCCGCCATGTCTTCGGCGCGGACCTCGCCGCCGAACGCGACCGTCGCGCCGCGGTAGTCGTCGGCGAAGATCGTCTGGGCCAGCAGCGCCGAACCTCGCGGCTCCGCGGACTTGCAGGACAGGACCGCGGATCGGCCTTCCGCTGCGGCGGAGTAGTCCTGCCGGACCTGGGCGACGGCTTCTTCGTCCAGGTCCCAGGCGGCAGAGCCCAGGTCCCACCGGTCCAGGCCCTCGCCGAAGCTCATGTTGCGCGGCTCGAAGCGGGGTCGCTGGCCACCAAGATCGCCAGCAACCTGGAAAACACGTCCGGCCTGGCGGTCGACGACGAAGATTGCTCCCTGCCGTTCCGGCCTCACCGGCCCCGCCGCACCGAACGCGGCCGGCCCGCCGCCGTCCGGCACCGGCACGGCGAGCCGGTCCATCACGGCGTCGGCGACCAGGACGGGGGCTCCCGAGACCACGGCCAGCGTCAGGCCCAGGTCCAGGCGGGCCGTGACGTGCCTGGTGCCCGACGGACCGCCGAGCTCGATCCTGGCCGTGCAGGTCTGCTCGGTCACCTCCTCGATGTCCGCCCGGTCCGGGCGGATCTCCACCGCGGTCACGCTGCCGCCCGCCGCGCTCGTCAGCCTGACGGCCAGTTCCTCCGGGATGCCCTGCGTCGTCCAGATGTCGTCGCCTGGCCGGTCGAGCAGCGCCGGCAGCGGCGTGGCTTCCGGGTCCCGGGCCAGCCAGGCCCGCAGCGCCCGGTGCCCGGCGTCGTCGGCGAGCACGACATGGAATCGGGACGGCCGCGCGACGACGGACACCCGCGGATCGATCCGCGGTACGGTGTCGGCCGGCCTTCCCGGCCCCGGCTCGGCATGTGCGATGCGGACGGTGATCACGAGCGAACCCGGCCGCGATAAGTGTCGTTCACACTCTTTAGTGTCCGTCGGCCATCAAGCCGTTACCTGGCACCGCCGACTTCGGCGGGGAAGAGGTATCGCACGCTAGATGCAGGACCTCAAGAAAGGTGCCGGAGATGGCCGCAGCTACCAGGGGAATCGTTCCCGACGTTCCCGACGTGCCAGGCGGGCGGCGCGTGCTCGGGCACGCCATCGAGTTCCGCCGCGACCCGCTCGCGCTGTTCCAGCGAGCGCGAGCGCACGGGGACGTGGTCCGCATCCGGTTCGGGCCGTTTCCCGTGTACCTGCTGAACAGCCCCGACGCCATCCGGCAGGCGCTGGTCAGCGAGGCCAGGAAGCTGGAGAAGGGCATCAGCTTCGGCCGGGTCGGGCAGCTGATAGGCAACGGCCTGGTGCTGTCGTCCGGGGAGTACCACCACCGGCAGCGGCGCCTCATGCAGCCGGCGTTCCACCGGTCGCAGATCGCCCGCTACATGGACACGATGCGGGAGGTGGCGGTGCCGCGCATCGAGGCGTGGCCCGACGGCGGGACGCTCGCCCTGGACCGTGAGATGCGCTCGATCACGCTCACCGTGCTGACCAGGACGCTCCTTTCCAGCGACATCGGCAGCGAGGCGATCGACGAGATCGAACGGCTGCTGCGCGTGCTGCTCACCGAGCTGCTGCCCGAGGGCATCATCGCGAACATCCCGGCCCTGGCCTGGGTGCCGACGCGGTCCAACCGGCGGTTCACGGCGGCCAGCCGACGGCTCGGCGCCATGCTGACGACCATCATCGACGGGTACCAGGCGGCGGGGGTCGACCATGGCGACCTGATGTCGATCCTGATGCGCGCCCACGATGACGAGACCGGCACCGGTATGACCGGCAAGCAGCAGCGGGACGAGGCGACCACGCTGGTGATCGCGGGCTCAGAGACCACCGGCAACACCATGGCCTGGGCCTGTTACCTGCTGGCTCAGCACCCGGAGATCGCCGAAAGGCTGCACCAGGAGGCGGGCCTGGCGCTATCCGGCTACGACGCCGGCCACGAGGCCCTGGACAGGCTTCCGTTCACCCGCGCCGTGGTCACCGAGACGCTGCGCCTGTACAGCCCGGTGTGGGTGCTGCCCCGGCGGGCGGCCGCCGACGTCGACCTCGGCGGCTACCAGCTGCGGAAGGGAAGCAGGATGCTCTTCAGCCCGTACGCGCTCAACCGCGACGCNNCAGGGCATCAGGAACTGCATCGGCGAGGGCTTCGCCTGGGCCGAGTCCATGCTCCTGCTCAGCGCCATCGCCGCCCGCTGGAAGCTGACGCTCGCCGACGGCGCCACCGTTAGCCCCGTGGTCAGCAGCACGCTGGTGCCGAGCGAACTCCCCATCATCGTGACCAGGCACCAGGACTGGACCGGCTAAGCGTGTAGCACAGCAGCCGGGCCTTCCCCAGGTCCAGGAAGAACTCCGGCTCGTTGATCAGGGCCCTGGACGCATGGCTGACTGCCGGACCGCCAACTCTGCCAGTAACGGAATCCTGGCTTCTCGGCGCATCAGATTCCTCGTGAGCCGTCATCTCTGACGGGATCGTTCCCCACCCCGCCAAGGACTCATCAGACTCAGGATCAGCCGCGGTCAGGGTCGCCGGGCCCGGGGTGCCCGTTCCATGGCCAGGTATACCCCATCGCGACCCCGGGCGGCGAACCCGGCATGCTCCCAGAATCGGCGGGCGATGCTGTCGTGCAGGACGTGGCATCGGACGGGCAGATGGCTGGCATCGGCCTGATCCAGCAGGCGCCGGACCAGTCCGCTCCCGATACCCGTGCGGCGGAACTCCGGCAGGAGCGCCATGTCGACGATGAGGATCTGATCCTCGGCATGGTTGACGATGAGCCGTCCGGCCGGACCGCCGTCCACGCAGATGACCGAATAGGTGGCGTCGGGGAAGGATTCCCGGTAGTGGCGGGTCTGGGCGGCGAATTGCATGCGGATAAAGGCATCGTGTTGTTGTGCGGGCCAGCCGAGCCCGGTCAGTTCCGGTCGGGTGGACGCATACACAGACAGGAGAAAGCCGCCGTCGTCGGGGAGGCGTTCGGGACGGGCGCTGACGTCGCCGTGCATGAGACGGGAATCTTAGCTGATTAGTTCAGCGGGGGTAGCGGCCGGATAGCGGCGTCGCGCGGCGAGGTGCTTGCCAGCCCGGCCACGAGGCTGGACCATGGGGTTGCCCTGTATCTGGCCGCTAACGCTAAGCGGCAACCGGCTGTCCCTACAGCCCCCTTGGAGGAGACGATATGTCTGAGCCATTTCTCGGCGAGATCAGGATGCTCGGCTTCAACTTCGCACCGCAAGGCTGGGCCCCGTGCAACGGCCAGCTCCTGCCGATCAACCAGAACCAAGCTTTGTTCAGCCTCCTCGGCACGACCTACGGAGGTGACGGAACGACCACCTTCGCCCTGCCTGACCTGCGGTCCCGCGTGCCGGTCGGCCAGGGCCAGGGCCCGGCGCTCTCGTCCTACGTCGAAGGCCAGGCGGGCGGCGCCGAGACCGTGACACTCACCGCGATCCAGATGCCCGGGCACACCCACGCGGTCAAGGCCAGCAGCAGCGCAGCCGGCTCAGACCAGCCCGAGGGCCGCGCGCTGGCCCGCTCGGCCAGCCATATCTACGCCGCTAAGCCCGACACCAGCACCGTCATGAACGCGGACATGCTCGGCGACGCGGGCGGCAGCCAGCCGCACGACAACATCCAGCCCTACCTCGCCGTGAACTTCTGCATCGCCCTGACCGGCGTCTTCCCGGCACGGAGCTGACCAGCGAGCTAGGGGCGGGTACCACGGTCCGTTCGGTGAAAAGTTCTTTATTTTCTGAACGGACGGTGGTGTTACGGTCCGAATGAGCCCTAGTGGCACAGGAGCCGGAGGCATTGACTTAGGTCACTGTCACCGAAGGGAAAGGAGCCGGTCTCGTGGACATGAAGCTCGAGGTGGTCGTCATCGGTGTCTCGGATGTCGACCGCGCGAAGGAGTTCTACGGAAGGCTCGGCTGGAGGCTCGACGCCGACCGCGCCGGCGGTGACAATTTCCGCCTGATCCAGTTCACGCCTCCGGCCTCCGATTGCGCGATCCAGTTCGGTACGAACCTCACGTCGGCCGCGCCCGGTTCGGCCCAGGACCTGTACCTGATCGTCTCCGACATCGCGGCCGTGCGCGAGGAGTTCGTCGGCCGCGGTGTCGAGGTCAGCGAGGTGTTCCACGAAGGGACGCCGGGCGCCCGGTTCCGTCCCGCTGGCACGGACGGCCGCGTCAGCGGTCCGGCGCCCGAGCATCGCAGCTACGGATCGTTCGCCTCGTTCAGCGATCCGGACGGCAACGTCTGGCTGCTGCAGGAAGTAACGACCCGGCTGCCTGGGCGCGTCGACCCGGCTGCGACCTCGTTCGGCTCCGCTAGCGACCTGGCGGACGCGATGCGGCGCGCTTCCGCCGCCCACGGCGAGCACGAGAAGCGCATCGGCGCGGCCGACGCCAACTGGCCCGACTGGTATGCCGCGTACATGGTGGCGGAACACGCCGGCACGGAGCTGCCGACCTGACCGACTATGACGTGATCGTTCTCGCGAAGTCGACCTCATCTGCCGGTGTGCGGGCACGAGTTGCAACGGTCTCTGCCGGGAAAGGCCCGCCGAGCTGACCGGCGCGCCCGGGGGGTGGAAGGTGCGGCCCACCCGAAGCTCGGCCTCGCCGCCGCTGGCGTGAGTTGAGCGTCCCGGAACGTCGCTGGGCGGGTAGCGTTCCCGCCGTTGCGGAACCTGCGTCCGTTACCGGGAGATGGCTGGCGGCCGGCAGCCTTTGACTCTCACCTTGGGGGAGGCCGCACACTCATCTTGCCGGGTCGAATCGGCCCGGCGACGAGGGAGTCAGCGTGGAAGAAATCAGCATCGGAGAGTTCGCACGGCGGTCCCGCCTTTCACTGAAGGCACTGCGCCTCTACGACGAGCGCGGGGTGCTGGTGCCTTCGCGCGTCGATCAGGCGTCTGGCTATCGCTACTACGGCACGGCCCAGCTCGACCAGGCACGCCTTGTCGTGATGCTGCGCCAGTTGCAGTTGCCGCTCGCGGCCATCAAGGAGCTGCTCGCGGGCGATCCGGCCGATGCGGCGACGCGCATCGCCGAGCACTGGCGCGACGCCGAAGCGGCACACGACGCGCGGCGTGAGCTGGCCGACTACCTCGTCGGCCGATTGAGCGGGAAGAGGCCTGTCATGTGGGAAGTCGCCACGCGTGAGATGCCCGAGCGGAGCCTGCTCTGTCTCAAGCGCAACGTCGCCGAGCAGGAGATGTGGGCGTTCGGCAAGGAGTTCATCGCGATCCTGCGCGAGCGCCCGCTCCCGAAGATCGAAGGACGAGAAGGCGCGGCGTTCTGCATCTGGTGGGGTCTGGTGAACGCCGACGGCGATGGCCCGATCGAATGGTGTGCGCCAGTCCCTACCGCGCAAGCGGAATCTCTCGCGTCGCACTATCCCGAGCTGACGTTGCGGACCGAGCCGGCGCATCTGGAGGCGTTCGTCGCGCTACCGGATCCGGATGCGGGGGACGAGGTGGTGCACTGGCAGCTCGCCACCGGGTCGCTGGACGCTTGGGCGGAGGAGCCGAAGCAGGAGCACGAGGGTGATCGTCTGGCCCTCACGCCCGCAGACCTCGGCCTGCGCATCACCTATCTCGCCAGCGCACTGGGCACCGGGGAGCCCTACCGCGACATGGCCCTCCCGTTCGCTGTAGAGCGATGATCGAAGCTCACGGCCTGGTCAAGCGCTACGGCTCCACCATGTCCGTCAACGACCTGTCGTTCTCCATCCCGCCCGCGATGGTCACCGGCTTCCTCGGCCCGAACGGCGCCGGGAAGACCACCACCCTGCGGATGATCCTGGGCCTGGACGCGCCGACGCAGGGCTCGGTAACCGTAGGCGGGCGCAGCTACCGCGACCTGCCGGCACCCATGCGCGAGGTGGGCGCCCTGTTCGACGCCAAGGCGCTGCACGGCGGCCGCCGGGCCCGCGACCACCTGCTATGCCTGGCCCAGAGTAACGGGATCGCCCGCAGCCGGGTGGATGAGGTGCTCCGCACCGTCGGTCTGGAGGACGTGGCCAGGCGCCGGGCGAAGGGCTTCTCGCTGGGCATGAGCCAGCGGCTCGGCATCGCCTCGGCGCTCCTCGGGGACCCGGCCGTGCTCATCTTCGACGAACCGGTGAACGGCCTCGACCCCGACGGCATCCACTGGGTCCGGACCCTCATGCGGGCGCAAGCCGCCGAGGGCCGCACCGTGCTGGTCTCCAGCCACCTGATGAGCGAGATGGCCCTGACCGCCGACCACCTGCTGGTGATCGGCAAGGGCCGGCTGATCGCCGATACCAGCGTGGACGAGTTCGTCCGGTCCAGTTCCCAGCAGTCGGTGCACGTCCGCAGCCCCCAGGCGGCCGAGCTGGCCGCCCGCTGCCGCGAGGCCGGCGCCACCGTCCGGGCCTCGCTGGAGGAGGCGTTCATGGAACTGACCCGAGACAGCGTGGAGTACCAGGCGGCCGGGGCGACCCCATGACCGACGCCGCGATCGCCCGCACCGGCCCGGACCACCGGGCCGCCTTCCGCGCAGCCACCTTCGCCGACGTGCTGCGCTCGGAGTGGACCAAGCTCCGTTCGGTCCGGTCGACCTTCTGGGCGCTGACCGCGACCGTCGTGCTCGGCATCGGCCTGGGAGCCGCTATCAGCGCGGCCACCGCCCACGGCTACGCCAAGTTCAGCGCCTCCGGCAAGCTGAGCTGGGACCCGACCGGGTACAGCCAGGCGGGGGTGGCCATCNNCGAAGCGAGGCCGGGTACTGGCAGCCAAGTCGCTGGTCTTCGCCGGGGTGACCTTCGTCGTGGGCGAGGTCACCTGCTTCGTGGCGTTCTTTGTGGGCCAGGCCCTCATCAGCGGCCATGCCCCCCACGCGGCGCTCGGCGATCCCGGGGTAGCCCGGGCGGTGGCGGGAGGAGGGCTGTACCTGGCCGCCCTGGCGGTGCTCAGCGTCGCGGCGGGGGCCTTGCTCCGGCACCCGGCCGCCGCCATCGCCAGCATGATCGCCGTCCTGCTCGTCCTCCCTGGGATCGCCCAGGCGCTGCCGGACTCATGGCGCAACCCGGTCACCGAGTTCTGGCCGACCCAGGCCGGNNCATCGTGTACGCCATCGCCTGGACGCTGCTGGACCGCCGGGACGCATGATGGCGGTCAGGGCGCGTCGCCATACCCAGGACCCCGAACCCCCGCTGCGGGCAGTGACCAGTGAGCCCTTTCTCATCCTGGCCGTGACGGGTCCGTCACGGTCTGGCGACGTCGCGGCGTGCCGCCGCCGGGAATGAGAAAGCCCCGGTAGATGAGCTAGCCGACCTTGGTGGTGCAGTCCCGTTCGGGACCTGACCAGATCTGTCCCGACCAAGAAGTGCCCGCATCGAATGCGAGGCCGGCAATGGCCGACGTGATATCTTAAGGTCAGATGAGTCGCGATGATCTCAAGGATGCTGTGGTGTCATCAGAGTCGGGGTGTCCACGTAGTTGAGTATCGGGAGTGGCAGCGATTCCTACAGCCAGATCGTCTTGGCGAAAGGGCCCGCCGGCTACTGGCGTCTAGGAGAGGCCGGTGGTCCCACCGCCTTCGATTCGTCAGGCAATGGCAACGGTGGAACGTACTACGGTAAGCCGTCGTTTGGGCAGCCGGGCGCCATTAGAAACGACCCGGATACTGCCGTTGGATTCAACGGGCCCGATTCAGGTGACTACGTGGAGGTGCCCGATCCGGACAGCCGGTCGTTCAGCCAGCCGACCAGCGGCGCGGGACTGACTGTTGAGGTCTGGATGCGACCCGATGCGCTCGTTTTCTCAGGTGAGACCGACAACCCGTACGTTCACTGGTTCGGTAAGGGCATGCCTGGCATCGAGGAATGGGGGCTGCGTTTCTACAGCCAGGACACGGCCCGTCCCAACCGCATCTCCGCGTACATCTGGAACCCTTCAGGTGGAGAAGGGGCCGGGGCCTATTTCGAGGACGCGCTGACGCCAGCGGAGTGGATTCATGTTGTCGGGGTCTACGACCCGGGAGATATGGACACCACGCTGGCGGGCGTCCGTATCTACAAGAATGGCGTGCTGCGGAAGGGCCCACCCGACCCCGGCACGCTGTACGGCACGTACGACATAGTGCCCGCTGATGGCAGCGCTCCCGTTCGTTTCGCCACGCGAGACAGAAACAGCTTCTTCACCGGCGGGCTGGATGAGGTGGCGATCTATCCAAGAGTGCTGACCGGCGCTGAGATCATGGAGAACTACACGGCAGGGATCTCCTAACCGGGGCCAGCTAATCACCGAGCGCAAAACAACTGTTGTTGACATCAACGTACTCATCGGCCGCGAGTAGGTAGTCAGTTG